>NZ_JBHUEK010000019.1:0-8667 GCF_042680725.1 Ferdinandcohnia salidurans
CAAGGGCATCGCTGGGTAGCTATGTGTGGAAGGGATAAGTGCTGAAAGCATCTAAGCATGAAGCCCACCTCAAGATGAGATTTCCCATAGTGTTAAACTAGTAAGATCCCTCGAAGATGACGAGGTTGATAGGTCAGAGGTGGAAGCATGGTGACATGTGCAGCTGACTGATACTAATCGATCGAGGACTTAACCAAATCACTTCTAAAATGAATGTAAATACGTTATCTAGTTTTGAAGGAATGAAAATTTCTTCTTGAAATATTTTCTAAAGATAGTATAATAATACTTGTCTTTACTTTATCTAGTGACGATGGCGAGAAGGTCACACCCGTTCCCATACCGAACACGGAAGTTAAGCTTCTCAGCGCCGATGGTAGTTGGGGCATTGCCCCTGTGAGAGTAGGACGTCGCTAGGTTTTGTATCATTCCGCAGTAGCTCAGTGGTAGAGCTATCGGCTGTTAACCGATCGGTCGTAGGTTCGAGTCCTACCTGCGGAGCCATTTGGAGAGCTGTCCGAGTGGTCGAAGGAGCACGATTGGAAATCGTGTAGGCGGTCAACACTGTCTCAAGGGTTCGAATCCCTTGCTCTCCGCCACTATATATATATTTACAAGTAAGTTGGCCCGTTGGTCAAGCGGTTAAGACACCGCCCTTTCACGGCGGTAACACGGGTTCGAATCCCGTACGGGTCACCATTATGGAGGATTAGCTCAGCTGGGAGAGCACCTGCCTTACAAGCAGGGGGTCGGCGGTTCGATCCCGTCATCCTCCACCATTTAAAATATCATTATCGCGGGGTGGAGCAGTCTGGTAGCTCGTCGGGCTCATAACCCGAAGGTCGTAGGTTCAAATCCTGCCCCCGCAACCAAAAAAAAAGTTGTTGACTAGAACGAAATAATATAGTAATATAATATTTGTTCTTAAACAAAAGACGAAATATTCAATAAAAATGGTCCCGTGGTGTAGCGGTTAACATGCCTGCCTGTCACGCAGGAGATCGCCGGTTCGATCCCGGTCGGGACCGCCATATGTAGTGGCTCAGTAGCTCAGTCGGTAGAGCAAAGGACTGAAAATCCTTGTGTCGGCGGTTCGATTCCGTCCTGAGCCACCATATTTATGCCGGTGTAGCTCAGTTGGTAGAGCAACTGACTTGTAATCAGTAGGTCGTGGGTTCGACTCCTATCGCCGGCACCATTTTTAATTTAATAGTGGAGGGGTAGCGAAGTGGCTAAACGCGGCGGACTGTAAATCCGCTCCCTCCGGGTTCGGCGGTTCGAATCCGTCCCCCTCCACCATTTAATTAGTAACCTTTTATTTAAATTTAAATATAATAGGGGTATAGTTTAAAGGTAGAACGAAGGTCTCCAAAACCTTTGGTGTGGGTTCGATTCCTACTACCCCTGCCAATCTAATTATGGCGATTGTGGCGAAGTGGTTAACGCATCGGATTGTGGTTCCGACATTCGTGGGTTCGATTCCCATCAGTCGCCCCATTTTATTTCTATAGAGTTTCTGCTGATACGCAGCTAAACATTGGGCTATAGCCAAGCGGTAAGGCAACGGACTTTGACTCCGTCATTCGTAGGTTCGAATCCTGCTAGCCCAGCCATTTTTTTTATTTAATGATAATATTTTGCGGAAGTAGTTCAGTGGTAGAACACCACCTTGCCAAGGTGGGGGTCGCGGGTTCGAATCCCGTCTTCCGCTCCAATGGCGGCATAGCCAAGTGGTAAGGCAGAGGTCTGCAAAACCTTTACCACCGGTTCGAATCCGGTTGCCGCCTCCATTATTTTAAACTGAATGTAAGTGCTTTTTTATGACTTGCCGGGGTGGCGGAACTGGCAGACGCACAGGACTTAAAATCCTGCGGTAGGTGACTACCGTACCGGTTCGATTCCGGTCCTCGGCATCTTCTGATGTCTTTTTTCTTTCTATATACGCCTGAGTGGTGGAATGGCAGACACGGTGGACTCAAAATCCACTGCCAGCGATGGCGTGCCGGTTCGAGTCCGGCCTCAGGTATCAAAAAACACTTCCCATTAACTAGGAAGTGTTTTTTCTTTGTGTTTTCCTAAATTGCAGCGAAGTAGAAAACAAGGCTGTCCCTTATGGGGCAGCCTCTTTTCATACATTTAGTCGGACAATGTCATCCGACTTTTTGTGTAGCACCTATACTTACGGTTTCACAGCTGTTTTCAATTTTTTGCTTTTTCTCGGTTCTGTACTTCTCATGAACTTTTCTTCATGATGTAAGGATTTAAGTAAACTGATGACCATGAACCCAATCACGATTGAAAAAGGGAGAACGGCAATGATTATATCTTCGGACACAAAAAGGAAGTCCATTCCTAAGAACGGACTTCCTCATGCTTTTAAAAATTTATTAATAAAACCTCTTAAATCCTTCAAAATGTTTTTTCCAGTAAGAGTCATTTACATTCGAAATGACAACACCGTCATTTGAAGCATGAATGAATTCGTTGTTCCCAACATAAATTCCAACATGTGAAATACCAGATTTATAGGTTCCCTGGAAGAATACTAAGTCTCCAATTTGAGGTGTATTAACATAATAAGAGCGCATATGGTAGCCTTCGCTGGAATAGCGATTCGTATCTAATCCTGCTGCCTTATATGCATAGTAAATGAACCCACTGCAGTCAAATCCGTTTGTGCTAGATCCACCCCAGACGTATGGTGTTCCTAATTGGTCTTTAGCTACTTTAATCAACTGATTGACATTATAGCTACTATTGGTTGGTGGAGTTTCAACTGTAGGTGTTTCAACTTTAGCGCCATCGCCAATATTTAGCTTTTGACCAATGTAGATCATATCGGATTTCAAGTTGTTCCATTTCTTTAGGTTTGCAACTGTCACTTTATAGTTTACTGCAATTTTTGACAAGGTATCGCCTGATTTAACAGTATAAACAGTAGCAGTTTTTACCTGTTCTTCTTGAGGTTTCTCTATTTTCTCAGGAGTAGAGGTAGTAGGTTCCTCAGTTGTAGGTTTACTTGGATTCTCGGTTGTAGTAGGTTTACTTACAACAAATACATTTCCTGGGTAGATAAGAGTAGAATTCAAGTTATTCCACTTCATTAAATCACTTAGAGAAATTTTATGTAATATTGCGATACCACTGAGTGTATCACCAGATTTTACAGTGTATGTAGTTGCCTTTGATGTGCTAGGCTTTTGGGTTTCTTTTTCAGTTGTAGGTTGCGTATTGCTGGTTGGTGAACTGCTTGTAGAATTTACTTCTGTCTTAAGAACTTGACTCGGGAAAATAAGATCACTTGTTAAATTGTTTAAAGACTTCAATTGTGAAACAGTCAGATCATGTTTTTGAGCAATCTTCCACAGTGAATCACCACTCTGAACTTTGTACGTGCTTGCTGCCTCGGCCTCTTCTGCAGCAAAAAATGCAGATGCAATGATGGCAGTCGTCGTCACGGACATATATAGCTTCTTATTACCCACTTATGTACCTCCTCGCGAATCTATTAATCTAATAAATTATACTATAGTTTTGTCTAGGTTTGTAGATTAATGTGGAAATAGAGGAATAGTTATCCAATATGTTAGGGGGACACCATAAAATTGATCTTTTTTTGCCGAAAAAAAGTAAAGCTTGCTGTAATTTAGATACGGCAAGCTTTGTGAATGATGAAATTTTTCTATAAATTAATACCCGTATTCCCAGTCAATGGTTTCTTCATACCAAACAACTTGATCAATGGGGTCAAACTGAATTTCTTTGTCATTAATGGTACATTTTAAATTCTTAGAATCTGCGAGACTTGCCAGGTCTTCATATACAACATGTTCAACGTTTTCCAAGACTGTAACAGTGTGATCCTTATTAATTAATAGAGCTGTACCTTTCATTTCCTTGCACCTTCCTTGGAAGATTTATTGTTCAATCAACTACAGTATAACTCCCTTTAATAACTTAAAAATACATTTGTGATACAATTCACAATATCTTCATATTTCTGTTTGAAATGTTGTAACAAACTGAATTCTTTTATGAAGATGGAGGGAGTAGTGGAAAGAAAGGGTCAATTTCGATACAAATAAATATAACCCCAAGGTAAATAATCCTTGGGGTCATCGTCATATTACACATATCCATTCACAAAGTACGTGAGTATTTCTAAATCGTCCTCTGTTAACTCACGGTGGAAACGGGAGGACATCTCGGTTTTCATTTTGTCTACATCGCCTTGATATTTCACCGTTAACTCAGCACTTGTCTTCAATAATGTAACAAAGGATGAAAATTCATCTTTATTCAATGGTGCTGGATGATGAGATAAGAAATAGATCTCCGCATTATAACCTTCGATCTTCTCCAGAAGCTTCCCCATCTTTTCAACGGTATAGTGCCATTTTTCTGCGTACATATTGGCATAGAGGGAGTCACCGAGAAACAGCATTTTTTCCTCAGGGATATAGAGGAGATTCGAATCAGGCGAATGATCTCCACCCACATGTTCAATGAAACAGGTAACCCCACCTAGATTCAGTTTTACTTGCTTTTCAAAAATGAGGGTAGGATCTGGTATGGTAACATTCCGATCATTTCCAAGCTCTAGCTTAATCGCGTCTGCACAAAATGGTATTTCTACTCCTGATTCAACTCGTTCATCCAATTCCTTGTCTTCCCATGAAAATGTCTGTAGTTCTTTTATTTTTTGATAGGTCATGCTATTTGCGATTGAAGGCATGTCCATTTCAGAAAGGCCAAATACATGATCCCAATGCCAATGGGAAAGAGCGAGAATACCTCCGCTTATGTGATGGGAAGCTAATTGCTGTTTAAATAGTTTAGCATGCTCAGACGAATTCCCAGCATCAATTAACAATGTTTGATCATCTCCCACAATGGCTACCAATATTGGACGATCTGTTTTTTGAACTGGAGGTAGGTAAAAGAGACGATTAGAAAGCTTTTGTAAAGTTTGCATAAGTGAACCCCTTTAAGAATATTTGTATCGTCATTATATCCTATTTATAGTGGAGACAAAAATTGTGGTTCATTAAAAAAACAACTGACCCCAGTGAGGTAGTGCTTTACCATGCTGGGGGTCAGGCCCTTTTCTAAAGATTATTAAACTTTTAAGATGAAATTGTAAAGTGTATTGACATATTCTTAAGTGAGGCATTAGAATAACATTCATAAATCACGTAATGCATATTGAGAATTACCCTTTAACAGAGTCTCGATTTTTGCCAAAACGTGACTATAAAATATCAATCTATTTGTATTAGTACATTGTATTCATTAAAGTCCAAGTAACCGTGGTTCATTTACTAAATATAATTTTTAGAAAAAGGGTGACAATTATGGGGAAAACCACGAATAGATTTGTAGTTAATGCAGTAGGTAAAGATGGAGAAATATACTTAACCCATTGTAGAAATAAGGAAGAGCTTAAGGGATGGTTAGCGAGTCATGAAAAGAATCTCATTATGGATGAGTTGAAAGTGATTGATAAAAAACCAAATCCACTTCTAAAGCTATTCGGGTCACAAAAGAATAATTAATATGATTTTTCACCTTTTAAATTGATCCGAACTTAAAATGAAAAATGTGGTTGACTTTAAAAAGAAGAATCCTTAGACTAAAATTATAAATGAATACTATATCCTTTTTTAAAGGGGAGTAGCTTTTACAACAAAGTCGTCATTTCGGAGAATTCTATTTTCTCGGCTTTGTTGGCAACCAATTCGTTGTTAGCAAGACCTTTGCCTATTGGTAAAGGTCTTTTATTGTTTAAAAACCTTTGCCTAGCGGTAAAGGTTTTTTTGTTTTGAAATCTCGAAATCAAACAGGAGGATATTTATGATTCTAAGAAAATATATGGCACTATTAGGAATAGGATCAGCACAGATCGATCTTGTTCTTGAAAAAGAAACATACAGGGCAGGTGAGGAGGTAAAGGGATATTTCTTGATTAAAGGCGGAACTACAATACAACAACTGAAACGGATTGATTGTGATTTGGTCCTAATAGATAATGAGGAGAAAAGCGAAGAAATCGTCGATTGTATTACCATTTTAACAACCAATTCAATTCCTGCAGATACCATCAATAAAATTCCTTTTACTTTCAAGTTGCCGAACTCTACTCCAGCATCTTCAGGCTCATTAACTTATCGATTTAAAACTAGATTAGCCTTCAAAGAAGGGGTAGAAAGCTTTGATCAGGATGCTATTCGGATCGTTTAGGAGTAACAGAAAACTGCTTGTTAGTTCAAGAAGAAGTGTATAGTAAATCTTATTAAATCAATAAAAGCATCGACTATTGGGCAGTCGATGCTTTTTCTGCTTGCTTTTGCATTTTATGCTTTTGATGATTTAAACCCCATTCATGCATTTTGACTAAAATTGGTTCTAAACTTCTTCCATATTCAGTTATCGAATATTCAACTTTAGGTGGAACTTGTGCATACACTTTGCGTTCTACAATATCTTCATCTTCTAACTCTCTTAATTGCTTAGTGAGCATTTTTTGTGTGATTTCTGGTAGACTTCGTTTCAATTCACTAAAACGCTGCGTACTTTCCTTCAACAAATGTAATAATATTAACGGCTTCCACTTACCAACCAGTATTTCTAAAGCGTCATCAACACGACATAATTCAGGTTCAATTTTCATTCCAATACACCACCCTTACAATAGTATCTTTTTGTATACTATACCACATTTAAGTGCGTACTTCATAAAAAGTGATAGTAGGTGGATAATGGAAATGAGTAAGGAAATGAAAAATGTTTATACTTTGAAAGGTTGGAATTAAAATGGAAAAATACCGAATTGACCAGAATAAGGGTCTTGAATTTGGATTATATACGTTAGGTGATCATATACCGAATCCCCATTCTGGAGAAAGAATCTCCGCACAACAAAGATTGCAAGAAATTATTGAATTAGCCCAGTTAGCAGAACAAGCAGGGATTCAATTTTTTAGTGTTGGAGAAAGTCACCAAGAATATTTTACAACACAAGCCCATTCTGTTGTGTTAGCAGCAATTGCTCAAGCAACAGAAAGAATTAAGCTTTCAAGTGCTTCGACAATCATAAGTACTTTAGATCCTGTTCGAGTATATGAGGATTTTGCAACAATTGACTTGATTTCAAACGGACGAGCAGAGATAATTGCTGGTCGTGCATCACGAGTAGGTTTATTTAATTTGCTTGGATACGATTTAAAAGATTATGAAGAGTTATATGAAGAAAAATTTGATTTGCTATTAAAAATAAATAAAGAAGAAATTGTTAATTGGAGTGGAAAATTCCGTGCTTCATTAAAAAATGCAAAAATACTACCAAGACCGTTAAATGGTTCACTACCTATCTGGAGAGCAGTCGGTGGTCACGCTGCGAGTGCTATTAAAGCAGGTATTGCTGGTGTACCCATGCAAATTGCAATGCTAGGCGGTCCAGCAATTAATTTTAAATACTCAGTTGACGCTTATAGACAAGCAGCCCAAGAATATGGACATGATCCATCAACGTTACCTGTAGCCACAGCAGGATTCTTCTATGTAGCTGAGACCACACAATTAGCTCAAAAAGAAGTATATCCACATATCAATATAGGAATGGAGTTAATCAATGGTCAGAGCTATTCAAAACGCGGATTTGCTCAAGGTGCAGATAATCGTGATGTCTTGAATGTGGGTAGTCCACAACAAATAATTGAAAAGATCCTCTATCAGTATGAACTATTTGGACATCAACGTTATATTGCCCAAATGGATTTTGGTGGAGTGCCATTTGAGAAATTAATGAAAAACATAGATTTAATTGGCAATGAAATTTTACCGGCAATAAAAAAATATACAACAAGACAGTAGGAGGGTGTAATCGTGAAAGTTGTTGGAATATCAGGCTCAATAGTTGGTTCTAAAACACGGACTGCAATGAATTACCTTGAAAAGGAGATATCTGATAATTATCCAGAGGTAGAATGGAAACTTATTGATTTAGCAGATTACAGTATCCAGTTCAGTGATGGACGGAATTACTTAGACTATGAAGGTGACACGGGATATGTCGTAAAAACGATAATGGAGGCTGATGCTATTATCATAGGGACACCTATATTCCAAGCGTCTATACCAGCTACTTTAAAAAACATTTTTGATTTATTACCTGTGAATGCCTTTCAAGATAAAGTAGTGAGTTTGTTTATTACAGCAGGTACTTCAAAACATTATTTGATTGCAGAGCAACAATTAAAGCCAATTCTTTCATATATGAAAGCACAAATCGTGCAAACTTATGTATTTATTGAGGAAAAGGATTTCTTGAGAAAAGAAATCGTAAATGATGATGTTTTATTCCGTATCACCAGATTGGTTGAAGATACGGTACTTCTCACTGAAACATATACAAAAATTCGACAAGAAAAAGAAGACAAGTATGATTTTTAGTTTATATGTAAGGGATAGTTGATTAAATAAGGACAACAGAAGGTTGAGTTGAACAATTTCTAATTCAACGAAAGGGTAGCGTTGATCCAAGAAGGATTAATGCACCTATATTGGTGCCAGACCCCCGACACGGTAAAGCATTACCGTGTCGGGGGTCAGGCCCACTGGCCTTGCACACCTTTAAAATAATTCCATATTTTCAAAAAAAAGTATTTA
>NZ_JBHUEK010000020.1:0-107060 GCF_042680725.1 Ferdinandcohnia salidurans
GTATGCGATGACCCGCACGTACGGATCTGTGAGAGGCGCATGAGTAATTCATGCGCCTACTCTATTGTGAAAAAAAGTTGTTGTAAAATTCTAAAATTTACATATAATAAAACTGAGAGGTGATTCAGGTGTCAGAAACAATTAAGTCTGAAGAAAAAATATTGACTCAAAAAGGGCTAGAAACAAGAGAGAAACTATTACGTGCAGCAGAGGAGGTATTTGGACAAAAGGGATATTATGAAACTTCAATTGTAAATATTTCACAAGAAGCAAACGTTGCTCAGGGTACATTTTATAATTATTTTCCCTCAAAAAAAGATATTTTTGACGAACTAATTCGACAATATAATCGTGAACTTCGTTTAGCAATAAAAGAAGAAATGAGTAAATCCAAAAATTTCGAAGATGCACAAAGGAAAGGTTTCAAGGCTTTCTTTAATTGGGTAAAGAGCCGTAGAAATTTATATAGTATTGTTCAACAAGCGGTAGTGGTCGATAAAGAACTTTATCGATGGTACTATGATAAACTCGCAAATGGCTTTTTAAAAAGTCTTGCTGCTGGCATCGAAGTTGGGGAATTTAAAGAAATTGATCAAGAAACGGTTGCGTATTGCTTAATGTCAATTGGTCAATTTCTTGGAATGAGATGGGTGTATTGGGAGCAACAGGATGTCCCGGAGGAGGCGTTTGAAGCAGCAATGACACTAATATTTGATGGACTTAAAAAGGGATAACAAGGAGGAGACTTTATGCAAGGCATTGCTTATTGGATTGATAAAAGAGCAGAATTACATCCAGAGCGTATAGCCATAATTACAGAAAAAGAACAGATCTCCTATAAAGCTTTGAAACAAGATGTAGACAAGTTAGCTACTTTCTTAAAACAAGATCTATCTATAATGGCAGGAGAACGGATTGCGATTTTATCCAATAATAGATATGAATATATTGTTTTATTATTCGCAATTGCAAAACTAGAATGTATCGCTGTTCCTCTTAACATTCGTTTAACGGAGAATGAGCTTTTGTACCAATTAAATGATAGTGGGACAGAGGTTCTATTTTTAGAAAATACCTTTAAAAGTACAGCTATTTCGTTACAGAAGAAAAGTAAATTGAAAGAAATAATTTCTATTGAAAGCGTAAGGAATCTTGAAGATAGAAATAAAAACCTTTCTTTAAAGATTAATGAAAGCACTCCCTTTATCATTTGTTATACTTCGGGAACAACCGGTAAGCCAAAGGGAGCGGTTTTAACACAGGATAATATGTTTTGGAATGCCATCAATAATTGTACTGCAATCGATATCACATCAAATGACCGTTCACTTGTGTTACTTCCACTTTTTCATATTGGTGGAATTGGTTTATTTGCTTTTCCTACACTCTTTACTGGTGGGACCATAATTTTACCTGAGGGGAAATTTAACTCGGAGAAGGCTTTATTGATGATTGAGCAGCATCAAGTGACTATTGTAATGGGTGTTCCTACAATTCATCAGGCCATTTTGCATAGTCCTTCATTTGAAAAGACAAATTTGCAATCTGTACGCTGGTTTTATAACGGTGGTGCACCATGTCCTCATGAACTAATTCAGGCTTTTTTTGAAAAAGGGTTACTGTTTGGTCAAGGATTTGGGATGACTGAAACATCACCGACATTATTTATGCTTTCCAAAGAGGACGCTAAACGGAAAATTGGGTCTATTGGAAAGCCTGTTATGTTTTGTGATTATAAATTAATAGATTCAAAGGGAGCTATTGTTAAAAGGGGGGATATTGGAGAACTCATTGTCCGTGGTCCAAATGTAATGAAAGAATACTGGAATAAACCAGAAGCAACAGGTGAAACTCTTCGGGATGGCTGGCTATACACAGGAGATTTAGCAAGGGTTGATGAAGAGGGATTTTTATATATAGTGGGAAGGAAAAAAGAAATGATTATTTCCGGTGGAGAAAACATTTACCCATTGGAACTTGAACAAATAATTGGTCAGTTAGCAGATGTTGTAGAGGTAGCAGTAGTAGGAGTTGTTGATGCAAAATGGGGAGAAACTCCAGTAGCCTTTGTTGTAAAAAAGAAAGAGAGTTTACTAACAGAAGAGGAAATTATTGAATATTGTAAACTGTTTTTGGCAAGATACAAGATTCCTCAAAAAATAGAGTTTATCGAAAAACTACCAAGGAATGCGACAGGTAAAATTCAGAAGAACCAGCTAGTTAATTCATAAAAAAGGAACTTGTATTCACTGGGGCAGCATTTAAGATGGCTCCATCAGAAGGGGGATTAGTATGATAAATGTTGGAATTGAAGCTACAAGTGTATATTTTCCAAAAGGTATTGAAACAGCAGAGGAATTGTCTAAAAAAACCGGAATTCCTGAACAGGTTATCATTGAGAAATTCGGGTTGTATCAAAAGCATGTTTCCGACGATACAATGCAGGCTACTGACCTTGGAATTGAGGCTGCAAAGCAACTACTTACTAAAATAGATCCTTTATCAATTGATGTTGTTATCTATTTTGGTAGTCCACATAAGGATTATTTAGTCTGGTCGTGTGCTCCAAAACTTCAATTTGAATTAGGAACGAAAAACGCATATGCATTTGAATTAATGAATGTGAGCTCTTGTTTTCCAATTGCTTTAAAAGTGGCCAAGGATATGCTTACATCTGACAAAACTATAGAAAACATTTTACTAGTTGGAGGTTGTAAGGAATCACAGATCATTGATTACGAAAACCCTCGTTCCAGGTTTATGTTTAATTTTGGTGATGGTGGGACAGCTGTACTCGTTAAGAAAAATTCCACTTTAAGTGAAATTCTGGAAAGCTCGATAATCACCGATGGTTCATTTTATGAAGATGTTCGGGTACCTGCTGGAGGTTCAAAGCTTTTCCCAAGCATTGAAACCGTAGTAAATAGGCAACATTTTATCGATGTACATAATCCATCCAGGATGAAGGAGAGACTTGACCCTGTATCCATTCCCAATTTCGAAAAAGTGATTCGAAATTCATTGCAGAAAAGCGGCTATTCACCTCAAGATATTAAAGTTCTTCTACCACTACATACGAAACGCTCCATGTTTAGAGAACTACTTCAAACATTACAAATACCAGAAGAAAACACAATATATTTAGATCATCATGGACATATGTCGGCACTTGACCCGTGTATAGGCCTTCATTTTGCTAATGAGCAAGGGAAATTATCTGAAGGGGACATTGCGGTTGCAGTAAGTGCCGGAACAGGTTATACATGGGCTGCTACTGTTATTCAATGGAAGGGTGTATGAAAAATTGATTTTGTAACTCAGTTGTAACTATCCTCAAGTACGATGAATGCAAAGGTTTCACAGTTTCAACGAACATAAGGGGGAAGGAAAAATGAAGAATTTCTCATTTCGTAAAATGCTTTTTTTAAGCATGCTTGCCATGCTAATGGTGATTGCTGCAGCATGTAGCTCAGGATCATCAACTACAGAAGAAAAGAAGCCAAGCTCAGGTGATTCAGACAAACCAGCAGAAGAATCAAAGGATCCAATCAAAATTGGTGTGCTTGCTTCATTAAGTGGTGGGCTTGAATCCTACGGCAAGCAATCAACACAAGGATTTGAACTCGGCCTCGAGTACGCAACAGACGGAACAATGGAAGTAAATGGTCAAAAAATCGAATTCTTTGTAGAGGATACTGAGACAAAACCAGAAGTTGCCATTCAAAAAGCAACAAAATTGATTGAAGAAGACGGAGTTGACTTCTTAGTTGGATCATCAAGTTCTGCAGATACATTAGCAGTTCTTCCATTAGCAGAAGAATATGAAAAGATTATGATTGTTGAACCAGCTGCAGCAGACAGTATAACAGGTGCAGACTGGAACGAGTATATATTTAGAACAGCCCGTAATTCATCACAGGATGCGGTTGCAGGTGCGGCAGCAATTGCAAAAGAAGGGGTTAAAATTGCAACCCTTGCACCGGATTATGCTTTCGGTCGAGATGGAGTTGCAGCCTTTAAGGAAGCCGCTGAAGATTTAGGTGCTGAGATTATCCACGAAGAATATGCAGATCCTGCAGCAACTGACTTTACTTCAAATATCCAAAAGATTATTGAAGCAAAGCCTGATTATTTATTTGTTGTGTGGGCAGGTGCAAATTCACCTTGGAACCAAATTGCAGATATGAAGGTCCAAGAAAATGGTATTAAAATTTCCACAGGTGCCCCAGATATCCCAGCACTTGCAACAATGGATGCGTTAGTTGGAATGGAAGGATTCACCGTTTACTATCATCAGCTTCCTAAAAATGAGATTAACGATTGGTTAGTTGAAAAACACAAAGAAAAGTTCAATGGTGAGGTTCCTGACCTATTTACTCCAGGAGGAATGACGGCTGCCTTAGCAATTGTGGAAGCGATTAAGAAGACAGATGGCGATACGAATGCTGATAAACTAATTGAAGCAATGGAAGGAATGAGCTTTGAAACACCGAAAGGAAAAATGACATTCCGTGAAGAAGATCACCAAGCTCTTCAAACTTTATATGCGATTCGCCTGGAAAAGGTTGATGGTGTGGATTATCCAGTTCCAGTCTTAATGAGAGAGTTAAGCCCTGAGGAAACAGCTCCACCAGTTCGCAATTAATTTGATCTATAAGCTTCGGTAGGAATGCTACCGAAGCTTACTTTTTAGAAAAAAGAGGTGAAAATACGTGATGAATATTATCGAAACGAAAAACCTGACAATCGCTTTTGGAGGGCATGTAGCTGTTGATAATGTGAATTTTTCAGTTCCTCCGAACCACTTCAAATCAATTATTGGCCCCAATGGTGCCGGCAAAACAACTTTTTTCAATTTATTAAGTGGTCAGCTTACACCGACTGCTGGCCAAGTTTTCTTACAGGGAGAAGATATTACAAAATTATCTCCAACAGCACGTACACGTAAAGGAATCGGTCGATCCTTTCAAATAACAAATGTTTTTCCTAATCTGACGGTTCTAGAAAACGTACGTTTAGCCGTTCAATCGGAATCTGGTGTTCGCTACCAAATGTTTAAGCATTTCCGTAAATATCGACAATTCGAAGAAAAGGCATTACAGATTTTATCGCTTGTTCTTCTTGATAATAAAGCTGATGCAATCGCTAAAAACCTTGCACATGGTGAAAAACGCAAGTTAGAAATAGCCATGTTGTTGGCATTGGAGACTGAGGTACTGTTATTAGATGAACCAACAGCTGGAATGTCACTTGAAGAGGTTCCTGCAATCCTAGAGGTCATTAAAACAATTAAGGAGGAAGGCAATCGCACCATCATTTTGATTGAACACAAAATGGATATGATTCTTGATCTTTCTGATAGTGTGATGGTCTTATTTAACGGCAGATTGCTTGCTGATGGAACACCGGAAGAAATCATGAACAATGAAACAGTTCAATCAGCGTATTTAGGAGGTTTGTACGATGACACTGCATCTTAAGGTTGAGGGAATAGAAACCTATATAGATCAATTTCATATACTTCAAGGCGTTTCATTTGAGGCTAAAAAAGGAGAGGTTACCGTACTATTAGGCAGAAATGGTGCCGGCAAAACAACTACCTTAAGGTCGATTATGGGCCTTAATCCACCGGCTAAAGGAAAAATCGAATTTAATGGTGAGAACATTTCAGGTCTACCAACCTACCATATTGCCACAAAAGGCATTGGCTATGTCCCTGAGGATCAAGGGATATTCGGAGAGTTGACTGTAGAAGAAAATATGAAAGTTGCAATCAAAAAGGAAAACGATGAAACGAAGGAACGTCTAGATTATATTTTGAATCTGTTTCCAGATTTGAAGAAGTTCTGGAAAAGAAAGGGCGGAAACCTCAGTGGTGGACAAAAACAAATGCTCTCAATTGCCAGAGCATATGTCAATAACAATGACTTATTGCTCATTGACGAACCAAGTAAGGGACTAGCACCAATTGTTGTTGAAAAAGTAATGGAATCCATTCAAGAAATGAAGTCAAAAACGACAATTGTGCTCGTGGAGCAAAACTTTATCATGGCAAGTACGATCGGAGACCGCTTCTACATTATTGACGATGGAAGAACCGTACATCGTGGTGAAATGAAGGAGTTAAAAGAAAATGAACAACTCCGTAGACAATATCTAGGAATTGCTTAGTAGGACTCATGGGTGAAAGGAGGAAAAATTTGTGGAAGCAATCATCAATTTAACAATTAACGGCCTTGCTACAGGTATGTTAGTTTTCCTACTTGCGGCAGGGTTAACCTTGATTTTTGGTCTTATGGATGTCCTAAACTTTGCACATGGAGGTTTGTTTGCCTGGGGAGCATATGCAGGAGTTTGGTCATATGGGCAAACTGGAAGCTTTGTAGCCGGAATTGTGACTGCCCTGATTACAGGCCTTATTTTAGGTTTACTTATGGAAAAATTCATTGTTACTCCTGTATATGGAAATCATGTTCAGCAAATTTTGATTACGCTAGGGGTTATGATCGTTCTTTCTGAAATGTTAAAGGTCGTTTGGGGACCGAACCAATTGAGTGCGAAAACCCCTGAATATTTAAGCGGGAGCTGGGAGTTTGGCGGGGTTATTTTAATCAAATACCGCTTGTTTATCATATTGGTTGGATTTCTAGTTTTCTTCCTCATTTACTATATCCTTAAAAATACAAAAATCGGATTAATTGTTCGTGCCGGTGTAATAAACAAAGAAATGGTTCAATCACTTGGAATCAATATTAAAAGGATTTTTATGCTTGTCTTTATGGTAGGTGCAGCTATGGCAGCACTTGGTGGTGTATTACTAGGACCATATTCCGGTCAAATTTATGCAGAGATGGGAATGGAATTTGCAATACTCGCATTTATTGTCGTTGTTATTGGTGGTATGGGAAGTATTACAGGCTCCCTGTTTGCAGCAATCCTAGTAGGATTATCGGGATCCTTCATGGCCTACTATGTCCCAGAATTATCACTAGCAGTTAATATGCTTCTAATGGCTGTTGTATTAATTTTTAGACCACAGGGATTATTCGGTGCAAAGGGGTGAGGAAATGAAGCTTCTTACTGGTTCTTCAAAAGCTAATATTATCTACATTGCAGCAGCTGTGTTCCTTCTATGCTATCCATTTATCAATGATACTAGAAGTATATTAATTTTATTTACACAAATTTTTATTTTTGCTGTCTTTGCAATGAGCTATGATATCTTACTAGGTTTTACAGGGATTGTTTCATTCGGGCATGCCATGTTTTTTGGAATAGGTGCCTATTCTACAGGAGTTCTTTTAGATCGCTTTGAACCAACAGTTCCTATATTTCTACTATCGATTATTGTTGGAATGATTCTGGCAGCCATTTTAAGTTATGTTGTCGGTTTACTCTCATTAAGGTTAAAGAGTCACTTTTATGCGATGCTGACGTTGGCGTTCTCAGGATTGTTTTTAGTAGCAGCAGAAAAATGGAGGTCGTTGACAAGGGGGAATGACGGATTTACTTTTCGCATCCCGGATGTCTTTAAAGATCGGATGACTCTATATTTTATTACATTAATTCTTATGATTTTTGTTTTTTTAGTGTTAAAGAGATTTACAGAATCTCCTCTAGGGAGAGTTCTTCAAGCTATCCGAGAAAATGAGCCACGGACAGAATCACTAGGCTACAATGTGATTCATTATAAAATCATTGCAAGTATTGTGGCTGGTGTTATCGCAAGTGTTTCTGGTTCGATGTATGTTCTTACACTACGTTTTGTAAATACTTCAGTATTCGCGCTCGATGTGACACTGGATGCTCTTCTCATGACGATTATTGGTGGAGTAGGGACACTTGTTGGAGCCATCATTGGAGCGGGACTAATTGAATTTGCACACCATTGGCTAACTGGACTTGCAAAGGTTCATTGGATTTTTGAACGATGGATGATCTTCTTTGGCATTTTATATATTTTAGCCGTTATGTTCTTCCCAATGGGAATCGTCGGAACTGTAAAGTCATGGTTTTATAAAAGAAAAGGTAGTAATAAAACGAAAGACGTCGATAAAGAAAAAATAGCTGGCTAAGGAGAGAGGGTCATGAATGATAATCAAACCATAACTTCATTCGTTGTCCGTTGTGCCTTAATTCATGTTGATAGTGAGACAATGAAAAAGCAGTGGCGGATAAAGGTAAGCCATGTTCAAGGGGAAGATGAAGTAATTGTTACCGATTTAGATGATGCTGTTCAGTACATGAAACGTGTAATAGAGGAGTGACTCACATTGACTTTGCAATCAGTTGGAATTATAAGTACAGGAATTTACATTCCAAATGATTTTCTAACTGGAGAAGACATTTCACGAATGAGCGGGATACCTAAGGAAATTGTTGAAAAGAAACTGGGCATATTGAAAAAGCCAATTCCCGGGCCTGATGACCATACGTGTGAAATGGGAATAAAGGCAGCAAGAGAAGCTATAAAGAAAGCAAAAATCGATCCTCTGGATATCGATTTAATCATTTATATCGGCGAGGAACATAAGGAATATCCCTTGTGGACAGCTGCGATTAAGATGCAGCAAGAGCTTGGTGCGGTTAATGCATGGGGATTTGACGTTGCGATGCGCTGTGGTACGACAATCATGGCTTTAAAAGTGGCTAAGAATATGATGAAGTCGGATGACTCTATTAAAACGGTTTTACTTGCCGGTGGTTATCGCAATGTAGATTTCATTGATTACGAGAATCCGAGAACGCGCTTTATGTATAATCTAGGAGCTGGTGGAGGTGCCATTCTTTTACAAAGAGGTGCACAAAAAAATCACGTCCTTGAAAGTCATATTATAACGGACGGTGCATTTTCCGAGGATGTTGTTGTGGTAGCAGGGGGAACAAAAAATCCAATCACAAAAGAGGCGCTTGAGCAAAAATTAAACATGCTCGATGTCCTTGATCCAGAGGGGATGAAGCAACGGCTTGAAGAAAAGTCCATGCAAAACTTTCTTAAGGTTATTCGAACTGCAGTAGAAAAAAGTGGATATACAGAGAAAGATATTGATTATTTAGGTATTCTCCACATGAAGAAATCAGCCCATGATTACGTGTTAAAGGAATTAGGCTTATCTGAGGAGCAATCAATCTATTTAAATGAATATGGGCATATCGGTCAAATGGATCAAATTCTTTCTTTGGAAATAGCGGAAAAAAAAGGTAAAATAAAAGAAGGAGATCTTGTTGTGTTAGTGAGTGCAGGAATTGGATATGCGTGGGGGGCCACGGCAATAAAATGGGGGGATTGTTCATGCTAGCTATCGAACTGAAAACTGTTAATCTAGCAAATGGAGAAACGTTAGGATATCGGGAACGTGAGGGTGGAGAAAAGGTTCTTTTACTTATACATGGTAACATGACTTCGTCAAAGCACTGGGATATATTAATTGATAAAATTGATAACGATTACAAAATTATCGCTGTTGATATGAGAGGATTTGGAATATCCTCATATAACAAGCCCATACAATCGATAAAGGACTTTTCTGATGATATCAAACTATTTGTTGATGAATTAGGCTTATCAGATTTTATCATTGCTGGTTGGTCAACTGGTGGTACCGTAGGAATGCAGTTTGTAGCGGATTATCCAGGATATTGTAATAAGTTGATATTAGTGGAGTCCGTCTCAACAAGAGGTATTGCGCTTTATGAGGTTAATTCAGAGGGGAAAGAGGATTATTCAAAGAGACTTAAAACTTATGAGGATATCTTAAAGGATCCACTTAGAATTATTCCGATTCAAAATGCGTATGACACTAGAAATAAAGAAGTATTAAAAGCGATTTGGAATGCTTTAATTTATACCCATAACTTGCCTGATGAGAATCATTATGACGAATATTTAGACGATATGTTAACACAAAGAAATCTAGCTGAAGTCTATTATTCATTAAATAAATATAATATCAGTGAATATCATAACGGATTGGTTGAGGGAAACGGTCTTGTGAAAAAGATTAAAATTCCAGTCTTAATTTTACGTGGTGATAGAGACTTGGTGATTACAGATAAAATGACAAAAGAAATAGTTGAGGATTTAGGTGAAGTAGGAACATTTATTGAATTAGCAGACTGTGGACATTCTCCGTTAATTGATAACCTAGATTTGTTGTTAAAACATATACATGAATTTATCGAACAAAAGGAGCCTGCAAAATGAGATTAAAAGACAAGGTAGCTATTATCACAGGAGCAGCAAACGGACTAGGGCTAGAAGCTGCTATCACATTTGTCCGAGAAGGTGCAAAGGTTGCGTTAACAGACTATGACACAACAGGTGCAAAGAGAGCAGAGGAATTAAAAGAACAAGGTGCAGATGTTGAGTTCTTTCAAGTGGATGTTGCTGATAGAAACAGTGTCGATCAAATGGTTGCTACAGTAATGGAGCGATTTGGAAAGATTGATATTTTAATAAACAATGCCGGAATTACTCGTGATGCGATGCTGACAAAACTATCTCAGGAGGACTTTCAAAAGGTTATTGATGTGAACTTAACAGGTGTTTTTAATTGTACACAAGCAGTGGTTCCACATATGATAGCAAATGGTAAAGGAAAAATTGTCAGTACCTCTTCTGTAACGGGTGTATATGGAAATGTTGGACAAACAAATTATGCAGCATCTAAAGCCGCGGTAGTAGGGATGACAAAAACATGGGCAAAAGAGCTTGGCAGAAAAGGAATCAACGTCAACGCAGTTGTACCCGGATTTATTGAAACAGGAATGGTGGCAACCGTTCCTGAAAAAGTTATCAATCAATTAAAGCAAATGATTCCACTTCAAAAACTTGGGAGACCATCGGATATCGCCAATGCGTATTTATTTTTATCCTCCGATGAAGCCGATTATGTGAACGGAACAACCTTGCATGTTGATGGTGGGATTATGATGTAACGAAAAGAGTGGGAGCCCCACTCTTTTTTTTTCATAACTTACATCATGTAACTTCCATGTAACTCCTGTCTTCTATAGTAAGAATAGAATTAAGAAGACGTAAGGAGAGATAGTTGTGAGGTGGGAACTGGATTGGATTGCAAATCGGGCTCGACTATCACCTGATTCGATTGCTGTCGTGGATGGAGAAACAGGCAGCCGATATACCTTTCAGGAACTGAATAAACGTGCGGAAAGTATCGCTTGTTTTTTAAAAACAATTGGCATCCAGAAGGGAGATCGTGTAGCACTAATATCTCCGAATGATGTTAGTTATTTCGATTTGCTATTTGCATGTGGAAAAATTGGGGCAATCTTTGTGCCGCTAAACTGGCGCTTATCGAGTGAAGAAATCGATTATATACTTTCAAATTCGTCACCCAAACTGGTTGCATTTTCAAGCCAATTTGAGGCTTTATTGCAGGGAAATACATCTAGGGAAATCGTAAAAATTGATTCTGTTGAATATAAACGGATTGTCAATGAAGTAAGTACCATAATTGAACCAGAGGAGTGCATTCTAGAGGAAGACCCACTGGCGATCATTTATACAGGTGGAACAACAGGAAAACCTAAAGGAGTTGTCCTTTCTCATCAATCTATTTTGTGGAATGGGTTAAATACAATTGTGAGTTGGAATTTGTCAGCAGAAGATGTGACATTAACCTATATGCCGATGTTCCATACTGGAGGTCTTAATGCGTTATCCATTCCTATTTTAATGATGGGGGGCAAGGTTGTAATAGCAAAAAACTTTGAGCCCAAACGTGCTATTCAACTTATTAATCAAGAAGGATGTACAATCGTTTTACTCGTTCCAACGATGTACCATATGATGGTTAACACCCCTTCCTTTAAAAATGTGACATTTCCAACCATGCATACCTTTCTATCTGGGGGAGCGCCTTGCCCACTCGAAATTTATCAGGCCTTTGAAGAAAAGGGATTATCGTTTAAAGAAGGTTATGGTTTAACAGAGGCGGGGCCAAATAATTTCTTTATTGATCCGAAAATATCAAGGTTTCGAAGAGGGTCTGTTGGTAAGGCCATGTTTTTTAATGAAGTGAAGATTATGACAGCCGAAGGACATGAGGCAAAGGCTGGTGAAGTTGGAGAGCTATTGATTCGTGGAAAACATGTGTTCCACCATTATTGGAATAATCCGGATGCAACAAAGGAAGTGTATAATGATGGTTGGTTGCACACAGGGGATTTAGCCAGATGTGATGAAGAAGGCTATCACTATATTGTGGGGCGCAAGAAAGAAATGATTATTACAGGTGGAGAAAATGTATACCCACTTGAGGTTGAACAATGCATTAGCAAACACCCAGCAATTAATGAGGTTGCTGTTATCGGGGTACCTCATCAAAAATGGGGAGAGATGGTGATTGCTGTGGTCTCTTTAATGCCAGACCAACAGGTTTCAAAAAAAGAATTAATAGAGTTCTGTCAAGAAAAGATAGGCAAATATAAGGTGCCAAAAGAGTTTATCTTTGTGGAGGATATCCCTAAAACACATGTGGGAAAGATTGATAAAAGCCATTTGCAAAAGACTTATGAAAATTTAGTTGGTTAAGATAAAACAGATTTTGAGTGTAAATTTTATTGTTTAAAAAACGGCTACTTTTTTCATTTGTAGTCGTTTTTTGTGTTGTGTGCTTACCTAAAGAAAAAATATTAACATTAGACTACGACCATTTACCTATTGTTCGTGTATTATACTAATTTTTGTAATACTTTTGTTTAATTTTCGTAAATTTTATTGACCAAATACCCCTTTCCCAGTATTCTGTAGGCGTACCATATTCTACTAATTTACTAAGTGAGGGGAGAAAACTGTGAAAAAAGGCATAGTAAGAAAACTACTGTCGTTATTATTCGTTTTTAGTTTAATAGTGCCTAGTACTCTATTAAACTTTGCACCTGCTGTAAGTGCAGCAGAAGCAACTGCTGAACAAACATCCTATATAACTGTAGCAGATGCAATTGCAAATAATGCTGGCAAAGCTACAGTACAAGGATATATTGTTGGCACCGCTATTAGTGGAACAAATTATGATCAAGTTCCACCATTTGATAGTAATAATAGCAATACAAATCTTGGTTTAGCAGATGATCCGAACGAAAAGGATCCAGCTAAGATCTTACCTGTACAACTACCAAGTGGTAATGTTCGAACCGCGTTAAACTTGGTAGATAATCCAGAAAATTTTCAAAGAAAAGTAGCAATTACAGGAAGCCTCGAAAGATACTTTAGTGTTCCAGGATTAAAAAGTGCAACTTCTTATGAATTTCTTGACGGTGATTCTAACCCTGGTGAACCAACTCCAGAACCTGAACAACCAACTATAATCACAATTGCTGAAGCTCGCAGCCAAGGTACTGGTCAAGCAGCAGTCAAAGGTACAGTAACTGCATTATTAAAGAATACAATTCACATTCAAGATGAAACAGCTGCAATTGCAGTTCGTCCAACTTCTTTAGATGTTAAACTTGGTGATGAAATCACTGTAAGTGGTTCATTACAAGATTATAGAGGGTTATTACAATTAGATTCTGCAACATTGATTGGTAAAACAGAAGATCAAGGTGTACCTTCTCCAGTTGAATTAGACGGTACTAATGTTAATGAAGAAAATGAATCTAAATTAGCTCTAGTAAAAAATGTAGAATTAATCGATGTAAATAAAGGAAATGGCTGGGCAAATTATACAGCTAAAGCCGAAGATGGTACAGAATTTTTAGTTCGTGATGAAAATAGTACTTTAGAGTTATCTGTTAGCACTACTTACGAATCAATCACTGGTATCGTTCAACAATTTGACCAAGCTTATCAAATCATCCCACGTGGACAAGCTGATATTATTGAAGATGCTTCAAAAGTTCAAGCAGTTAGTGCATCTCAACCATCAGGTACAATTCCTGTGGGTACTCAAGTAACGTTATCTACTTCAACTGCGGATGCAGAGATTTACTTTACAACAGATGGTTCTGAACCAACAGTAGAAAACGGTCAAAAATATAGTGAACCAATTACAGTTAATGAAGATGTAATTATTAAAGCTATTGCTGTAAAAGAAGGTTTAACAGCTAGTGAAGTAAAAGAATTTACTTATAGCGTATACGATGCTGAAGAAATCAATATTCATGATATCCAAGGAGAATCTCATGAATCTCCATTAGATAATGTGAAAGTTGAAAATGTTGAAGGTATCGTCACGTATACTTATAAACTTAATGGCGCCAACTATTTCCATATGCAAACTCCAGATGATAAAAAGGATAACAATCCAAAGACATCTGAAGGGATCGTTGTTTATACAGGAAACCAAGCCAATGCAGAAGTGGGTAATCTAGTAAGTGTAACGGGTACAGTCGATGAGTATCATATCGATGGGTACTCTAATACTAAAGGTGACACGGATCTATCTGTGACACAAATTAACGCACGTGACGACAAAGGTGGATTAGTAAACGTAATTGAAAACAATGTAGAACTTCCTACTCCAGTAGAAATTACGAGTGAAAACCTACCAAATCAAGTTATTGATAATGATAGTTTCGGAGAGTTTGACCCAGAAGAAGATGCAATCGATTTCTGGGAAAGTATTGAAGGAATGCTTGTTGTAGTTGGAACAGTTAAGGCTGTTGCACCTCAAGAACACGGAGATTTGATTACGGTTCTAGAAAACAGAAAAACGGATACTCTACATGGTGGAGTATTACTTACGGAAGACAATGCGAATCCGGATCGTATCCAGTTTAAAATGTACGATAACAATGCTGCTAGAGATTTCGAGGTAGCAACAGGAGACAAATTTACTGGACCAATCACAGGTGTAGTAAACTATGGTTTCCAAAATTATAAGATTTATGTTGATTTAGAAGACATGCAATCGAACCATGTTAAGGGTAATGCAGAACCTGAGACAACAACGATTGTTAAAGAAGACGATAAGGTAACGATTGCTTCTTACAATCTAGAAAACTTCTCAAATAATTCGAAAGAAACATCAGACGATAAAGCTAGAAAATTAGCAAGAGCATTTGTTCAAGACATGAAGAGTCCTGACATCATCGGGGTAACTGAGGTTCAAGATAACAATGGACAAAGTGCAGGAGATTCAGCCGCTAACGAAAGTTATGAACGTTTGATTCAAGCAATTGTTGCAGCTGGTGGCCCTGAATATCAATATTTAAATATTGATCCTGTTAATAACCAAGATGGTGGAGCACCAAATGCAAACATCCGTGTTGGATTCTTATATAATCCAGAACGTGTTTCTTTACCAGAAGACATTCCGGCTGGTGATGCAACAACAGCTGTTGGTTATGAAGATGGCAAATTAACACATAACCCTGGACGAATTGATCCTACAAATGCAGCATTTGATAACAGTCGTAAACCTTTAGCAGCACAATTTACCTTCAAAGGTGAAGATGTAGTGGTTATTGTTAACCACTGGAACTCCAAATCTGGAGACACTCCATTATTCGGTTCAACACAACCGCCGGTATATGGTAGTGAAGTTCAACGTAAACAAATTGCAAATATTGTTTATGACTTTATCGAAGAAATAAAAGTTGATAACCCTAATGCAAATGTTGTATCAGTTGGTGATTTTAACGATTACCAGTTCGCTGAGTCCCTTAAAATCCATGAAGGCGACTTAATGACCAACATGATTAACCATGTTGAACAAAGTGATCGTTACACATATTTGTTCCAAGGTAACTCACAAGTTTTAGATCACATTGTGGTATCAAATAACTTAGTACCTGGAACTGAAATTGATATTTTACACATTAATGCAGACTTTACAGATATGGCGGGGCGTGCGAGTGACCATGACCCGGTTATGGTTCAAATTGACCTAAAAGCTAATTATGACTTAACAATCATGCACACAAATGATACTCATGCTTCCTTAGACAACATGCCAAAAACGGTAACTGCAGTGAAGGAAGTAAGAGCAGAAAATCCTGATTCTCTCCTTCTTCATGCAGGAGATGCTTTCACAGGAACACTGTATTTTAATGAGTTTCTTGGAAAAGCAGATTTAGCCATGATGAATTTAATGGGCTTCGATGCAATGACCTTTGGTAACCATGAATTTGACTTAGGTTCTTCAAGTGAAGGACATCAAAAATTAGTTGAATTTATCCAAAGTGCACAATTCCCATTTGTAAGTGCCAATGTTGATTTCTCGAAAGATGCTAAATTTGATGGGATTTTCAATAATTCAATCGCATCTGATATTGAAAATGGACAAATTTACAATGGAGTCATCAAAGAAGTAAACGGTGAGAAAGTGGGTATCTTCGGTTTAACAACAGAAGAAACAACTGACATTTCAAGCCCAGGTTCGATTGAATTCCAAAACTACATTAATGAAGCAAGAAAAGCTGTAGAAGCTTTTGAAGCACAAAATGTTAACAAAATTATTGCATTAACTCATATTGGTTATGACGATAATGCTGCGGTTGATAACGATCTACTTCTTGCTGAACAAGTGGAAGGAATTGACGTTATTGTTGGTGGACATAGCCATACAGTATTGGCTGAACCAGTCGTTGTTGCAAAAGATGCAACACCTACTGTAATCGTTCAAACAGGTAATGCAAACAGCAACTTAGGTGTTCTAAATGTTGAATTCGACGAAAATGGTGTAGTAGAGACACATGATGGTAAATTAATTGAGATTAAAGGACAAGTTCCTGATGAAGAAGCTCAGGCCGTATTAGCACCATTCAAGGCAAAAGTTGAAGAAGTGGCTAATACAGAAATCGGAGTTTCAACTCCTATTGAATTAGAAAACCCACGTACAAGTGGTGATGATACAAAACCAAGCGTACGTAGAAACGAAACAATTCTTGGTAACTTAATTACAGACGGTATGCTTGAAAAAGCAAAATCATTCACAGGTAAAGACGTGATAATGGCTTTACAAAACGGCGGTGGTATCCGTGCTGCTATTAATGCTGGCCCAATCACAACTGGTGAAGTAATTACAGTTCTTCCATTTGGTAACACGTTAGCAACAATGGATATTACTGGTGCTGAATTGAAAGAGGCATTTGAAATCTCCGTAAGCAAGTACCCTGGAGAAAATGGTGGATTTTTACACCTTGCTGGCGGTAAAGTTAAGTTTGACTCAACTAAACCAGAACATGAACGCGTGGTATCCGTATCTTACCTAAACGAAGATGGTGAGTATATCGAAGTACAAGATGAGAAGATGTATACTATCGCAACTAACGCCTTCACAGCTAAAGGTGGAGACGGCTATGATGTATTTGCAAAAGCCTACGAAGAAGGCCGTGTAACAGACTTAGGTCTTTCTGATTGGGAAAACTTCCGTGACCATTTAGTAAGTCTTGGAAGCGAGGGAATTCCAACTGAGGTTGAAGGTAGAATCGTTGATGTGGAAGGTCAATTTAACTTAACGGTACTACATACAAACGATACGCATGCTGCCTTAGATAAGATGCCTAAAACGGTAACGGTAGTGAAAGATGAAAGAGCCAAAAATCCGAATGCACTACTTCTTCATGCAGGAGATGCTTTTACAGGAACACTGTATTTTAATGAGTTCCTTGGAAAAGCAGATTTAGCCATGATGAATTTAATGGGCTTTGATGCAATGACCTTTGGTAACCATGAATTTGACTTAGGTTCTTTATCTGAAGGACATCAAAAATTAGTTGAATTTATCAAGGGAGCTAAGTTCCCATTTGTCAGTGCCAATGTTGATTTCTCGAAGGATGCTAAATTTAATGGGATTTTCAATGATTCTATCGCATCTGAAATTGATAATGGACAAATTTACAATGGGATCATCAAAGAGGTTAACGGTGAGAAAGTCGGTATCTTCGGTTTAACAACAGAAGAAACTGCTGACATTTCAAGCCCAGGTACAATAGCATTTGAAAACTATCTAAAAGAAGCTGAAAAAGCTGTTGAGGCTTTTAAAGCAGAAGGTGTCAACAAGATTATTGCATTAACACATATTGGTTATGATGATAATGCTGCGGTTGATAACGACTTAATCCTAGCTGAAAAAGTAGAAGGAATTGATGTTATTGTAGGTGGACATAGTCATACAGCATTGGATGTGCCATCCGTTGTTGCAAAAGATGACACACCTACAGTAATCGTTCAAACAGGTAATGCGAATAGCAACCTAGGTGTGCTAGATGTAGTATTCGATGAAAAAGGTGTAGTAATTGAACATGCTGGGGAATTAATTTCAATCGGTGATCAAGAGGCTGATTCTGAAGCAGCAGAAGTATTAGCACCGTATAAAGCACAGGTTGACAAAGTAGCACAAGAGGAAATCGGAGTATCAACTCCTATAGAGCTAGCAAACCCACGTACAAATGGTGATAATACAAAACCAAGTGTACGTAAAAACGAAACAATCCTAGGAAACTTAATTACAGATGGAATGCTTTTAAAAGCAAGAGAATTTACTGGTAAAAATGTAGTGATGGCTTTACAAAATGGCGGTGGCATCCGTGCAGCAATTAATGAAGGCCCAATCACGGTAGGTGAAGTAATCACAGTTCTTCCATTTGGTAACACGTTAGCTACGATGGAAATAACAGGTGCTGAGCTTAAAGAAGCGTTTGAAATTTCTGTTAGCAAGTATCCAGGTGAGAATGGTGGTTTCCTACATGTTGCAGGAGGTAAGGTAGAATTCGATTCTTCAAAACCAGCAGGCGAACGTGTAGTTGCAGTATACATTGAAGATGCTAAAGGAAACCTTGTAGCTGTTGATGATAATGCTACCTATACTATAGCTACAAATGCTTTCACAGCTAAAGGTGGAGACGGCTATGACGTATTTGCTAAAGCCTACGAAAAAGGCCGTGTAACAGATTTAGGACTATCTGATTGGGAAAACTTCCGTGATCACTTAGTAAGTCTTGGTAGTGAGGGAATCCCAACTGAAACTGAAGGTAGAATCGTTGATGTTACTACAACACCAGGCGAAGAGGAACCGCAGATTATTGTTGTTACTCCAGAAGTCGAAAGAGGAAACAAATATGTAGTATCTGCAGATGATTTAGGCGAACTAAAAGAAGGAGCTATTGTTAGAGTTGAAGTTCCTGAAAAGAAAAATACAATTTTTGTATCATTGAGCTCTGAAGCAATTGCGAAACTTAAAGCAGCAAATGCAACATTAATCATCTCAAATGGCGTGGTTGACCTTCAAATTCCTTCATCTATCTTACCTGATAGTGAAACGGAAGTTAAAGTACAGAAGGACAATCGTAAGGATGCTTTAGTTGCCTATGATTTTACAATCAAATCAGAAGGCAAGGGCTATCACAAGTTCAACGAAAAAGTCACAATGACTTTTTCGATTGACCCTAAAAAAGTGGATGATCCGAAAAAAGTGAAGGTTTTCTATTGGAATCCACAAAGTAAGGAATGGGAATTGGTCGGTGGCGAATACAATGATGGAAAAATTACTGCTACTACCGATCACTTTAGTACATTTGGAGTGTTAGAAGTTGAAGAGTCTAAGGAAGTTCCAGGTTCTGAAGTGAAAGATTCTGATACAAATGACTCAACTGTAAAAGATTCTGACTCGAAGAATTCTAATGGAGGGAAAAAACTTCCGATAACAGCTACAAATATGGCTAACATGTTAGTGGTTGGACTCGCGCTAATCCTTGTAGCTGCTGGCCTCCTCTATGTAATCAGAAGAAAAACAGCTTAATAGAATGAATTGAGGACTATAATAAAGTCCAATAATAGCAAGCAGTGAGAAAAACATTTGTTTCCTTCTCACTGCTTTTTAATTTGAACTTTTTTTTCGAAAATTTGATTCAAGTCAAAGTTTTTGCAACCTTTTCAATGGATAATGAAAGTATCAAAAGGAGGTAGACCATATGGAACCCTATGTATTTTTAGAGATTACTGGAATCATTACTTTAGCTTTTGGAGTCATTTTAAAATCTAAAAAAGTTTTCTTCACCCAACTAGTCATCTTGATTGGAATCTTTCTGCTAACGGACACTACATTAAATCTACTCTATTATTCTTCTTTATATGCCCTTCAATCCGTTATAAGTGCACTCGTACTACTTCGATATAAAAAGGCAATAGATCGAAATTACACACTTATCCTAGAAAAAACACACAAAATCCCTCGTAATCTAACGAAAGGTGGTGACCTCGGTAGTCAAACCTCATTTTTTGAAAAGAAATAATTTCTAAAGGATTTTTACAAAAAACGTTGAATTACTCTCTTAGTAAAAATAAGGGAGTAATTCGAATGATTACGTACAATTTGTTAAAAGGAAAAAAGGTTCAGCTTGTCAGAATTAAAGAAGATGACGTACCAACCATTGTAAGTTGGTATGAGGATCAAGAGTTTCTTAGAAATCTAGATACTTTACCGTCCTTCCCAAAACATCCGTCTGCTTTTAAAGAGTGGGTTGAGCAGAAAAACGAGAAAGAGTTTGTGTTTGGGATTAAAGAATTGGAGACTGATAAATTAGTTGGATTTGTGGACATTGACAGCATTATTTGGCCACATCGAAATGCATGGCTTGCAATCGCAATAGGTGGAGAAGGAAACCGTAATCGAGGGCTTGGATATGAAGCCATGCAACTCGTTTTGGATTTTGCTTTCCAAGAGTTAAATCTTCATAGAATCCAATTAACCGTTTTTCAGTACAATGAGAGGGCCATCGCCTTATATGAAAAGTTAGGATTTGTTAGAGAAGGTACCTCAAGAGAATTTCTAGAGCGTGACGGGAAGCGATTTGATATGTACTTTTATGGGCTGCTAAAACATGAATGGAAGAAATAAAAACAATTCCCCTAGATGCTAGGGGAATTTCCTTTACTTCTTTTCATAGTTTAAGTCCCATATGATCCCGAATGGGTCCTTTACTTTTGCATATTTTGCACCCCAAAATGTATCCTGTAACTCCATGAACACAGTGCCCTTTTGCATTAGGTCATTATAAGTTTTCGTAATTTCTTCTTCACTTTCAAATTCTATAACTAAAGAGATATTGTTTCCAAATGTTACACTATGGTCGGGAGAGTCATCTGATACCATTAGTAAGAATTCATTCTTTTTGAATTTACCATGAATAAGTCGGTCATTAGCCCAGTCCTGTGTTTCATAACCTGCCTTAGCATATGTTTGAACATCCAATATTTCGCCCTCAAATATTTCCTGATAATATTCCAAAGCTTCTTTCGCATTCCCATTAAACATTAAATAAGGTGTCGCTTGTCCTTTCATTCACAAAACACTCCTTTTTTTAATAAGTAAGTTGCCCTACACTATGATTTCTATTTACTAAAGATATCATACACTCTTTCCCCTCGAGAAAAAGTACAAGGTATTATTTCTCGAGAAATAATTGTCAATTTTTGTCTTGCTAAATAGGTAGGTGTCCCTTATTATTAATTGTAATAGTATATATTGATAGATTTTGAATATTAACAACTACATATTGTGTTTAGCCTTGGGAAAAAGATGCCATTTGTGCTTAAAAGGGAATCTGGTGAAAATCCAGAACTGCCCCCGCAACTGTAAATGCTGACGAAATGAACAGGCCACTGTATAAGATAACTTAAATAAAGGTGCTTATATGGGAAGGGTTCAAAGTAGAGTGACGCATTAGTCAGGAGACCTGTCTTTTCTTAAGATGTTTCACCTTCTTCGGGGATTGGGAAGATGAAACGATGGCGACAGGTAGGGCAACTCATGTGCTCTCTTGATGTTATCGTTTCATCCGCTCAATTCAATTGGGCGGATTTTTTTATTATAACGAAAAAAACGTTAAGGGAGAGAAATAGATGAATATTACAACACAAGGGGAATTGGATTCAGTTTTACACTCGCTTGAATATGCAGAAAGTACCTACCAGCTCGACACGACCGAAATTCGAAACAAACTGCAGGGAATGAATGTCACTACATTTGAAGCAAACCAGCATGCACTTTTTTATTCCTTAAACAAAATTGCCATGGATCAACCCAACTGGACATATTTAGCGGCTAATCTCTATTTAAATGAATTGTATGAAAAAGCTGCAACTAATAGAAATTACAATAGTGCTCTAAAATACGGCAATTTGCATGAGTTGCTACAGGAACTAACATCAAGAGGAATATATTCTAATGAATTAATAAACTCTTATTCTAAGGAAGAAATACTTGAACTAGGAGAAGTCATTGATCCTTCTAAAGATCATTTATTTACATACATTGGTTTGTTTTTATTAGCGGATCGCTATCTTGCAAGGGATTACGAACGAAATATTTATGAACTTCCACAAGAGCGATTCATGATAATCGCGATGACATTAATGCAGCATGAGGTAACGGAAGTTCGTCTTACTTATGTGAAAGAAGCCTATTGGGCATTAAGTAATTTATATATGACAGTAGCCACTCCAACTCTATCAAATGCAGGTAAAAGTTTTGGTCAGTTGTCCTCTTGTTTCATTGATACTGTTGAAGACTCACTTGATGGCATTTATTTAAACAACTGGGATATTGCTAGATTATCAAAAGATGGTGGCGGAATTGGCGTATATTATGGCAAGGTTCGCGCGTTAGGCTCCGACATAAAGAAATTCAAAGGGAATTCTTCTGGGATCGTTCCATGGATTCGCCTTATCAATGATACAGCAGTAAGTGTTGATCAATTAGGACAACGCCAAGGAGCAATTGCCATCTATTTAGACCTTTTCCACAAAGATATTATGAACGGTTTTCTAGACTTAAAAACAAATAATGGAGACGAACGTCGTAAGGCACACGATATTTTTACAGGGGTTTCCGTACCTGATTTGTTTATGGAGAAGTTACAAGAGGTAGATGAGAACGGCAGAAGTATTGGGGAGTGGCACACTTTTTGTCCACATGAAGTAAAACAAATCATGGGTTGGAAAGATGAGAACGGAAACCCATTAGGTCTCGAGGATTTTTACGATGAAGAGGATGAAAAATACTTCACTGAAAAATACTTGGAAGCTGTGAGTCATCCACTTTTACCACGTAAATCCTATCGCGCTATGGATGTCATGGCAAGGATCATGATTGCTCAATTAGAAACAGGAACACCTTACATGTTTTATCGCGATCAAGTAAATCGCCAGAACCCTAACAAACACCTTTTAGGAACAGGACGAACCTCGATTTTTTGCAGTAATTTATGTACAGAAATCGCGCAAAATATGTCAGCAACAGCGATTACGAAAGAGTATATCGACGATGAAGGAAATATTGTGATCATTCGAAAACCAGGTGATTTTGTGGTTTGTAATCTCTCATCTGTTAATCTACCAAGAGCTATCGGAGACAATGTCCTTGAACGACTAATTCGAATCCAGGTTAGGATGCTTGATAATGTTGTCGATTTAAATACGATATCGGTAAAACAAGCTGACCTCACAAATAAGAAGTTTCGAGCAGTAGGATTAGGTACCTTTGGTTGGCATCATCTTTTAGCATTAAAGGGTATTTATTGGGAATCTGATGAGGCTGTTCAATATGCAGATGAACTATATGAAGCAATTGCTTATCATGCAATCAAATCATCGATGGAGCTAGCGAAGGAAAAAGGAGCCTATAGTAAATTTAAAGGTTCTGAATGGGAATCGGGCATCTATTTTACTCGCAGAAAGTATTCGTCGGAACGATGGAGTATGCTTCAAGAAAATATATCAAAACATGGTGTGCGCAATGGCTGGCTAATGGCTGTGGCGCCAAATTCATCGACAGCTAAAATCGGAGGTTCCACAGATGGAATTGACCCAATCTATGCGGCTGAATATGCGGAGGAAAAAAAGAATTTTAAATTTAAAGTTACCGCACCTGATATCAATCATAAGACGTATGAGTTTTATCGAAAAGCACGTCATGAGGTGGATCAGGTTTGGAGCATTAGACAAAATGCAGCTCGCCAACGTCATATCGACCAGGGAATTAGCTTCAATTTGTATGTGAGACATGACATTAAAGCAAAGGATCTTTTACAGCTTCATTTAGAGGCTTGGAGACAAGGACTTAAGACAACGTATTATGTGAGAAGCACGTCACAAGCAGAAATTGAAGAATGTGAACTATGCCATAGTTAAGGGGGAATGGAGCTAATGACGAGTAATCAGCCATTAACAAAAATAAAATTGTTTAATCCAGAGTTTCCGAATAAATCAACGGGAATCATTAATGGGGAAACCTCGGGACTACTGAATTGGAACGATATCGCATATCCACAAATGTATACACTCTATCAAACCTTGCTATCAAATTTTTGGAAAGCACAAGAAATCAATATGCAGGATGACATCAAACAATGGGACCAACTAAGTTCTATTGAAAAGGATGTGTTTTTACGAATCAACACGCAACTAGCGTCATTAGATAGTTTGCAAACACCGACAATGAACCAGGTAATGGATTATGTGACGGACTCTAGTTTTAAAGCCATTTTTGCAGTGATTTCGCAACAGGAAGCCGTTCATAATGAATCATATTCTTATATTCTGAGCTCGCTTGTGCCTTTACCCGAACAAAAGGACCGTTTTAATCAGGCGAAGGAAGACCCAATTGTCCGAAAAAGGAATCAATTGATTTTAGAGGCTTACGAAGGTTTTAGGGAACATCCAACTCCGGAAAACTTATTTAAGTTAGCAATTAATTCGATTAATCTAGAAGGCATTTATTTTTATGCAGGGTTTGCCTTTTTCTATAATCTAGCTAGGCAACAAAAAATGCTTAAGACTAGTACAATGATTAGCTATATTCAAAGGGATGAAATGCAGCATGCATATTTCATTGCACAATTTGTTCGAATTCTTTTATCAGAGAACCCAGAATTGAATACCGAAGAGAACAAAGAGTATGTTTATAAATCAATTGGACAGGCAGTGGAGCTTGAAAAAGAGTGGGCACGCTATATTTTAAAAGACATTGATGGAATCGATTTACGTGAATTTGAAGAGTATGTCGAGTACCTTGCGAACAAGCGCTTCCGCCAACTTGGGTTTCAAAACCTATATGAAGAAAAAGAAAACCCAATGCCATGGATTCAGGTATTTAGTGACGAGATGATGAATGATACCAAATCTGACTTCTTCGAGCAAAAATCACGGACGTATACAAAGGTATCCCAATCCAATGGATTTGATGAACTATAAGTATGAGAGTCGCCATTGTCTATACATCAATTACAGGTAATACAGAGGAAACAGCAAAAATCATCAACCATTATATGAGAAGGTATACAACTGAGTGTTACGTCTATCAGGTGGAACACTTTCCTTATTACGAATTAGGATCATTTGATGTCATGATCATAGGGACCTATACATGGGGGAATGGGGAAATTCCGCACGAAATGCTTCGGCTTTATCGAGCCATTGAGAACAGCCCTACAAATGGTATTGTAACAGGGGTTTTTGGTACTGGAGACCAATGCTATCCGAATTTTTGTGGGGCGGTTGATGAATTTCGCGATATGCTTTATGTACACTCGAAGTTAGCGGCGACCTTAAAAATTGAATTAACTCCACAGCGAATCGATGAACCTCGGTTCGAACGCTTTGCCGAAGTTGTAGCAGAACGAGTTAATAGTCAAAAGGGTATCACTGTCTAGTGGTACCCTTTTTCATAGGCATGCTTAAGGCTATGTTGATGATAAACACTCCAATAAGGCTTACTAGTAAAATAGGAAAATCTAAAGCTGAGGCTATAATTGGACCAAAGCTAGCGCCGGTTAATAATGTAAAAGAATATAATGAAATAGCGGAACCACGTGCGTGTTCCCCCAATTTGCCTACTAGGGATATAATCGAAGGGAAGAGCAATGAGATTGAAGCAACAAAAGGTATGCTTAAAACAGCGATAACTCCTGGTCTACTGGACATTAAAAGACAAATAAGACTAGTGGTAGCTAAACTTAATCCAATTAATAATGTTCGCCGGTCACCGAATTGTTGAACTAATTTTCCCGTGAATAGCGATAGAGAAGCACCAATAAGGCCAATTGCCCTGATCTTGAATAATGTCTGTTCGTCGACCCCATGCAGTTCATTTAAGAACTGACCGATACCATCATAAAATGAAATAAAGGAAAGCAAAATTGAAAAAGTGATTATATAGCATATGACTAATGAAGGGTTTTTTATAATTTTATAAAAGTCTTGTAAGAGAGAGGCATCTGCCTTTTTCATAACTGGTACACTGGGGTATATAAACAGACTACCTATAAAAAGGACAAGATAGATCCCAGCATAACTATAAAAAACATACTCCCACCCATAAAAATAAGTGATACTTGAGCTCATGAGCTGCCCAAGGATTCCTGCAATTAAAAAACCGCTATTGATAAGGGCAAGAACTAGGGTTTGATGTCGCACTGGAAATATTTCAAATGTATAGGCGAACGCAACCGGTGCAAAGCTTCCAAGAGCAATCCCTTGCAATCCTCGAAAAACATATAGACTTACCTCATTAAAGGAAAAACCAACGAACCAGGTCGTAACAATTGAGAAGAATAAGCCAGAGACGATTACTTTTTTTCTACCTACCCTTTCAGAAAGTGGACCAAAGGTTAGTAACCCTATCGCATAAAAAAATGAAAAAATGCTCCCTCCAAGCACCGCTTTTTCATTTGTGATCTCGATGGAATCTGAAATGCTTTGATATATGGGGATCAAAGTATAAATGTTGGAGGCTACAAATACGCCCGTAATAATAAGCAAAAATGCTACAAGAAATAACCGATTCAATATAAACCACCACCTCTTTGTAACATATGCCTAACTTAAAATGCGGGTTCAAGAAAAATAGGCCTAGTGCTGAAATATCATGCACTAGACCTTCTTGAACGTTTAAGCAGAAAATATTCGTTTCCATACCTTCATAAATTCATTTCCTATAACAGGTACAATTGATAGTCCAAGAATGAGAAGCCAATCCTTGCCTGTAAGAAAATGAATGCCAAATACATTGTTGAAGAACGGGATATAGACAAGCCCCACTTGAATGGCAATACCTAAACAAATTGCGGCGATTAAGTATTTATTTGTAAATAGTCCCACCTTAAAAATCGATTTCTTACGACTTCTGAGATTGAGAGAGTGAAATAATTGAGAAATACTTAATGTAATAAACGCCATTGTTTGAGCGTGAATTAATGCATCTGCTGTAATGTTACTATAATCAATTGAAAAAACTGAGCTTGCACCAGAATAGAAACGTAGGCCTTCTACAAATGCAAATAAGGTAATAAAACCAATTAATAACCCATTCAATACGGTGAAGCTTCCACTCCCCTTGGAAAAGATGCTTTCCTTTGGATCTCGCGGTTTTTCCTTCATCACATCGGGATCATCAGGATCCATCCCTAACGCAATTGCGGGAAGGGTATCTGTAATTAGATTCACCCATAGAATTTGTACGGCTGTTAATGGAGCGGGTAAGCCAAGTAAAATACCAATGAATAACGCAGTAATTTCTCCTAGATTACAAGAGAGTAAAAATAAAATTGATTTCTTGATATTTTGGTAGATGTTTCTTCCATGTTCTACAGCTGATACAATTGTAGCGAAATTATCATCTGTAAGGATGATATCAGCGGCCCCTTTTGCAACATCTGTACCTGTGATCCCCATGGCTACTCCCACATCAGCCTGCTTTAATGATGGAGCATCATTCACACCATCACCAGTCATTGAGGCGATATGGCCATTATCTTTTAATGCTTTTACAATACGCACCTTATGCTCGGGAGAAACTCGCGCAAATACTCGAACAGTTTTCACTTTTTCCTGTAGCTCCATATCACTAAGTGCTTGTAGTTCTTGGCCAGTCATCGTTTGTGCCTCGTGGTTAGCTATTCCAAGTTCGGACGCGATTGCTAATGCTGTCTTTTGATGGTCACCTGTAATCATAATGGTCTGAATGCCCGCATCTTTACAAGAGGCAATCGATGCTTTCACTTCATCTCGGGGAGGATCTATCATCCCGATCAGGCCAAGGAAAATAAATTCTGTTTCTAAGTTGTTATCAAGGCTGTCATCTTTTGATACATTCTTCATAGCCACAGTTAGAACACGTAAGGCCTTATCAGACATTTTTCCTGCAGCTTGTTGAATACGTTGTTGGTCAATATCGGTAAGTGGGGTAACTTCCCCATTTTTATAAATAGCTGTTACCCTAGGTAGAATGCTCTCCAAAGCCCCTTTTGTAAAGGAAACAATCCTATCATTATCTTCGTGTACAGTTGTCATCATTTTTCGGTCGGAATCAAAGGGAAGTTCGTAGATCCGTTTAAATGCTTTTTCAAGTGTCTCTTTGTGCAACCCAATGTTCAACCCAGCTTGAACAAGTGCAATTTCGGTTGGATCTCCTGTACTTTGATCCTCTGAAACCTGGGCATCATTACATAATGTAATCCCATGAAAAAATGGATGGCTTTGTGCGATATCAGAAGGAACCTCACCAATCTCCCGATAACGATCATCCATAAATATAGTGGTGACTGTCATTTTGTTTTGTGTTAGTGTTCCTGTTTTATCCGAGCAAATCACACTTACTGCACCTAAAGTTTCCACGGCAGGTAGCTTACGTACAATCGCATGATGCTTAATCATCCGCCCTACACCCATAGCGAGTACAATCGTCACAATTGCAAGAAGACCCTCGGGAATCGCTGCGACCGCCAAACTTACAGCAATAAGGAACATATCCAACGGTTCTCTTCCTTGAAAGAAACCAATGAAAAAGATGACAATGGAAACTATAATCGCGCCTATTCCTAAGAACTTACCTAATTCGTCTAATTTCTTTTGAAGAGGGGTTGTTTCTTTTTGTTGTTTGCCAAGCATTCTAGCAATCTTTCCAATTTCCGTATTCATTCCTGTATCGACAACGATGCCAATTCCTCTGCCGTAAGTTGAAAGAGTTGTCATAAACGCCATATTACGTTGGTCCCCAATGGATGCCTCGTGACTGGTGATTAAAGTAGCATTTTTTTCAACTGGAACAGACTCCCCTGTTAAAGCAGATTCTTCGATTTGCATATTCGCTGATTCTACGAGGCGTAAATCTGCAGGGACATAGCGCCCAGCATCTAAAATGACAATATCACCTGGGACAATTTCTTCAGAAGCAAGTTCCCACAGGCTCCCATTTCTTTTGACAATCGCTTTTGGAGTGGACATTTTCTTTAGTTCTTCTAAAGCTTTTTCAGCTTTAGACTCCTGAACAACCCCAATTACAGCATTAAGAAGGATGACGATAAAAATAATGGTGGCATCAGCTATTTCGCCTACAAAAGCCGAAATAACAGCTGCAGCTATTAGTATGTAGATTAACATGCTATTAATTTGAACCCAAAACATCTTTAAAATCGAAGTTTTTTCATGATCTTCAAAGCGGTTTGGACCAAATTTTTGAAGTCGTTCCGCTGCTTCACTTTCTGAAAGACCTGTTTCAATATTTGTGGTAAGTTCCAATTCTACATCTGCTATCGATTTCTTGTACCATTGTGACATTATCATCACTTCTTTCTACATAATAAAATCTACTCATTCAAATATATTGGAAGTACCTTACAAAAATTATAACATCCTGAAAAATAACAGATTGTGAGCGTTCTTTGACACTTTCTAGAATCTGGATGGTGATACAATTCACTGTTCGACATTTTTTTTGATACAATTAGAGGATAAGAATGAAACGAATGATTCTTTCTCTCTTTAGGAGGTTACTATATGTCACTACAATTTATTTTGGGACGTGCTGGTACAGGGAAATCATATACATGTCTTGAAGATATTCGATCAAAGCTTCTTGACGACCCAACAGGTTTTCCGATTGTGTATTTAGTTCCAGACCAAATGACGTTCCAATCAGAATATGATTTAATCAACACCCCTGGAATTGGCGGTATGATGAGAGCTCAAGTATTCAGTTTTACTCGTTTGGCATGGCGAGTGTTGCAGGAAACAGGGGGAATGAGCCGTTATCATGTGAATAATGTTGGAGTGAATATGCTTCTACGTAAAATTATTGATTCCAAAAAACAGGACCTTAAGGTTTTCACACGTGCTGCTGATAAAAATGGATTTATTACTCAAATGGAAGAAATGGTTGCGGAGTTTAAACGATATTGTGTCACTCCTGAAACTCTTGAAGAACAAAAACAAACAGTTGCATCTGATAACAAAGTACTTTCAGATAAATTACATGATCTTCAACTTTTATATGACGAATTAGAAAAACATCTATTTGAGAAATACGTAGATTCTGAAGATTATTTACGACTTTTAGCGGAAAAAATTCCTCAATCTACCTATATTAAAGAAGCAGAAATCTTAATTGATGGATTCCATAGCTATACCCCTCAGGAGCTTGAAGTCTTAGGGCAGCTTATGAAAGTCTCAAAGAAAGTAACAATTGCTTTAACGATTGATAAGGCGTATGAAGTTCCGCCACATGATTTAAATCTTTTCCGAATGACTGGAAAAACCTATCAATCTATTATTCAATTCGCTCAAGAAAATAGCATAAAGGTTGAGGAGCCTGTTTTGTTAACAAGTCAATATCGATACTCCTCTGAACCTTCATTAGCACATCTAGAAAGATATTTTGATGAGAGACCAACAGTTCCATATCAAGGTCAGACGTCAATCAGACTTAGCCAAGCGGTGAATCGACGTGCTGAAATTGAAGGGATTGCGCGTGAAATTCAAAAATTAGCAAGGGATAAAAATTATCGATATCGTGATATTGCGATTATGATTCGAAATGCGAGTGATTATCATGAAATTATCGAAACGATCTTTCAAGACTATCACATCCCATTTTTCATTGACCAAAAACGATCGATGTTAAATCATCCATTAATTGAATTGATCCGTTCAAGTCTTGAGGTCGTAAATAGCAATTGGCGCTATGAGTCTGTATTTCGTTGTGTCAAAACAGATCTCCTGTATCCTTTTGGTGAAGAGATTTCAGCACTCCGGGAGGACATGGACAAGCTTGAAAACTATGTGCTTGAGTACGGGATTCAAGGCTTTAAATGGACAAATGGTAAGCGATGGAAATATAAGCGGATAAGGGGATTAGAGGATTCTGACCTTCCGCAAACAGACAAAGAACGTGAATATGAGGACAAGTTAAATGACCTACGTGACATGATTGCCCGCCCGTTACTTTCCCTCGGGAAACGTCTCCAAAAGGCGAAGGACGGTAGAGAGATGTGTGAGGCACTTTTTCTTTATTTAGAGGATCTTGAAATCCCTGCAAAAATGGAAGAGTTAAAGTTGAACGCAGAACTCGCTGGACGACTTTCGGAAGCAAGAGAAAATGATCAGGTGTGGAATGCGGTATTAGAACTACTAGATCAATATGTTGAAATCGTTGGTGACGAAAAAGTTTCCCTTACTACGTTTAGTAACATGATTGAAACTGGGTTGGAAAGCATGCGATTTGCACTAGTGCCGCCTGCGATAGACCAAGTCCTAGTTGCAAGCTTGGAACGGTCTAGATTATCAAACATTAAATGTACCTTTATTATCGGTGCGAATGATGGTGTCCTTCCTGCACGTCCAAATGAAGAAGGTGTATTTTCGGAATCAGACCGAGAAACATTAGGTGATGCTGGTTTACAATTAGCGCCAGGAAGTCGAGAGACTCTTTTAGATGAAAATTTCCTTATTTATTGTGCACTAACTAGTCCACAGGAAGCTTTGTATATTAGCTATCCTTTAGCTAACGAAGAAGGAAAGTCACTTCTTCCATCACCACTCATAAAACGTCTGAAGGATCTATTCCCAAATGCAGAAGAAAAGTTTTACATGAATGAACCTTCAGAGTTACCAGCTATAGAGCAGTTAGAATACATTGTGAATCCTGATGTTGCCTTATCTTCATTGGCAACACAATTACAGGCATGGAAAAAGCAGTATCCAATTCAGGATTTATGGTGGGATGTATACAATTATTTTGCAAACCACGATGAAATGAAAGATAAAAGTCAGCTTGTATTAAGTAGTTTATTTTATAAAAACAAACCGAAAAAGCTATCAAAAGAAATAACGGATGCCCTATTTGGTGACCATATTCAAGGGAGCGTTTCTCGAATGGAAGTGTTCCAGGGCTGTCCTTTCTCCCATTTTGCAAGCTATGGACTTCAGTTGAAAGAACGGAAAGTATTCCGCTTGGAATCACCAGATATCGGTGATTTATTCCATGCGGCTTTAAAGAATATTGCCGACTTTTTACGAAAGAATGGCATCGACTGGCGGGACTTAACAAAAGAACAGTGTGACAAGTTAGCGATAAAAGCAGTAGAAGAATTAGCTCCACGATTGCAGAAGGAAATTTTATTAAGCTCAAACCGTTATCACTATATCATGCATAAATTACAAAAAATCATCAGTCGTGCATCAAAGATTTTAAGTGACCATGCGAAAGCAAGTGGCTTTGCCCCAGTAGGAATTGAGCTAGGCTTTGGTAAGAAGGGGCCACTTCCACCAATCCGCTTTCAATTGGATAATGGCAGTACGATGGAGCTTATTGGCAGAATAGACCGTGTTGATAAAGCAGAAAGCTCAAATGGTGTGCTTTTACGAGTGATCGACTATAAGTCTAGTCAAAAGGCACTTAATCTTTCAGAGGTTTATTATGGACTTGCTCTACAAATGTTAACGTATCTGGATGTAATCATTACACATTCGAAAGATTGGATCGGTACTTCTGCAAAACCTGCAGGTGTTCTATATTTCCATATCCATGATCCATTAATTCATTCAAATAAAGTCCTGTCTGAGGATAAAATTGAAGAGGAAATCTTTAAGAGATTTAAAATGAAAGGACTCTTATTAGGGGATGAGGAATCTGTTCGTTTAATGGACCAATCACTCGGAACAGGCTACTCCCAGATTGTTTCTGCAGCCATTAAGAAGGATGGTAGCTTTTATTCTAATTCCCAAGTGGCAAGTGAAGAAGAGTTGGGATATCTTCGCAACCATGTACGTGGAGTCTTTAAAAACACTGGAAACAGGATTACAGATGGTGAAATCGATATTGCACCATATAAACTTAAGGATAAGACGCCTTGTACGTTCTGTTCGTTTAAATCTGTTTGTCAGTTTGACCAAAGCTTAGAAGAAAATAAGTACCGAGTTCTCCCAAATGAGAGTAAAGACGTTATCCTCGAGAAAATTCGGAATGGAGGTGTGAAAATTCATGACTAATCTCATACCAAAGCCAGAAGGAAGTCAATGGACCGATGATCAATGGAAAGCAATTGTCTCAAGTGGTCAAGATATCTTAGTCGCAGCTGCAGCGGGTTCTGGTAAAACGGCAGTTCTTGTTGAGCGGATTATCAGAAAAATATTATCTAAGGAACATCCGGTCGATGTTGACCGTTTACTTGTTGTGACTTTTACAAATGCATCTGCGGCTGAAATGAGAAATCGAATTGGAGAAGCACTAGAAAAAGCATTAAAGGAAGATCCAGCCTCCTTACATGTTAGACGTCAACTTAGCTTACTCAATCGTGCTTCAATCTCAACGATTCACTCTTTCTGTTTGGAGGTCATTCGGAAGTTTTACTATTTAATTGACATTGACCCTGGATTTCGAATAGCAGATTCAACTGAGGCAGAGTTAATGCGGGATGAGGTAATGGAAGAACTTTTTGAAGAGCATTACAGTAAACTCGAAAACACGAAATTCTTTGACTTAGTTGATCGCTTTACGAATGACCGCACCGATGTTGAATTGCAAAATATGATTCGGAAACTATATGAATTTTCACGAGCACATCCAGCGCCTAATGAGTGGCTTAAGCAAATTGTGGAGGATTACCGAGTAGATGACCAGAGTTTGGATCAAACCCCGTATATACCATATTTGTTAGCGGATATTTCTCTTCAGCTTGAGGGGGCAAAAGCTAATTTAGAACATGCGATGGATTTAATTCGAATGCCTGGGGGACCTGCTCCAAGGGCAGAAAATATTGAAGCAGACCTAGAACAGATCCATCGACTCTTACATGCGAAGAACCACTCATGGACGGCTCTTTATCATGAAATGCAGACTCTAGTGTTTGGGAGAGCGAAGCCTGTTAAGGGCGATGAGTATGATGAAAATCTGAAGGAACAGGTATCAAAGCTCAGAGATGACGCGAAAAAGCTGGTTGAAAAAATAAAGGAAGATTTGTTTAGCCGTCCTCCAGAAAGCTATTTAGACAACATTAAAGAAATGCAGCCTTCGATCGAGATGCTTGTTGAACTTGTAATTGAATTCGGTGACAGATTTCAGAAGGTAAAAGAAGAAAAGGGGCTAGTTGACTTTTCTGACTTAGAGCATTATTGTCTTGAAATTCTACGAAAGAATGGGACTTCGTCAGACGATTTAGTGCCTTCCGAAGCAGCGTTTGAATACCGGCTCCAATTTGAAGAGGCTTTTGTGGATGAGTATCAGGATACCAATATGGTACAGGAGTCCATTTTAAAGCTAGTTACAAAAGACGGAGAAGCAACTGGAAATATGTTTATGGTTGGGGATGTGAAGCAGTCGATTTATCGTTTCCGGCTTGCAGAACCCATGTTGTTCCTAAGTAAATATAAAAGGTTTACCCAATTAGGGGAAAATACCGGATTAAGAATTGATTTATCGAAAAACTTCCGTAGCCGTGCTGAGGTTTTGGACGGAACGAATTATCTGTTCAAACAAATCATGGGTGAAGCCGTGGGTGAAATCGATTATGACGATGATGCTGAGCTAAAGCTAGGCGCTGATTACCCTGAAAGTAATCAAATGGCTGCTGAACTATTGTTAATTGATAAGAATGGCCAAGAAGTGGCAAGTTATGAGCCAGAAGAAAACGAAGAAGATGAGGAGTCAATGATCCTCTTTGACGAAGCAGAGCTTGAAACAGCCCAGCTTGAAGCTCGCGCGATGGCGAAGCAAATCAAGGACATGATTTCTTCTGGATTCCAAGTGTATGATCGTAAAGAAAATCGGATGAGGAGTATAACTTATCGCGATATTGTCATTTTGATGCGTTCAATGCCATGGGCTCCTCAAATTATGGAGGAATTCAAACAACAAGGCATACCGATTTATGCGGATCTTTCAACCGGCTATTTCGATGCGACAGAAGTCAGCGTTATGATGTCCTTACTGAAGGTGATTGATAATCCATACCAGGATATTCCACTCGCATCCGTTTTACGTTCACCAATTGTTGGACTTGAAGCCGATGAGCTTGCCAAAATTCGAACGTATGAAAAAAACAGTCCTTACTATGAGGCGTTGAAAGTATTTCTAAAGGAAGTCTCTACTGATGATGAAACACACGGGAAAGTATCCGATTTTTATCATAAATTAGATAGCTGGCGTACAAGAGCAAGAACAGGTTCATTATCTGATTTGATTTGGCAATTGTACCGAGAAACGTACTTTTATGATTTTGTAGGGGGCATGCCTGGAGGAAAGCAACGTCAAGCAAACCTTCGTGCCCTGTACGACCGTGCCCGACAATATGAAGCAACATCCTTTAGAGGTTTATTTCGATTCTTGCGTTTTATTGAACGGATGCAGGATCGTGGCGATGATTTAGGTACAGCTAGAGCCCTTGGAGAACAAGAGGACGTTGTCCGCCTTATGACAATTCATAAAAGTAAGGGACTAGAGTTCCCGGTTGTGTTTGTTGGTGGACTTTCAAAGCAATTTAACATGATGGATTTAAATAAAAAATATTTATTAGATAAAGAGCTTGGATTTGGAACGAAATATGTGAATCCAACGCTTCGGATTAGCTATCCCACTCTACCAATGCTTGCGATTAAGAAGAAAATGCATCTAGAACTGATTTCAGAAGAAATGCGTGTTCTTTATGTTGCCCTTACGAGAGCAAAGGAAAAGCTATATCTTGTAGGTACGGTGAAGGATGTAGAAAAACAAATTGGTAGATGGCAGGCCACACTTCAAAACAAAGAATGGTTAATTACAGACCATTTAAGAGCAGGTGCAAAATCCTATTTAGATTGGATCGGCCACGGTTTAATTCGACATAAGGATGCCGTGTTGCTACGAGGGGAAGAAACAGTAGACCAGCTCCCAGACGACATCGTAAATCATCCAGCAAAATGGGAGATTAGGACAATTCCAGCTATAGAGTTACAAAAAATTGAGGTTGAGGAAGAAAGCAAGCAAGAACAAATAGAGGCAGCAATGAAAGATGGAAAGCCAATTCCAGTTAGTAGTGAACTTTTAGAAAGAATTGAACATCAATTAACTTGGAAATATCCGTTTAAATCTGCAGCAAATAAGCGTTCCAAACAGTCTGTTTCAGAAATCAAAAGACAAAGAGAGAGCATGGATGAACATAGTGACACACTCTTTCTTCCAAAGTTCCGCTCAAGTTCTGCAGACCGGCCAAGGTTCATGCAGCAAAAATCATTAACACCTGCAGAACGTGGTACAGCGATGCATATGGTTATGCAGCATATTAGCCTTAGTGAACCAATAAATGAAGAATCAATTCGTGAGCAGATTCAAAAAATGGTTCATCATGAATTAGTAACACAGGAGCAGGCTGATGTTATTGATGTAACAAGTATTTTGGGATTTTTTAAATCGGATCTTGCAAAGCGAATGCTTACAGCTGAAAATGTAAGACGAGAAGTTCCGTTTAGTGTGGCTATTCCAGCTACTGAAGCCTATGCGGACTGGTCTGATGAACAACAGGAAAATGTCCTCATCCAAGGGGTCATTGACTGTATTTTTGAAGATGATAAAGGAATTGTTCTAGTTGATTATAAAACAGATACGATAACTGGGAAGTTTAGAAGCTTTGAAGGTGCAAAGCCAGAGCTTGAAGACCGTTATCGTGTACAGCTTGAATTATATAGTAAGGCCATCGAACACATTTGGAGAAAACCACTTACAGAAAAGTATTTATACTTTTTTGATGGTGGCCATTTGTTAGAGGTGTAGTTTAAGAAGTACTGCTCTTAATTAAGGGCAGTACTTTTTATATCAATTTCCAGTTAACTCTACCATTTCTAGTCAACCTCCTATGTTAAAATAATAGTACTGGATTACGGTTTAGAAAGGGGACTTTCAAATGAGAATTCTTCACACCGCCGATTGGCATTTAGGTCGATCACTTGAGGGAAGAAGTAGATTAGAAGAACAAGCACAATTCTTGGATGAGCTTGTAAAAATTGTCGAGGAAGAAAAAATCGATGTTGTGCTAATGGCTGGGGATGCCTTCGATACAGTGAATCCACCAGCTGCAGCTGAAAGCTTATTCTATGAAAGTATTTCTCGTTTATCAAATGGGGGGAAGAGACCCATATCAATCATTGCAGGAAACCATGATAATCCTGACCGCTTGTCAGCAGCTTCACCACTTGCACACGGTCAAGGAATTCAATTACTGGGCTTGCCAACGATGGATGTCCAAACCATCTATGTACCCTCTACAAATGAAACTCTTAAACTAGCAGCATTACCATACCCGTCTGAGTCACGATTGGCTGAAGTACTATCTGAATCTCATGAAGAATTAATGCTTCGCGATAAATATGACCAACGGATTCAAGGGATCTTTGAACAAATGAGTAAAGCTTTTACACCTGAAACGATTAATATCGCAATGAGTCATATCTATGTGACAGGTGGCAGTAGCACTGATTCTGAGCGACCAATTGAAGTTGGTGGAGCGTACACCGTTGCATCCACAAGCCTTCCGGAAGCAGCACAATATGTTGCATTAGGGCATTTACATCGCCCGCAAATGGTATCAAGAGCTAAAACGATGGCAAGATATTCAGGTTCACCATTAGCCTATAGTTTCTCAGAAGCTGGTTATGCGAAGTCAGTCACAATTTTAGACGCAAAACCCGGCCAGCCGGTTGAAATGTCTGAGGTATTTTTATCAAGTGGAAGGCCACTTGTAAGATGGAAGGCAAAAGAAGGGCTTGCTCAAGTATACAGTTGGCTTGATGAAGGCAAGGATGCAAACGCATGGGTTGACCTTGAAATTCATGTAACAAATGCGTTATCAATCGAAGAGATTCATAGATTACGTAAGTATCACAGCGGCTTGATCCATATTCGGCCTGTATTTGAAGAACTTGAAAAAGATAAACTGGAACGGACTGTAAGTACGAATACCCCAATCGATGAACTTTTTGCACGTTTTTATGAAAAACAAACTGGCGGGGCTAAACCAGAGCCTGAACTTACCCGATTGTTTTTAGAACTTATAACCGAAGACGAAGATGAGGAAGGTGACGAAGCATGAAACCAATTACACTCACAGTAGCGGGACTTCATAGCTTCCGAGAGAAACAAACTGTTGATTTTGGCTCCCTTTGTGAAGGTGGAGTTTTTGGGATATTTGGTCCGACTGGAAGTGGAAAGTCCTCAATCCTTGATGCTATGACACTTGCCTTGTACGGAAAGGTGGAGCGCGCATCGAATAATACCCATGGGATTCTGAATCATGCAGAAAATCAGCTTCATGTTTCTTTTATATTTGAACTTGAAAATGCCAAAGGAACAAAGCGATATATGATTGAACGTAGCTTTAAACGACAGGACGACTTAAAGGTCAAATCTTCAGTGAGTCGGATCATTGAAGTAGGTGAGGAATCTGTTGTCCTGGCTGATAAAATTGGAGAGGTCAATCAGTGCGTACAGGATTTATTAGGCTTGACGATTGATGACTTTACAAGAGCAGTCGTGTTACCACAAGGAAAATTCTCTGAGTTTTTATCATTGAAGGGTGCGGACCGTAGACAAATGCTTCAGCGTCTATTCAATCTTGAACAATATGGGGACAAGCTTAATAAAAAATTAAAGAATAAGCTCACGACAGCAAAAAACGAATTGAACGAAGTAACAGCTGAGCAGGCTGGTCTAGGGGATGCTTCAACAGAAGCAATTAAAGCTGCAGAACAAGAGCTAAAAGAAACAGAGGTCCTTCTTACTAAACGTCAAAACGAAGTTAATAAGATAGATGCTGATTTTGAAAAAAGTAAAAATATTTGGCAATGGCAGCTGGAAAAGAGCGCCCTATCACAAAAAATAGTTGAAATTGAACAAGAGAAACCGCAAATTCTTCAGCTAGAAGAAAAACGGAAGAACGCAGAAACAGCTGCTCTTATCCTGCCATATCTTGAGGAATACGAAACGGCGAATGATGCTTTAGAAAAAGCAACTGTTCGTTATCAATCCCTGCAAAGCCAGTTAAACTCAAAAAAAGAGGAAAATGAAATCAAGGCCAATGAGTATCATCAGGCACGTCAGGAAAAGACTGAAAAGCTACCGTATTATCTAACCAAGAAGCAGAAACTTTCAGATGCGATCATTGTTCAGGAAAGAGCAATCGGTCTTGAAAAGGAAGTAAATGAACTACAACAAAAGGTGAATAACTTACAATCACTTGTACGTGAAAAACAAAATCAGATTGAAGCGATCACAGTTTCCACTACATCAGACTCAGAAATGCAAAAAGAACGGAGAGAAAAACTGACTCAGTTAACTGTTTCAGCAGATGTTCGTGAAGAGCTTCAAAAAGCGAATCAAATAAAACTATCCATAATGTTCTCCACAGAAAACCTTAAGGACCAACAGACGGAATTGGAAAAGAGCCGCGTACAGCTTGAGCAAACGCAAGAAAAGCTACATTCTCAAAATGAGGCTCTTGCCCAAGCTAAACACAAAATGGAAACGATCTTTATAAAAAATGCAACAACATATGAAAAGGTTTGTGAACGGGATAGAGAATGCGAAAAAGTTATAGGATTTGGTGAGGTTAAATTATCTAGGCTCAAGCAAGAATTAGAGGATAGCCGTAGAAATAATCTTGCCATCAGACTTGCTAGCCAGCTTCAATCTGGGCAACCATGTCCAGTCTGTGGATCTACGCATCACCCAAATCCAGTTGTTCATGAGGATCATGGAGATGCCTTAGAAACACAAATTGAAAAATTGACAAATGAGATAGCAACAGCACGTAATGTGAAACAGGAGTTTTCTACATTAAAAATTAAACTTGAACAAATTTCTGGGGGGCTTGTACAAGAATATCCAGGTGAAATGACTATCCCTCCAAAAGCTAATATGGTGGTAAACGATCAGGAAATGGAAGATATCACCGAAAAACTTCAATTTCTTCTTGTCGAACAAAAATCATTACATCAGGATTACTTAAAGATTCAAGAAACAGGAAGAAAAGTGATCCAAGAGATTCGAGCGGTCATGCAAAAAGTAAGTCAGCTTGAACAGACCATATCAATGAGCACGAAATCTTATCATGAACTGGAAGTGCGTGTTGCGAGTTTACAAGAAAAAATGAAGGAACAGTTCATGAATTGGAAGCGAACTTTCCCGCAGCTTGATTTTGAAACAGTTGAAGCAAAGCTTGGAGAAATCTCGAAAAATGATAAGTTGGCACAAAGTCTTTCTGTTGAAATCGAAAATGCAAATAATGTATTAGAACGAAAAGAACAGGAAAAGAAGAAATATCAGGATGACTGTAATACCATTGATCGCCAAATTGTTGAACTCAATTCAACCTTAAAGGGTAAACTCGAGGCATTAACAGAGGCACATGAAAAGCTTTCAACAGAAGTTGGAGACAACAACATCAAGCAGCTCATGGCTGAAACCGAGCAAATGGTAAAAAAACTTGAAGAAACTGAGAGTATCGCGTACGAAGCTTGGCAAATGGTCCAATCACAATGTCAAAAACTCGAAAACGAAACCCACGCCGCCTTTCAGGCCGTACAAGATGGCAAGGTTCGAAGTGAAAAAGCAACAGCAAAATGGACTGATGTGCTTGAGGCTACAAGCTTTAATACAATATCCGATGTGAAGGAATCGCTTCTTTCCAAACACGTGCAGGAAGAACTACAAAAACAAATCGAGACGTTTTGGGATCGTTTCAAGCAAATCCAAACTGATTTGCAAAAAGTAACTGATTTACTTAATGGTGAAGAACTAACAAAAGAAAAATGGGAAGAAATCCAAATAATCCGTACGGAAATGAGAGAGATGCTAAATCAAGCAGTAGAAGCAAAAGGAGCTGCTGTAAAAGCACTCCAAGTGCTTTTAGATAAACATGAGCGTTTCAACGAGCTTGAAGATAGACGGATTGAATTAGATAAATTAGTAGAGCAATATAATAAGCTCCAATCCGTATTCAAAGGAAATAGCTTCGTAGAATATATTGCCGAAGAACAACTCGTTCAAGTAAGTCATGATGCTACCGAGCGACTTGGTATTTTAACAAGGCAGCGTTATGCTGTTGAAGTGGATTCGCAGGGCGGATTTATTATGAGGGATGATGCAAATGGTGGCGTAAGACGACCTGTGACAACCCTTTCCGGTGGAGAAACGTTCTTAACATCTTTGGCGTTGGCATTATCACTATCTGCTCAAATCCAGCTAAGGGGAGAATATCCATTACAATTCTTCTTCCTAGACGAAGGTTTCGGAACACTGGACGCCGATCTATTGGATACGGTTGTATCCGCACTCGAAAAACTTCACTCAAAACAGTTAGCAGTAGGCGTCATAAGCCATGTTCAGGAATTAAGGGCAAGATTGCCAAAACGTCTAATTGTTGAACCAGCAGAGCCTTCGGGCAGAGGAACGCTTGTTAAATTAGAAACTTTATAGAAATACGAAAAAGGCCAGAAATGGCCTTTTTCTTCTGCACAATGCAAGTAATAGCCGGAACATTCGTGGGCGAAATATATTCATTAGGCCGTTGCAGTATACCATTTATCGAAAAACGATGTAGCAGTATACCGAATAAAGCTTAATCGATATAGCATTTATCGAAAAACGATGTGAAGGTATACCGAAACGAGCTTAATCGATATAACATTTATCGAAAAACAATAAGGCACTATACCAAAAAAACATAAGCTTAAGAATCTAGCCATCGCATCGTGTAAAAAATACTTACTGTTAGTATTTTCTACGCATTCTTTTTAATGAGTTGGTCTGCAAAATCTTCATCATTTGTATTTGTAGCATTCAAACCGTTATTTGTGCAGATAAAGTCACCTGTATTAAACGAGCCAGAGCCTGAATATGTCTTGCCTGTGCTTTTTGGTGAAACATAGAAGGAGTCCCCGAAATTCACGACTCCACCACCGACACTATTGATTTTGATTGGTCCTACTATTGAGGGCATATCGCGTCATCCTTTTAAGTGTACAATTTAATTATTCATACTATTACTTTATGAAAAACGAGGTATTTCGTTACCTGTTCGTTTTTGATTTGTCATCAAGGAGCTTTCGAATATGCTTTACCTTTGATTCAGTGTGAATGGTTTCCGTTGAACCAATTTGCATAACGGCAGCCGACGAAACCCCGTTGACCTTTATGGAATCTACCTTAATAACTGGGTTTTGATTAAATATCTCCATATTAACAGTTTCGGTCACTTTTACTTTAGGAAGTTCCCTCGAAAAAATAGGATATTGTGAAAAATCCCCTTCATTTGTAAAAAAAAGTGGAACCTCTCTTTGTACCGCAAGTGCCTGAGAAACAGGGGTGATTTTTTTCGAGTCTCCAATTTCTAAAATACTACTAAAAGATACAGAATTGACATAAATAAGATCAACAACGGATATTCGTTGCATGGACATCAACCTTGTGGTGCTAATGGAACGTATGGTCCAATAATCAGTGATTCCGGTGGAGTATCAAAGGCAGATGCCATTGATATTGTTTTAGCGTCCCCGATAATAAAAACAGATGAAGTGGATACTCCAACGATTTCAATATTCCCAACATGGATTTCTTTATTTACAACAGTAAAGTTCATGTATCTTGACCTTCTTTCAAATTATCTGGAAGATTATTCAGATAAGCTGTGATTGAGTTTTGAATATCTATTTTTATTCTGTCAACAATGGCTGAATATACCTCATGTATCCGTGTAGGATCTTGGAGTTCAGCTTGCTTTTGTTCTAAATAAAAAATGATCCGTTCATTGATCTGCTTACGAATATCCTCCACAACAAACTGGACATGCTCGTCAGGGATTGAAGTCCCTTGTTGGTTTAACTTACTTTGGATATAAATCGAGCAATCATTACTTAAGTATTCATCAATTTCATTTTCAATTTCACCAATTAAGTCTTTATGGGTATGTCGGACGTCAGGTATATTCATCTTACTTTGTGAAACTGCAAAATCTTCAATTTGTTCTCCGTTCATAGGGTTTAATCCGATATTTAATGTACCTTCCAACGTTTCAACCTTAAGTTGATCAAATTTATATTCAATTTTTTCTATATGAGTAGTTGGTTTATTCTTGATTTCTTTAAGTTCTCCCTGGATGAGCTGCAGTGTCTCTTCTAATTGTGCGATTCGTTGATTCTGTTGTTCGATATAGTAATGAAGGCTTCGGATATAAGAGTTGATGTCATAAGGATAAGTGTACAACGGCATTCACCCTTTCTATAAACATTTATGGTTTACAGTATGCATGCACATTAATATGGGTGAATGCCTATGAAGGAGTTGGTGCAACAAGTGGAACGTTTGGTTTTGAACCAGGTGAGGTTTTAGATCCGATTTCGGGAGCAGGCTCCGTAAATTGACCTGTATTATATAGGTTAGACGTAGGTTTGATCAGCCCAGCACTACCAATTTGTAAAACGGATGAATTACTAACGCTATCCACACGTAAAGAATGAATACAAATACTTTGATTAATATAAAAGTTCATGTCCTCATCCCTCCTTAAGCATTCCCAACAATGACATTGTCAATTTTATCTGTATCGTAAGTGTTCGTAACACTTTGATTATTATAGACTCGAAGACCATCCCCGGTATTAAATGAGCCAGCCCCTGCAAAAGTCTTAGCAGTGCTGGTAGGGGAGATTTGAAAGACATCACCAATATTGAAAACACTGCTATTTCCAACACTATTTACTTTTACGGCTCCTACGATTGCTGGCATACAAAAACACCCTTTTACAAAACGAATTTGAAGAATTACGAATAGTGATATCATTGGTCGTATATAAACAGTTTTTTTATTCTATGAGAACTGCCCAGAAGATGTGATTTTTTAACATAAGGTCCTTCCTTTGAAGGCTAATTTCAATATCAGAAAATTTTCCTAGTGTTTCCAATTTAGTTCTCTTATAATCGAATATATGTAAAAGTGGTAAGGAGTTGTACGAATGAGTAATGATCGATTAAGTCCCGCATTAGGAGCAGAGCGGATTCACTCAATTGATGTGATAAGAGGGTTAGCAATATTAGGGATATTTTTTGTCAATATGCCATCGTTTTTTGCACCGATTCTCTATTTAAATCCAGCAACATGGTGGATAGGGGAACTCAATCAGTGGACAAATAGTATCATTGATATTTTTGCACAAGCTAGTTTTTATACTTTATTTTCATTTCTTTTTGGCTTTGGTTTTATTTTGTTTAAGGAAAGAGCAGTTGCTAAAGGCTATTCATTTTATCCATTGATTTCAAGAAGATTAATTGTGCTATTGCTTTTTGGATGTTTACATGCATTCTTTGTTTGGCACGGTGATATTTTAATCACATATGCTGTAATTGGCGCGATTTTACTATTATTTCATAAAGCAAAGCCGATTACCTTGCTTATTTGGGCATTAGTCCTTATCTTTGTACCCAATGTCGTTCTCGGTGGACTTATGTTTGTAGCGGTCTTGTTTGAACCAGATTTAAATGCTGTTATGTACAATGAACAGCTTGCTTTAAAATCAGCAGAAATTTATGCAAACGGTGGTTTTTGGGAGATTACGATTCAAAGATTTCAAGATTGGTATTTTGTGAATAACGTTGCAAGCATTTTTGTAATGATCATTACATTGCTACCAATGTTCCTCCTAGGTGCCTTTATCGCTAAGAAAAAATGGTTTGAAGGCCGTGATGAGGATGTTAAGAAGGTTAAGTTTCTTTGGTTAACCGCACTGGTAATTGGGGTTCCAATGAAATTGCTACCCTATTACACGGCTAAAAATCCGGCAACTGATTATTTACAGGATACAATCGGTGGTCCGAGCACTGCTCTTTTATATGCAACGTCGATAGTCCTGTTAATGAGATTACCCGTTTGGAAAAGGCTGCTATCTCCACTTGCTCTTGTTGGAAGGCTTTCGCTGAGTAATTATCTATTCCAATCAATAGTCTGTACCTTATTGTTTTATGGCTATGGTTTTGGATTATATGGCAAGATACAGCCATTTACAGGTTTCCTACTTACTATTGGCATTTACATTGTTCAAGTCATCCTAAGTTATTTCTGGTTGAAAAAATTCCGATACGGTCCATTTGAATGGGTTTGGAGATCATTAACATATGCTAATAAGGTTGATATAAGAAAAAAGGCTATTCGCTAATGCGAATAGTCTTTTCAATTTACCATCTTTAGTTTTTTTTGTTTTGTCTTTTGATAAATATTCAATAATTGATCTAACTCTTGACTACACTTTACTGTCTCCCAAGCAGTAAAGCCGTGCCGATTTGCTAAAACTGTCATTTTTCGGCGTTTTAATTCAATTGCAATCTTCAACATGAACATTTTCATTTCTCCATTTTTTTTAGTACATTGTAATCATGAACGCTTAGACTAAAGTAGTACATACAAGCTTTGTACCATTATTATACCTGCCTTTACAGGGATTAAAACAGGTTCGCTAAAACCTCTTAAAATGTTACAAAAACAAACAAAATTCTACAAAAAGTATAGAAAGAGGAATTTCAACATCGAAAATAGAATAAAGTAAAAGACTAAATAAGAGGTGATGAAAATGAGGTTTGTAACAGCTGAAAAGAATGGAAAACAATTTATTGGAATTGTAAATGAGGAGCTTAATCAAGTAATAGATGTAAAAGTTGCTGAGATGAAAATGAATGGCACAACAACTATTCCAGAAACAATGATTGAAGTGATAGCTCAAGGGGAAGAGTGTCTTGAAAGAGTTCAGGAAATTGAATTGTGGGTCCGCGAAAATCCTGATACAGATTGTATTTACCCTATCGAAGAAATGTCATTAAAGGCTCCAATCCCAAGACCGCGCAAAAATATTTTCTGTGTCGGCAAAAATTATGCAGAACACGTCATTGAAATGGGAAGTGCAAAGGATATCCCAGAGCATGTTGTAATGTTCACAAAAACACCAACAACAGTAGTTGGTCCAGAGGAGACTGTACTAAATCATAAACATATCACTGAACAGCTAGATTACGAGGGAGAGTTAGCTATTGTTATTGGCAAAACGGGTCGAGGCATTAAAGAAAGTGAAGCTTTTGACTATGTTTTTGGATATACAATCTTAAACGATATAACAGCCCGTGATATTCAATCAAGACATAAACAATTTTTTCTTGGAAAAAGCCTAGATACGACATGTCCAATGGGTCCAGTGCTAGTACATAAATCATTGATCCCAGATCCAAGTAATCTGTCCGTAAAAACGGAGGTAAATGGGGAGGTTCGTCAGTCAGGTAATACAAGTCAATTGATTTTCCCGATTGAAACGATTATTTCGGTCATTTCACAAGGAATGACACTCGAAGCTGGAGATATTATTGCTACAGGTACACCATCCGGAGTGGGTAAAGGCTTTAATCCGCCACGCTTCCTAAAAGGTGGAGACGTCATTGAAATTACAATTGACGGCCTTGGAACATTGCGTAATAAAATTGAGGAATAATTGAAAGGAATACGATTTCACAAAAAAGACATATTTACTATGTGCATAGTGAAAAAGGATAGATGTAACCTTTTGAAATTCCTGATAAACATGCTATGATAATCTCTGGGATAAAAAAGAAAAGGAGGAGTAGTACATGACTGTGAACACTCACGCACATGTTACCTCTTGGGTAGTTGCTATTATTCTATTTGTGATTGCAGCAACAGTTCTAAATAAGGCAGGAAAAGAAAAGTCACAAAAAATTGTTAAAATGACATTACGTTTATTTTATCTATTCATTTTAGCAACAGGTGCACTGCTTTTATTTGGTGGAGTTGTAATTGACGGTGAATACATAGGTAAAGCAGTACTTGGCATATTAACAATTGGATTTATGGAAATGATCTTAGCACGCTCCAGTAAGGGAAAACCAAATGGACTCTTCTGGGTATTGTTTATTATTGTATTAATCTTAACCATTGTGTTAGGAGCAAAACTCCCACTAGGTATGTGGAGATTCTAAAAAATTTGTGAAAAAGCTACCATTCGTGGTAGCTTTTTCTTTTTTTTTCTATGTTTTTCGACAAAATCTATGCTATCTTTATGAATAGATATACATACTTCTTGAGGGAAAAAGAGTGGTGAATCTCGTATTGAGAACGAATAGCTTTGTGTATAAACAATTGATAGATATCAGTGAATTAATAGAGCAACACCAACTTACTACCGAAAAATATAAAACTATTGAAGCTTTTTATGAAAAAAAGGCTGAGGAAAAGATTACGCGTTTAGCCTTTTATGATGCTGACACTGGCTTACCGAATCGTCAGCATTTTACGAATCAAGTAGAGGAATATGTGAAAAGGTTTAAGCAGAAAAAGAAACATAATAAATTTGCTGTGTTATTTATAGATTTAGACCGTTTCAAAATTATTAATGATACAGTGGGGCATTATGCAGGGGATATTATATTAAAGGAACTTGCAAATCGGATTAAAGCGTTACTCCCCAATAAGAGCTATCTTGCAAGATTTAGTGGTGATAAATTTACGATTTTAATAACCAATGATGTTGAGGTTGAAAAGATTGTTGACCTTGGACAAAGTCTTTTGCATGATATCGCTAAACCAATTATGTTTGAAGCACGTGAGTTCTTTTTAACGGGGAGTATTGGAGCTAGTTTTTATCCTAATGATGGTATAACAACTGAATTGTTATTTAAGCATGCTGATACCGCGATGAACCTTGCAAAGCAGCAAGGTGGGAATAAAATGAAATTCTACCGCGCCGAAATGAATCAGCAAGTATTGTATAAGCTTGAGCTTGAAGGTTATTTGCGCAGAGCCCTTGAGAAAAGTGAATTTCATTTATGCTACCAGCCCCTTATAGATTTGGCCACAGGGAGGGTCTATGGCAGTGAAGCTCTCTTAAGATGGGAACATCCAAAGCTTGGCCTAGTTTCACCAGGGGAATTCATTCCGTTAGCTGAAGAAACAGGTTTGATTCATGATATCGGCAAATGGGTTTTAACAAAAGCCTGTCAGGAGAATAAAAAATGGCATGATATGGGGTATGATTATTTAACTATTGCCGTTAATGTATCTGCTAATCAGTTTCAACAAATAAGCTTTATCGATGAGGTGAAGGAGGCATTATTTGAAACAGGTCTTCCACCGCAATTTTTAACACTTGAGCTTACAGAAGGTGTGATGCTTCGAAATATCACACACAGTGTATTTGTAATGAAAGAGCTGCAAAAGCTTGGTGTAAAGGTATCTATTGATGATTTTGGAACGGGTTATTCATCTTTAAGTTATTTGAAGGATTTACCTATCAATACCCTGAAAATTGATCGGACCTTTATTAATAATCTGAAGGTCAATACCTCTGACATCGCGATCGTTAAGGCGATTATTACGATGGGACATGGTTTATCTGTGAAGGTAGTGGCTGAAGGTGTTGAAACCGATGAACAAATCGAATTACTAAAAGAACTTGATTGCCATTATGCACAAGGATTTTATATCGACAAACCAATGAAAAGTGAAGAATTTGAGAATGGATTAGCTAAACTTAAGGCATTGTAAATATAAAGGGCTGTTCACGGATGAACAGCCCTATTATTATCATGTCTAGCTCCAGGCGCCATCGGCTCTCTGGTCTAAGTCAATCGCTTCGGAAGGTAAAATGCACCTTCTGTCAGCGCTTGCCTTATGCTTGTCGCCTAAAGCTGAGCGCCTTGCGCTTTTATTATTTGCATAATGTTGAAAGTACCGCTCTTTTTCCATTTGCTAACGTAAATTCAAAACGATCCTTCTTTAATTTTCCTCGTGAAAAGTGATGGTGAACAGATAGGAGCATTTCTGTATTATCAAACATAATAAAATTAACACCCTCATTTTCACCATTGTCTTGTTGGTACATCAATTGATTATGACAATGGATGCAATCATATAATGAAAAGGAAAGTTTATTTAAGGTAGACGTAAAGCGTAAAAACTGATCTTCTGAGAAATTCTCCAAAAGTTCCTTATAAGCAAGGGATAATTTTTTGCGAAAACGAAGGCAGTCCCCATTATCAAGCTTGTAAAAATAATTATTCATTTGGATAAGGCCATCCTCCACAAAAATGCCTTTTTCCCATTTGTTCAAAGTGAAAACTTCTACTTCCTTCCCAATCATTTCTTCAAGCATCGATGCTTCATCTGTTTCTGCATCAAAGAAGATCCACTGGTCATTTATACATTCAGTCGTTCCCATAATAAAAGAGCGTTTTTGTTCATTTATGCTGCCGAGACGTTGTTGTAAATCCAATGCAAATCCTCCATCCATCATGTGTTATCTATAATAAGTTGTGTTATCCTCTTTTTAGACAAAAAGAAGGAAATTTATAACCAAGGATTTTACCCATAGTTTGGATTATTTCCTTCATAAAAAAAACAGCCTGATTCATTCAGGCTGTTATGTTTGCATTCTCAACAGGTGTAACAAATGATTTCTTTTCCCAAGCCCGAGAACGCCATCTCCACAGCATTACGATACCACGGAGCCATTCATCCACAATAAAGGAAATCCAAACACCTATTAATCCTAATTCAAAATGAACTCCAAGCACATAGGCAATTGGTACACAAATCCCCCACATCGAAAGAATTCCCATATAAACCGGTAATTTAACATCTCCAGCCGCCCTTAATGCATTAATAAGAACAAGATTAAAGGCTCGGCCGGGTTCAAGAATGATGGTTAAAAGAATAAGGACACCACCGGTTTTTATAATGTCTTGGTTATTTGTAAAGATAGAGAGCAGTGGTACTTTAAAGATTGAAAATACAATTGCCATGACAGCAGAGATTAAAATGGCGAGCTTTAGACTTTTTATTGCCCTTAGATATGCATCGTTTATCTGCCGGGCTCCGATCATTTGTCCAACTAATATCTGTGTTCCCTGACTAATCGCAATACTAAATAAAAAAATGAACATCATTAAGTTCTGTGCGTATACCTTCGTCGTCAGCGCTTGTGTCCCCATAATTGTAATGAAATACGTGATAATCATCTGGGAGGAATTATAAGAGAGTTGTTCACCGGCAGAAGGTATCCCTATTTTAAGAAGGTTTTGGATATGTTGTTTTGGTAAAGTGAACACCTTTTTAAATGGAAGACCATGATCTACTCGTTTGATTAAGAGATAGGTGATAACAAGTAAGCCGACTAATCTACTGACAGAAGTAGAAATAGCAACCCCTTCAACCCCGAGTACTGGCAATCCAAAAGGACCAAAGATAAAAATATAGTTACCAATCACATTAAGGATATTCATCCCAATCGTTACGTACATGGTGTCCCGTGTAAAACCATAGCTTCTTATGACAGCCCCAATCGTCATAATAAGTGCTTGGAGGAAGGAGAATAAACCTACTATTCTCAGATAGCTATCTGCTTCGTCTAATAATTCAACAGGCAAATCCATTAAGAGCAAAAGCTTCTTACTCCAAACAAAAACGATAAGACTTAAAATAAGACCAAATATCAGGTTCGCAATAACTGAGACAACCGAAACTTCGGCAGCGCTTTTTTCATTATTTGCACCAAAATGTTGGGCCACTAAAACGGCTGTACCGGTTGCGATAAATCCAAACATGACAATAATTAATGATAAGATTTGGTTTGCTACCCCAACAGCCGCAACTGAATTATCGGAATACATGCTTAGCATTAATGTATCAGCATTTCCCATTAACATATGTAGAAGTAATTCAATAAAAATTGGCCATGTCAATGCAAACAGTGTTAATTTTTTTGTATTGATAGAAGTTTCCAAGCGGTCCACTCCCTTGTTTCATAAGTGTAAAACTATAATAGTTTATCACAGTTTAAGGAGGGAAAGATACGTAATTTTTTTGGGGATAATCCCGAATTTTTTAGATATTAAATTTGTACAAAATTTGAACAAACCGTTGTTATATTTGATTTTCAGGGGGGAAAAGGTTACTTTTAAGTATGATGATTACTAATACGATAGGGGTTAAATGATGAAGAAAAAGTTATACATAGTAGCGTTTCTACTACCAATGTTATTTATGTTAGCCATGCCTGTTGTGGCTGCTGATGATTTTAGGATAGAAGAAGAAAGCATTTATTACATAGTGGTCGATCGATTTAATAATGGAGAAAGTATGAATGATCTTGATGTGGATCGTTCAAATCCAATCGCCTACCATGGAGGAGACATTCAGGGGATTATTGGAAAACTTGATTACATCAAGGATATGGGGTTTACCTCACTATTATTATCTCCTGTTTTTGAAAATGATTCGAATACATTTTATCCGTATCTTGTAACTGACAGACAAGAAATCAATAAGCATTTTGGTACGAAGGATGATTTAAAACAACTTGTAAAAGAAGCACATGAGAAGGATATGAAGATTATTCTAGACCTTGGAATCAATTCAAACGAAGGTCCTCTTGATGGTGAATTAGTACAGACAGCATTAAGCTGGGTTCAAGAAACAGAAATTGACGGATATAAGATAGACCTCATAGAAGGGGTTTCACCAAGTTATATTTCTACATTATCAACAGAACTTAAATCTAAACAAGAAAATCTAATCTTAATTGGTGAATCTGCTGGTTTAGATAATTTAAGAGAGTTTGAAGCAGCAGGTCTTGATTCAGTTTTCAATCCAACACCTTATGAAGGAATCACGAGTTTTAGTGTTCCAGATCAACCTTTTAACAATGTAGATACAATATGGGAACAGAATCAAGAATTTGAAAATACTAATTCCTTAATTCATTTCATGGATAACACGAATACAGTTCGATTTACATATTTGGCAACGGAAGCAAATGAGCACCCAGCGCCTCGCTTAAAGTCAGGATTGACGTATTTGTTTACAACACCTGGAATTCCTATTGTATTTTATGGAACAGAAATCGCGTTAAATGGAAGTGAGCCGCCAGACAATCTTGGATTAATGGATTTTCGAACAGACCAAGAGCTTGTTGAATATATAACTTTGCTATCAAAGATTCGTTCAGGAGTACCAGCATTAACAAAGGGATCCATTGAATTGGTTAAAAATGATGCAGGTTTATTAGTTTTTAAAAGAGAGTTCGAAGGGCAAATCGCGTTTGTGGCGATTAATAACACAACGAAAACTCAAAGCTTTACTCTAACAACTGATCAAGTTGGAGAAGACAAGGAATTAACCGGACTGATTACGGAGGACCTTATCCGTTCGATAGATGGTGAATTTCCTGTTGTTGTCAATCGTGATATCTCAGAAGTATTCGTAGTTCGAGACAAAACGAAAATTAATTATACCTTATTCTTTGCTGTATTTATCGTACCAGTGTTAATGATTGGGTTCATTTATTTAAATAAAAAACGGCATGGACGCCCAAAACCTGAATAATAAGGAAAGCATCATCCAATCTTTGGATGATGCTTTCTTTTTTTATCCATTCACAATTTCTCCACCGTTAACGTGAAGGATTTGGCCTGACATATAGGAAGCATCATCACTTGCTAGGAAGATGTAGCATGGAGCGACTTCCTCGGGCTGTCCAGGGCGTTTCATCGGTGTTGTTGAACCAAATTTCGCCACCTGATCACTTGTAAAGGTAGATGGGATAAGTGGTGTCCAAATTGGTCCAGGAGCTACTCCGTTGACACGGATTCCCTTACCAACCAATTGCATGGAAAGTGACCTTGTAAAAGAAACAACGGCTCCTTTTGTTGCAGAATAATCAACAAGTTGTTCATTGCCCTTATATGCGGTAACGGATGCAGTATTAATGATGGAACTTCCCTGTTTTAAGTGGGGAAGAGCAGCCTTCGTTAAATAAAAATAAGAAAAGATATTGGTTCGGAATGTTTTTTCAAGCTGCTCAGCTGTAATAGCAGAAATACTTTTTTGAGGATGCTGTTCAGCTGCATTATTGACCAAAACATCTAGCTGTCCAAATGTATCAATTGTTTTCTTTACTATTTCCTTACAGAACTCTTCATTCCCAATATCACCAGATAAAAGTAAGCATTTTTGTCCTTCTTCTTCTACTTGGCGCTTTGTTTCCTTAGCATCCTCATGTTCATTTAAATATACGATGACAACATTTGCGCCTTCCTTTGCATAATGAATCGCAACAGCCTTTCCTATTCCACTATCCCCACCTGTAATAATGGCAACCTTATTTGCTAACTTATTGCTGGCTTGATAGGAATGGTCCTCGGAGACAGGTCTTGGTATCATTTCCGTTTCTGTACCAGGCTGTTGATTTTGATGTTGTGGAGGCAAAATATTCTTCCCTTGACTGTTAGACAAAATAAACACCTCTTTTATGTAGTAACTGCACCTTACTTACTTTTTTATAAAAGGGCCATTAATATACATTCAGGATAAATATTAAGTATTTATAAAAAATCAAAAAGCGCTACAAACATCCGATATAATGAAAATAGATAGAAAGAGGGGTTATCCATGGAAAAACCTGAAAAGATTCTACTTGTTGAAGATGATAAGGAAATCGCCCGTATTGTTTGCGATCATTTACGGAAAGAAGGCTATACCGTAACATGGGCATCGACTGGAAAAGAAGGGTGGGAGGATTTTAAAGCGGATAAATTTGACCTTGCCTTAATTGATTTAATGTTACCTGAAATGGATGGGTATACATTATGTAAAACCATTCGATTGGAAAGTGAAATTCCTTTACTCATTTTAAGTGCACGAAATGAGGATGAAAGCAAAATAAAAGGCTTAAATATTGGGGCTGATGATTATGTAACAAAGCCATTTAGTCTTGAGGAATTGAGTGCGAGAATTAGCTCCCATTTAAGAAGATACAGAAGATACAACAACAAGACAGTAAATGATAATCGCATTACTTATATGAATGGCTTGACCATTGATTTTACAAATGATCTTGTTTATTTAAACGGTGACGTTGTCCAGATAAGCTCTAAGGAGAGAGAGTTATTGTTTCTCTTAGCAAAGAATCCATTACAAACTTTTTCGAAGACAGAGATTTATGAGCATATTTGGCAGCAGGAAGATGTCGACGGAAATAATACAGTCACTGTTCATATTAAAAGTTTACGATCTAAATTAACGGATGATACACGATCTGCAAAGTTTATCCAAACGGTCTGGGGCGTTGGCTATCGTTTTATAGGAGAACACTTGTATGAGAATTAAGCAGTGGTTGATGATTAGCTTTTTTATTGTAATGCTACTTCCGGTTGTTACTCTTTATTTTCTTTATATAAGTATAAGTAACCTTGATGATAAGCAAGCATTTGTGGAATACGTTGAGATGACCAATAAAATGGAGGAAATTGCGCCACAACTCCTGGATCCCAATTTATACAGACCACAATCAAAAGAAATGTATGATTCTGTTCAAGCTTTAACAAATGAATCTATCAAAATCACATTATATCGAGCTGATGGAGTCGTTTTGTTTTCTAGTTTACCTGAGCCAGGTTCATATGGATTTCCTACGATAAACATGGAACAGGTATATCGAAATTTAAATGATCTCCAAAAGAATGCTCGTACTTATTCGTTGAAAAAACCTGTTAGTAAAGATGGCAATGTTGTTGGAATTTTTGAAATATCCATTGCTAGAGACGAGTGGATAGAAGGGGTAACAAATCGTTATATCTATTTGGGTGTACTTTTTAGTATCTTTTTTATCCTACTCTATACGATTGTAGTGATTCTATTAAATCGAAAGTTGAATCGTCCTTTAAGCCAGTTGCAAGCTCAAATGACTGCTTTTGCAAATGGGGAAAGTCCCTCAACTCAAATTCGTGAATCAAATGATGAAATAGGGGATTTAATTAAACATTTTTGGAAAATGAAAGCACAAATTGAACAAACACAAGAGGCATTAGCTGTTCAACAAAAGGAAAAAGAATTTATTGTGGCGTCATTATCACATGATTTAAAAACACCATTAACAGTGATACAGGCTTATACTGAAGTCCTCCAGAATGATCGAACGCTAACCGAGAATGAAAGGGCAGAATATAAGGAAATCTTATTTCAGAAGCTTGAGTACATGAAACGTATGCTTGATGACTTAACAATGTATACTGCATTACAATCCTCTAAACAACGGACAGAGCTTGTTAAAGTAGAAGGGGAAGAATATTTTGAGATGTTGTTATCAGGATATGATGAACCATGTATTCGAAAAGACGTTTCACTACATGTACTTCAATCTGTAAAAAAATCCTATAAGATTGACCCAAAACAAATGGTAAGGGTTGTAGATAACATCATGGGTAATGCCATTCGTCATACTGAAAAAGGAAAACAAATTTGGCTTGCTGCTATTTCAAGTGACACAAAACTACCAGATTGGGTATTTAAAGAATTTCAGGTAGAACTTGAAACTTGGAGAAAAGCAGGCACCGTCATTTTAATTCAAAACGAGGGAATAGGAATCCCGAAAGAACAATTGGACAAAGTATTTCAACCCTTTTATCAGGCAGAGGATGCTAGAAATAATGGTGGAAGTTCTGGGTTAGGACTTAGTATTTCAAAAATGTTAATAGAACAACAAAACGGAAAAATTGGAATCTGGTCAGCGGAAAAAGATGGGACATTACTGGCTTGCTGGATTAGGGAAGGAAGGGATTAATATGAAGAAAAAACGATTCTTACTAATTGCTATTCTAATAATGGGGATTTTATCAGGTTGTAAAGGGGATATGGCTGTGTCATCAGAAGAAATTGTCACAAAAGTCTTATCAGCAAAGGAAGGTAAGCTTTCTTATTATGGAGAAGGTGTCATAAAGCTTGAGACAAATGGTGAGGTCACTGAAGATGCTAGTTTTAAAGAGTACGCTGCAGAAGATGGAAAACGAAAAATCATTACAACAGGTCTTACGAATGACCTTGAATCATATGTGTTAAACGACGGAAAACAAGTGATTTCCTATGAAACGGGGAGTGAAACGGCATTAAGTATCGATCTAACAGAGGAAGGTATGCCTTTATTAGATGCTTCACCGAAAGAACAACTCATGACAACGCTAGATGCTATTAAAAAAACACATGAATATGAAATTGTTGGTGAAGAAAAATTAGTAGATTTAGATGTATATCATATAAAGGCAACGCCGAATACAGATTCTAATTTATTTGGAGAAGTTGAATTCTGGATTGATCAAAAGACTTGGTTTGTAGTGAAATCGATGTCTGTCGTTGGAGATACGAAATCTGTTTTTGAATATAAAGTGCTCGATTTTTCACCAAATTTTAAGCAGGATACCTTCACTTTAGATATACCTGAAAATGTGAAAATTACCCCAATTGAGTCACAATTTGAACCTTCTTATGGGTCACTTGAAGATGCACAAACAGCATTAGCACAACCATTCCTTGTTTTCTTGGGGGAAGACTTGACTGTCGATAATGTTGAAGTTATAAACCTTCAAGGAGTAGTCAATCGTCCAGAAATTACTGTTTATTATTTATATGAAGCTGTACCTTCTGTATTAGTATCAATCTTTCCAACTCCAGAAGATGCAGGAACGGAAATTAAACCTGGAAAATGGCAAGTGCGTGGCCAGAATGCAGAATATGATGATTTTATTGATGCCTTAAGCTGGGATGAGAATGGTCTGCGTTATACAATTCTCATTCAAAATCCTGATCTTGCTATGGAAGATATTCTCGAAATGACGGAAAAAATGGTACTTAATAATGAAATGTAGGTGGGGCCATTGCTGCCAAGTTGGAATTTGATCGTATTGTATCTATTAGTAGGGGCCGGAATCCAAATCTTTGGTTTGGTTTTCGGTAAGTTAAATAAAAAAGTAGGAACGACAATTGAAATACTCCTAGCTCTTCTTTCAGTCGGGTTTGTTTTTTATCAATTTTCCTTTATGAATGGGTTCATCTATATCGCGTTTATTTCAAGTGGCTATTTTCTAGCAATCTCTCTAACTACAGGAGATGAAAAACGTATTGAAATCGAAAATGAATTACGTCAGATAGTAGTGGAGGAAATCACTTTAGAACGTAATTTGAAGAGAATTGCATCCGATATATTAATGACTGGATTAGTTGTGTTTGGTGGTATCATGTTTTACATCTTTGGTCCTGAATATAGTCCGTTAAAATACATTATTGTTTTCGGACTGGTCAGTACATTTACAGAAGTCATAAAAAGAATCGGCAGTTATGCAACTGTACAAATATTTTTTGACATAGAAGAAAAGCAATTATATCTCACCTCACGCTTTGAATCTCGAAAGATTCCAATAGAAGATTTAGAGGAAGTGAAACTAGAAACGAATGTAGACTTGTTAAAGCTTCATCCATTATTTACGATGTTTTCTTCTAATACTGATTTGACAACAAACTTTCAGAAGGTATTACGAATATCTGTACCTGGTGAAACAATTTATTTAACGATCCTAGAACCGGAAAAATGGAAAAGAACGTTCGAGGAAATGACCAAGGTTGAGGAAAGTGTGAAAGAGCCACAAATCGTTCTACCATTTTGGCATCGAAAAAATTTAAAACGATTAATTGGAAAGCTTTATTTTGCAACAACCGTAAAAGGTATATCAGCCTATACAGGTTTACTTCTCCTTTTATATTATTTCGAAGTTGCGCCTTGGATCATGGTTACCGTCATTTTAGCCTATTGGCTTTTTAATCTATATATTTCGGACCAGGTTTTAAAAGTAGCAATGGATGCAAAGGAGACTAAGAATCCACAACTAATTGAAACATCCCAACGGATTTTTGAAAAGGCCGGTGTTCCGAATATCCGCCTGTATGAAACCGAAAGCAGCGAGTATAATGGCCTTGCGACAGGTATGAATATTGGTAAAGCGATGGTTACCCTAACTACTGCTACTTTAAAATTACCATCTGAGGCAATAGAAGGTATCCTTGCCCATGAAGCAATTCATGTTAAAAAGCGCGATGTGTTGTGGGGACAGCTTTGGAGACTCTGTTATTTGTTAATTGTTCTTGTTGTGGTTTTGTCCATTCAAAAATATATTGCAAACATTGAAGATTATAGTATACCTATTTTCTTATTAATTTGGGTTTTAATGATTCTATTCCCGATCATCCAATCTTTTTGTTCGCAGTGGATGGAAGTCCGTGCAGATCACCTTGGAGCATCGCTTCTAGATGGGGGAAGTGAGCAAATGTCAATCAGTTTAATCGCTTTATCAGAGAAACAGGACGAAGCCATTAATAAATCACTTTCATATAGTACGGTTCTAAAGGGCGAGAAAGATGAGCCAAAGTCATCGATTGAGCGAGATTCACTATTATGGAGGTTTGTTGAATTTCAGTTCATGCTTCACCCACCGATGTATTGGAGAGTCCAGTCCTTAAGAGAAAACAAAGCGGGCTGGGGGAGGAAAATCCGAAATCGCTGGATGGTTGATCGTATGAAAGAGTCAGTATCTAGATAGAAGAGGTGAGGTTATGAAAATCGCAAAGGTATTATTTGTCCTTGGGGCGCTTGTTTTTCCGTTAGGTATTTACTTATCGTCATATACCCCCGTAGGAGTGGTTTTAGCGATTGCAGGGGGACTTACAGTTTTCTTGAGTACACCTGCTATACAATCATAGAGTAGGAGTTGAGAAAATGGATTTCCTGAGTGTAAATGATTGGATCACCCCGACAAATCCATATGCTTCTCTCGTTTTTGGCTTGCTGTTTACGATTTTGGTTGGGGGCGTCGTTTGGATAGATACAAGGAAATTAAAAACTCTTCTTATAGTGCTTTTTACAGGCAGTATTGTATCAATCGTGGGCGTAATTGTTCTGCAAGTTGTTGGTTTTTACTAAGTTTAAATCAGGAGACTATCCTCAAGGGGTGGTCTTCTTTTTATTGCTTTTTTAGAAAGAGTACATTTGATTGAGAGCATAGTAATTACCTCTCTGTTTTTCCATATTCAACCAAATGAGATGTGATAAAAGATGCTTATGCAATGGGATTTTCCGTATTTATCCAAAAGTATAGTCAAAAAAGGCGTTTATGCTATTGGTTTTTCCATAATCATACAAAAGTGCAATCATAAAAGGTGTTTATGCCATATGTATTTCCATAAACTACTAAAAGTCCAACCATAAACAAAGTTTTTTTACTTTTCCTTGATATCCATTTCATATTCAAAGGCTCGAACAATTGACTTCAAGCAACAATGTTTTAAAAATCCCCTTTAATAAAAAGGAATTCCATTAGATTTAAAGAATAGATATTAGATACTAATTCGAGATGGAGGGTTTTATGGGATTTAATATTAGGCCTGCTAGAAAAGAGGATGCATTACAGTTAATTGAACATACAAAAATCGTTCTTAATGAATCCACATACATGCTGACGTCACCTGAAGAATTTAACACAAGTATGGAGGATGAGGAGAAATGGATTGAGGAACATTCAAAGCCAGGGAATTTAATCATTGTAGCCGAAAAAGATGGGAAAATTGTTGGCAATTTAAATTTTAAGACATCGAAACGGAAGCGCCTTTCTCATCTAGGTTACTTTGGGATAAGTATTCAAGAATCGTATTGTAATCAGGGTATTGGCAGCAACCTAATGAGTTATCTCCTTGATTGGGCACATGAAGTGCCTGGACTTGAAAAGGTATGTCTCGAGGTGTTTTCACATAATCATAGAGCAATCCATCTATATAAAAAATTTGGCTTCCAAGAGGAAGGGCGAAAAGTTAAGTTTGTTAAATTTAGTGATACACATTATGAAGATGAAATCATAATGTATAAATTTGTAAAATAACCATGGATGTATGATAAGATTAAGAAAAGGTAATAGGAGGAGAAAACATGGAACTGACAGTATATTTAGCTGGGCAAATTCATGACAATTGGCGAGAGGAAATTAAGGATAAAGCGAAATCAAAAAATCTTCCGTTAACATTTGTTGGGCCACAAACAGACCATGATAAGTCTGATGATATTGGAGTACAAATTTTGGGAGAACAACCTGGTAGTTATTACAAGGATGATGCAGCATCAGCCATTAATAATTTCAGAACACAAGTATTAATGCAAAAATCTGATGTGGTCATTGCTTTATTCGGGGAAAAGTACAAACAATGGAATACAGCCATGGATGCGAGTGCAGCGATTACGATGAATAAACCGACCATTATTGTTAGACCACCATCACTGATTCATCCTTTAAAGGAATTATCAAATAAAGCCAACGTCACTGTCGAAACGGTTGATCAAGCACTAGAAGTGTTAACTTACATATTTGAATAAAAAAATGCAGCGGGTTTTAGTCCGCTGCATTTTTATTATCTGTAGTTTATAAACTGCACATCAATCGGTAAATCGGCTTCACGGATGGCGTTGATAATCTGTTGAAGATCATCTCTGTTTTTTCCAGTTACACGAACTTGATCATCTTGAACCTGGCTCTTTACTTTTAGGCCGCTGTTTTTAATAATGGTGTTAATCTTCTTCGCGTTCTCCTTGTCAATGCCTTGAATCAGTTTCGCACGTTGACGTACGGTTCCACCAGATGCATTTTCAATTTTTCCATAATCAATATTACGAGTGGGAACCCCACGCTTAATCATTTTACTGATCAGGACATCCTTCAGTTGATCCAATTTGTACTCGTCATCAGATACTAAAACAAGTTCTTCCTTATCAAGCGTGATGTCACTTTTACTACCTTTGAAATCATACCGAGTTTGAATCTCTTTTTTTGCAATACTAATTGCATTTGTTACTTCAGGTAAATCTACCTTTGACACAATATCGAATGAGCTTTCCTTTGCCATTGCCAACCTCCAAAAAAATAGTTTATTTCCCTTGATTATAGTCAATCTTAGCAATTAGGACAACTTTTTCCAAAACAATACTAGTAAATGATGGTCGTAAACGTCTATACTATGTAAGACAATAGCAATAGCAGATAAGCTAAGTACATGAGAAAGAGGGCTTTAATAAATGAATGAATTAATACCGGGTACGGTTGTAACTTTACGTGTAGATAGAGACGCTCCGTTTGGCTATTTTTTAACAAACGGTGAAGAAGATGTGCTACTACATGAAAATGAAATTATAGACGGATTCGATCCGGAAGAGGACGTAACTGTTTTTCTTTTTCAAGATCATCAAGGAAGACTAGCAGCCTCTATGACAATACCGACTATTCAAATCGGTTCCTATGATTGGGCCAGTGTAGTTGAAGTCAAACGTGAATTGGGCGCTTTTGTTGATATTGGGATTAGCAAGGATATATTAGTCTCAAAGGATGATTTGCATGAGGTGTGGGATCTCTGGCCAGAGCCAGGCGACCAATTATATATTTCATTGCGAACAGATAAAAACGGACGACTTTTTGGAAAGCTTGCAACTGAAGATGTCATTCGTTCTATTTCAAAACCAGCTACAAGAAAAGATTTTAATAAAAACATAACTGGAACTGTGTACCGATTATTAATGGTTGGCTCTTTTATGATTTCAGAGGAAGGGTTCCTTGGCTTTATTCACGAATCTCAAAGAACAAGGGAACCAAGAGTCGGAGAAAAGGTGCAAGGGCGAATTATAGATGTAAAGGAAGATGGGACTGTAAATGTGTCGCTAATGGGCCGCAATCATGAAATAATGGGAGACGATGCTGGGAAAGTTTATCAGTATATGGAAAGCCGTGGTGGGGCTATGCCATATTGGGATAAAAGCTCTCCGGAAGATATTTCAGCCAGATTTGACATGAGTAAAGCAGCGTTTAAACGAGCAATTGGAAAGCTAATGAAAGAAGGAAAAGTATACCAAGAGGATGGTTGGACATACTTTAAAAAAGAAGAGTAAAGTAAAACGCATCGGGTGTTACCGATGCGTTTCGTTTCATTTTATAGATGATCTGTTTTCTTTGAATATTGATGTTTGCCTGCCTGACGATTCTTTTCTCTCATCATATTCTTTTCATGGCGTAATGCATTGTTATCTTTTGCTTTTTTATCATTGTCACTTGTTTTTGGCATAAATTACACTCCCTTCAATCCCGTTCAAATTTAGGATATCCAGTCGTTTTTCAAACTATGTAAGATCAGCTATTCGGCAATTCGTCTAAGAAGAAAATTGCAATCGTTCCTGGACCAGCATGAGAACCAATCGCAGCACCGATTACATTAATGAAGAAGGAGTTACATCCGAATTTTTCTTCAAATAATTTCTTTACCTCAAGTGCCTCATTTTCTACATCTCCGTGACTAATTCCAATCGTTTGCTTTGATAAATCAGTCCCCCGCTCTTCCATCAACTCAACGATTCGCTTATACACTTTCTTTTTACCACGAATTTTTTCAAGTGGAATAAGCTTTCCATCTTCAACATTTAAAAGTGGCTTTATGTTTAAGAGTCCGCCAACAAAAGCGGAGGCTTTACTAATTCTTCCACCACGTGCTAAATATTCGAGGTCGTCCACAGTGAAAAGATGCTCCATATGAGTACTGTAAAATTTCGCAAGGTTCACAACTTCATCCTTTGAAGCACCTTTGCTAGCAAGCTCAGCAGCAGCTTTAACAACAAGACCCTGGCCAAGGGATGCACATTTTGTGTCCACAATTGTTAAGTCAAGGTCTGGGTACTCTTCTCTTACTTCCTCGCTCATCATCACTGCTGTTTGATAGGTTCCTGACAATTGTGATGAAAAAGAAATATAGACAGCAGATTGTTTTTCTTTTGCAATTTCAGTAAAAACCTCTTTAAAACGGTGTGGAGGAACTTGGGATGTTTTTGGAGCACTTCCATTTCGCATCGCTTCAAATACTTTTACAGGGTTAATCGTTGCAATATCTTCGTAATCTTGCCCATCTAGATGAACTCCTAAGGAGAATAATGTAACATTATTTTCTTTAAAAAATTGAAGTGGTAGGTCACTACCGCTATCAGTAAGAATTCTAACGGTCAAAAGTCTCACCTTCTTTTCTTTGGTCAAATTTGAAACAAACTTGCCTATCGTAAGTGTAGCGAGTATTGGATAAAAATACAACAATTGAGGGAAAATTTTGTATGACACTAATTTACTACTAGGATTGAAGAATGTTGTTCCAGGAGGACTAGTTGAATGGTGAATAGAGAAGTGAAAAAAATATTGATTGTGACTTTTGGTGCACTACTAAATGCTGCGGCCCTAAATCTTTTTTTAATACCAGCTGATGTTTATTCTTCTGGCTTTACCGGTGTGTCACAGCTTTTATTTAGGATCCTTGGTGATTACACGCCAATTCATATTTCAACAGGTGTAATACTACTGTTATTAAACATACCCGTTGCGATTTTGGGATGGAAAAAGGTAGGTAAGTCATTTACCCTTTATAGCTTTATTTCAGTTGCACTGACAACGTTATTCTTGGCGATTATCCCACTTGAACGTATCTCCAATGATATTTTGCTAAATGCTGTATTTGGTGCCGTCATACAAGCAATTGGAATCGGTCTTACCTTAAAGTGGGGAGCATCTACTGGTGGTCTTGATATTATAGCGCTTGTATTATCAAGGTCAAAAGATAAACCAATTGGTACCTATATTTTTACACTTAACGGGCTAATCATTATTACTGCAGGATTCTTATTTGGTTGGGAAAAGGCATTATATACTCTCGTTGCTTTGTATGTGTTAACTAAGGTTATTGATACAGTACATACAAGTCATGTAAAGGTTACAGCGATGATTGTTACGAAGAAAGCGGATGAATTGAAAAGTGCAATTCATTCAAATTTAGTGAGAGGAATTACGTTGATTCCTGCCAAGGGAGCATTTTCAAGTGAGACAAAGGATATGTTAATGATTGTTTTAACAAGATATGAATTATATGATTTAGAGCGTATCATAAAAGAAGTTGACCCTCATGCATTTACAAACATTGTACAAACAATTGGCGTTTATGGATTATTTCGCAAAGAGTAGTAACTTTTTAGTAGGAGACTTCGACAAATAGAGTAAAGGGGTGACAAACATGAGAAAATGGCTTCTAGTGACTTTAGTATTTGTAATGAGTCTATTTATCATCACAGGATGTGGCTCAACTAAAACCGAAGAGGCACTTCCAGTAAATTCAGGTGGTGGTGAAGAAGTAGATACAGAAAAAGAAACACCACCAACACAAGAAAGTGAAGAACCTGGAGGTGAAGAGAACGTGGTTGAAAAACTTCAAACTGACCTTTCAATTAAAACAGGGGAAAACGAAGCAACCTTTACTATTACAATTAAAAACACAAGCGACAATCCAGTAAAACTGACGATACCATCTGGTCAAAAATATGAAATTATTGTGAAGGATGCAGATGGAAAGGAAGTTTACCGCTATTCAATCGATAAAATGTTTATCCAGTCAATAGAGGAAATGGAATTAAAGCCTGGTCAAGAAAAGGTTTGGGAAGAGCCATGGGATTATACATCAAATGATGGAACGAGGCTTGCTCCTGGAGAATACAAAGCACATATTTTCATAACAGCGTCAGAAGTTAATGGACAAAAAATTGAAAACAATGTATTACAGGCAGAAGAGAGTTTTACAATTCCTGAAGAAGGAAATACAGCATTTCGTAATGTTCAAGTACTAGGTGAAAATGGTGAATATACGGTAACTGGGGAAGTAAGAGTATTTGAAGCAACCTTCTTCTATGCGGTAGAGGATGGGCATGATTATGTAATTCCTGAAACACTTCAAACGGCATCAGAGGGTGCACCAGCATGGGCACCATTTGAAATTAACATTTCGATTCCTAAAGATAAAATTCCGACAAATGGAGCATTAATTCTTCATTTATACGAAAGAAGTGCAAAAGACGGTTCGATCACAAATCTTTATCATGCAAAACTTCAACAATTCCAATAAAAGGGGAAGGGTCAGACGTTGAGTCTGACCCTATTTTTTCTCTTGAATTAGCCAAAGGTTATTGAAGTTGGTCTAATTCATTTTGCAATTCGCGGAGTTGTTCTTTTTCGGCTGTTGTAGAGTTAGCATATGCAGAAGAAAGTGCATTTTTAGCAACCGAAACGGCATCCTGTAAGGATGTATCACTTTGGCCCGCACTCACTAATTTCGCAACTTCTACGGTTTCACGAGCCTTTTGGAATAAACGGTTTCCCATATTAAATTCCTCCAAGTGATGAGTTTTCGACATTCGCTTTTTTCTTTGCTTCTGCTTCAGCTAGAGTGGAACGGTAAGGAAAGCGCTGAGCATGTTGTTGAACAGCATCTGCACCCTGATGAACAAATCGTTTTGATTTATTACTACCCATCCGTAAATTCCCCCTTTAACAGCTTTAAAAGAAGTGCTTATTTGTAGCACTAGTTATATTGTTTGAGTTTTACGTTTGGGTTATATCAGGTAATTATTTCTGAAACCAGCCTACTTAATTTTCTCCAATTTTAGAACATCCTCTAAATAAAGAGCAATTCCGTCTTCTTCATTAGTCATTGTTACATGGTTAGCAATACTCTTTAGCTCGTCAATCCCGTTACCCATGGCAATACCGTGACCCGCGTATTCAATCATTTCCAAATCATTGTCTTCATCTCCAAAAGCAATAATTCTGTCTTTTGGAATCTGATAATAGTCAGCAACCTTTTGAATACCAACAGCTTTATTTAATCCTGATTTAACAATTTCAATCACATGCCAAGGGGCTGCCCATTTGCGGTGATCGACTACTTCAGCATGCATGTCGGAAAGATACTTTCGGATTTTATCTGCAATTTCTTCATCAGGGTGAATTAATAATGAAGTTGGATCACGTTTTAAAATTTTTCGTAAATCACCTGTTTCAATATTTGGTTTCCCCATTCCAAAAATATCTAACATCGATTCATCGTGAAAATGAAAATAAACATCATCTATTACTTCCGCTAAAATATTTTTTACACGGAGCTCATCAGCAACATTAACAATTTCTTTTACCGTTTTTAAATCGAGTGTATCATGATACACTCCCCATTTTTGATCAAGTGGATGATGGACGAAGGCTCCATTAAAGTTAACGATTGGTGTTGAAAGACTAAGTTCTTGATAATACATTGAGCTCGAACGGAAAGGTCTTCCTGTTGCAATCATCACCATATGGCCGGCTTTTTTTGCTTTTTCTATCGTGTCTTTTGTTCTTTTTGAGATCGTTTTATCATCTTTTAGTAGTGTACCGTCAAGGTCAAGTGCAATTAAGTGTTGTTTAGTCATATCAATCTCCTTGTGAACCTATTATCTTTTTCCTTAACTTAAACAGATATTAAAATAATCGTCAATTGAAAAGTCAATATTTTTCAATAAACTTCCAACAAATGATACACTAGAGGATGGCAAAAGTTTTCATAAAAGGAGTACATACAAAAGATGATTATTATTGAAAATAAGAAATATGCAGAAATACCAGCATTACATATTGTTAAAAATCAGTTAAAAGATGAAGCGTTGCCGTTGATCCTCTTTGTTCATGGATTTGGTAGTGCGAAAGAACATAATTTACACTATGCCTATCTATATGCAGAACAAGGGTTTCGTGTAGTATTGCCTGAAGCAGACTATCATGGTGAAAGAGATAAGGGCATAGATGATCATGAAATGGATTTTAGGTTTTGGGATATTGTCGTCAATGAAATTAAAGAACTTCAAATTATTAAGGACGAACTACAAAACCAAGGCCAAATTGATGAGGCAAGAATCGGTGTGGCAGGAACTTCAATGGGAGGTATCGTGACTTTAGGGGCATTGACCCAATACCCTTGGATTAAGGCTGCAGTAAGTTTAATGGGAAGTCCATATTATGAGGAGTTCTGTCGGGGGCAAATTGAGGAATTGAAGCGACATGACATTGAACTTCCTTTCTCAGATGCTGAGTTGGAAGAAAAGTATGCAGAATTACGGAGATATGATTTAAGCATGCAACCTGAGAAAGTGAACGGAAGACCATTGTTTTTCTGGCATGGGGAAAAAGACAGGATGGTTCCTTTCAAATACACGTATGAATTTTACCAAGAAATTAAACCACTGTACAAGGGGAAAGAGGAGAATCTATCTTTTATTGCTGACACACGAGCAGATCATAAAGTGACAAGAGAAGGACTACTTGCATCAGTTGAATGGTTTAAAAAGCACCTATAAAAAGAAAAAGAACGTGTCATAGTCGACACGTTCTTTTTCCATTTATTTTATCTAATTCCAAGAGCGATTTTTGCGTAACGGCTCATCATATCTTTGTTCCAAGGTGGATTCCAAACGATGTTAACATCTACGTCTTTTACTTCAGGTAATTCAGTAAGAACACGTTTTACGTCCATTGCAATCGTTCCAGCAAGTGGGCATCCCATTGATGTTAATGTCATCGAAACTTGAGCGACACCCTCATCATTCATATCCACATCATAGACAAGACCTAGATTAACAATATCAATACCTAATTCAGGGTCAACAACTTGTTCAAGTGCCCCCAACATATTTTCCTTTAAAGCTTCATCCATTTAAAACCTCTCCTTTCGAGAAATAGCTTATTTAAAGTATAACGAAACAAACTAAGAATGTGAAATCCTCTGCATTTTGCTGAATAAAGTTAACCTCTGAGTTGCTTCATGGCAGCTTCAGACATGCGTTCAGGAGACCAAGCAGGATGCCATACCATTAAAACCTCAATATCATTTACTTCTTCAAGGTAGGCAACTGCATGCTTCACTCCACTGGTAATACTATCATGTAGTGGGCAACCAGGAGTAGTTAGCGTCATTTCAATATATACATTATTATTTTCTTTAATATTAATTTCATATATAAGTCCTAAATCAACAACATTAATATTTAATTCAGGATCAATCACTTGTTTTAACTGCTCAAGAATTTTCTCTTTTAATTCCATTGTGTTTCTCCCCTTTTATTTAAATAGCACCTTAATAATGCTGTAACTGAAAAAGAAAGTTGAAGCGACAACAATACTTTGGCCAATCGAAAAGATAAGCAATTGTCTAGTTGCAATGGCTAAAATTACGACAACACATCCAGTAACGAAACCTGTAAAAATGGGAATTGCCATTTTTTCATCAATCATTTGTTTTAAAGTAGGTACATCACTTTTACCAATCAGTTTGCTATATTTATGTGTCCACCAAAGAAAAGGAATAATTTTATATAAATAGCCAAGAATGCTACCCGCAATCCACAAGAAGAGATAAAGAAAGACAAGTACCCCATAAATTTCGTAATACCCTGGAAGGAACGCAAGAACCATCCCAAAAAAGTGAATAACTAATCCAAAACAAATGGCAATTAATGAAAAAATAAATGGTTTATCAAGCTTTTTCTTTAATCTAACCTTGATGATAGTGGAAATATGGTAAGAAAATAAGGCGAAACCTGCAAAAAGCAAGGCCATCCCAACTTGTAACAATAAGTTCACTTCAGTAATAAAGCTGCAAATGGTTACGACAAGTCCGATGGCGTAAACAGTATAGACCCAACTTGATAGTTTCATCGAAAATCCATGTGCTAACGAAAACATAGGGACCATTTTATAGGAAAAGCCGAAAATTAAAAATGTAAACCATCCTGCCACACCTAGTAGCATATGACTTTTTAGAACAGCAAAATGATCTAGGTGTGCTATGCCAGCTCCTAAATTAACAATCAATAGAATTCCTAGTGAAATAGTGACTAGCAAACAAATTAGAGCACTACCAACGAATGCCGTTAGAATGTTTTTCTTTGCCTGTTTTTTTATTGTCATAAACATTTGAACAAGAAATAATAATATTCCAATTACAGCAAGTGAACCTGTAAAAATAGAAATGGTAGGTGAAAAAGATAGAGTAATACCAAATCCACCAAAACCAATTGCTGTTATCCAAAATTGAATAAATCCGAATTTTTCACTCCAAATCGGAGTTAAAAAGGCTACCGGTACAAGCTGATACATTGCCCCCATCGCAACCATTAAGGCCCAACCAAGAATGAGTAAATGAGCTGATGATAGGATGGCAGGGGTTCTAAATATCCCATCAATCACCATATGTCCATTAAATAGGAGGATGACTTGGGATGCGACTAATGCCACAATACTAAAAATAATGAATGAAAGCGGTAGCCTGATATTTGTTTCATTTGATAATTGAGGGATCATTATCAAGCAGCTCCTTATTTTGTAATCTCAATTTGAAAGCCGCCTTCAGGATGTGGTTCTGTTATGTGCTTGTAGCCAAGTTCTTCAAGCTGTTCATATAGAAACATGGGTCTACGATCATTAATAATCGTCAATGTTTCACCTTTGTTTAGTTTCTCGAGAGCCTTTAATGTTCTCATCATTGGTGTAGGAGGCTCAAGACCTCGATTATCTAATATCATTATTTGTCACCTCTTTAGTAAAGGTAACCTTCCAATGTTTTTTATCAATTTGCTCTGCCACGTTTGAAAATCCTTTTGCCTTTAAAATAGGAAATAAAGGAGTCGGTTTAAAAGGCGCGTGTAAAATAAAGGTATCCCCATCCTGTAAAGGTTTAACGGCTTCCATAATCTTTTGAAAAGGCTCAATTTTATTTTTAAGATCTTCCCTAACATCTACTTCTACTACTTTTGATTCCATCTGAGAGTCCCCCTTATCTAACGTTTATAACCTAATGATAATCATTTTCAATGAGAAACGTTGTGACATGAATCACAAATGTGAATTTTATTTAGGATTGTCCGTCAGGCTGGAATTAGCTCAGAAAATTTCATCATGCAATTTCATATGATCTAATAAGTAATAACCATCAGTAGTCAGGTCAACAATATGTTTCTTTTTCAATACAGAGATCGTTCGACTTACCGATTCACGTGTTGTTCCGATCATATTAGCGAGTTCTCGATTTGTAAAATGAGTTGTAAGTTTAAAGCGATTTCCAGTCTTTTCACCATTACTCCTACAAAGACGAAGTAAAAGCATAATGATTTGTTCTTGGGTGCTTAATAAAATTTGTTCTTCTAGTCTTTTTTGAAGGTCTATGATTTTTTCACCAAGCACTTTAAAAATTTTAATGCAAAGCTCTGGGTTTTTTAGCAATATCTCTTCAAACTTATCAATGGGGGTGAAGATGATATTTGAATCCTCGATTACTTCGGCATGTGCGGGATATCCGCCTTTTCGAAAAAAGCCAGCATGAGGAAACATTTCACCTGCTTCTAATACGGAAACAATTTGTTCCTTCCCGTGCATATCAGACTTATAAATTTTTACTTTTCCTGATTGGATGAAAAATACACGATCAAGTGGATCGTCTTGCATAAAGATAAACATCTTTTGTCTATATAATCGTGACTGTGAAATTTCTACAATTGGGTCGAGTTCTTCTGATGTTAGTTCCCGAAACAAGGGTACTCCTTTCAATTGTTCACGAATCGATGGTAGTCCCATCTGTCTCACTCCTTGTTCAAATAAACTATATATGCGGTTACTCAACATTTAGTGTAACAATTCCACTTTTTAAGACAGTGATTTAAATCATAGTCGGTGAGAATGACAATCAATGTTCGAAAAATGGACACAAAAAAGCTAGGAGCAAAACTCCTAGCTTAGTTAGCTTGCTTTTCTTCAGCACAATCAAAGCAAAGTATCCCATTTTTATCATCTAATACAACACCATTTATAAAACCATCTAAACAATAAATTTCTTTTTCACATTCCTTACATTTTTCTACAAATTCCTTCATATATTCTTCACCCCGTTATTTCTTTTAAACTCCACAATCATGAAGAATGACAAGATGTTTACGTGGGATATTCATGTTCAATCTAATTATCGCATAGTTTTCGGCACATATGATAAAAAACATACGTACATAGTGATTAGCTTCACAACATGAGCTAAAAAGACTCGGGTACAATGGACCCATAAATCAAAAGGAGGAATATTAATATGGTATTTGCAGCGAAAGTAAACGCACCAGATTATGCACCGAAGGATAAGCACCCAACAATATTTAGAACCTTTGATAGTTTACAACCAGGTGAAATCATGGAGCTATCAAATGACCATGATCCAAGACCACTCCAATATCAGTTTATGATGGAGCGCGGTGATGCATTTACTTGGGAATACCTTGAACAAGGCCCAGATGTATGGCGCGTTGCTATCGGTAAAAAGTAATAACCAATCACAGATTCCGATCTCTCACATAGTGTAGGCATCGTCTTTAAAGACTTTGTCTACACTTTTTTTATCGTTCACTTTGATTTTTCGTTTGGTAGGCTGTTCCAATCATGCTACTATGGAGAAAAAAGCAAAGGGGTGTTTAATGATGAAAATAACGACAATCGTAGGTGTTCTTTTGGCTGGTGGGGAATCAAGGAGATTTGGAAGCCCTAAGGCATTTGCCCAATTTCAAAATAAATATTTTTACGAATATGCAATTGATGCATTAAAAGATAACGTGGACCAACTTTATATTGTGAGCCATCCTGTATTAGAAGAGCAATTTCGTAACGAATCTTCGGTTTCCATTATTCAGGATATACCTGGATTTCAGGGAAGGGGACCACTCGCTGGCATTTTCACAGTCATGCAAAAAACATCCTCAGATTGGTATGTAATCTTACCTTGTGATACACCTTTTGTTACAGACAAACTAGTAAAGCAGCTTATTTCTTTTACAAAGGATCAAAGTATTGATGCAATCGTACCTATTATCAATGACAGACAACAACCATTAAATGCCGTGTATCATGCTAGGGTTGCAAATAAAATAGAACAATTACTTAAAGTAAATAAATTAAAAATGAGCCAGTTATTAGACACTTGCAACGTTAAATTTATAACCGATCATGACCTTCAGCTTCAAGGTATGGAATTTGAGAATATCAATAACAAAACTGAATATGAAAAAATAAAGCAGAACCCAATTTGAGGACCACACGATATGTGTCAAAAAGACGTTGCCATTGGACGTGGCAACGTCTTTTTTACCTGAAATAACGAAAGGCTTTTGTTTTTATTATTCAAGCCTATCACTCATAATTTTCAGAAAAATGTGATAAAATAAGAATATAGAGTTATCTGGAAGGAGGTATTATGTTTGAGAGTAGGCTTAATTTTAGGTATAGTAACCTCTGGACTTCTACTAATAATTGGTTTGTCTACTCGTCAATTTGAAACATATTCAGTTATTTCTGGGACCCTGGGTATAATATGCTTTTTGCTTGCAGGAATTGTATCTGATACCTTTATAAGTGGTGATCGGGCAAGAGCGAACTATTACACCGAAAGCAAAAAAGACCGCAAAAAAAGAATTCGATATTCCTATTTGTTTTTCCTCTTGGGGGCTCCAAACCTACTTGTAGCTGTAGTGTTAACCCTCAATTACATTTAATTTCTTCAAAGAATATTTCTTCAATTCAATTTTCATATAGTTTTGATGTCTAGCTCCAGCGCCTAGCCCCTCGAGGTCATAAGCCAATCAGTCAAGAAGGATAAAAGGCATCCTTCTCGCCAGCTTTTCTTATGCTTGTCGGACTTGCACACGATGTGCTGACGTCTACGTTTGTCACAGGACGTGGCAGTAGTTAGTAGACGTTCAATTTCTAGGCGCTTGCGCTTTTCCATATTTGTGAACAATTTTAAACACCTCCGTTTTCTGTGATGTACCTCACATTGCTCACTATTCTATAGTGCTAAAATGTGTACATTAATAAAGGAGGTCTGCCTCATGTTTGAAAGAGACTATAACGAAGATCCATTTATTGTGATTTGGGAGCTTACAAGGGCTTGCCAATTAAAATGTTTACATTGCCGTGCTGAAGCTCAGTATAAAAGAGACCCTAGAGAGCTTTCCTTTGAAGAGGGGAAAAAGCTAATCGACCAAATATATGAGATGAATAATCCGATGCTTGTGTTCACAGGTGGGGACCCATTAATGCGACCTGACGTCTATGATATTGCCGAATACGCAATTAAAAAAGGTGTGCGCGTCTCCATGACACCAAGTGCAACACCAAATGTAACAAAAGAAGCCATTCAAAAGGCGAAAGAAGTAGGATTAGCTCGTTGGGCATTTAGCTTAGATGGTCCTACTGCTGAAATTCATGACCATTTCCGCGGAACAAATGGTTCATTCGATTTAACAATGAGAGCCATTAAATATTTACATGAACTTGAAATTCCCATTCAGATCAACACTGTAATTTCAAGATATAATGTCCATGCATTAGATGAAATGGCAAAATTAGTTGAGGACCTCGATTGTGTATTATGGAGCGTCTTTTTCCTTGTACCTACTGGTCGTGGAAAGGAAACGGATATGATTTCCCCAGTTGAACATGAAAAAGTATTCCGCTGGTTGTATGACCTAAGTAAACGTGTGAAATTTGATATAAAAACGACTGCTGCGCAACACTATCGCCGTGTAGTTATTCAATCAAAAATGCGTGAAACAAAGGATGCGGAACAACAAATCCGCTATAAGGATGCTCTTATGCAAGGGAAAACGGGGCAAATTGATGGACTTGGAAGAGCGCCACAAGGTGTAAACGATGGGAATGGATTTGTCTTTATTTCTCATACTGGAGATGTGTATCCAAGTGGATTATTACCTGTAAAAGCAGGAAATGTTCGTGAGACCCCACTTGCTGAAATTTATCGTGAATCCCCAATCTTCAAAGATTTGCGTAATCCTGATAAATATAAAGGAAAATGTGGAGTATGTGAATTTAGACATGTATGTGGTGGATCACGTTCTCGTGCATATGCCATGACAGGTGATTATATGGAGAGCGAACCATTCTGTGTATATATTCCGGAAGTACTTCGTAAGAAAGAAAAAACAGTACAATAAAATATCAAAGACCCATGGGAGCCCATGGGTCTTTTCTTTTGGTTATTCAATACTACAATATTTAGCTGGACATTCCTCGCACTGTATTGCTTTTTTGATATATCCTAAATCGTGAATGGTGATATAGCCCTTGTGAACAGAAATGATATCTTTCACTCGTAAATCATGCAGCATCCGATTTACACTTTCTCTTGTGGTTGCACAAAAATTAGCTAGTTCCTGATTTGTCAGACGTAGGTCAATTAAAGTGCCGTTTTCCTTCTCAACCCCATAGCTGTTGGTCATTCGAATTAAGGTGGAATATAATGCTCCTTTTTTACCTAATAATACAAGGTCTCTAAACTTTGTTTGTGTTTTTCGAAAATGATCACTCATCCACTTCATAAATTCAAATGCAAGAGTTGTATTTTCAAAGAGTTTTTTTTCTAATTCATCCTTTTGAATTACGGCAATTTCACAATCCTCCAATATCCTGCAATCAAATAAATATTTAGGTTGATCTGTAAATAATGTCAACTCTCCGACGATTTCATTTTGACTACAGATTCGAAGCGATAATTCATTGCCATCCGATGTCCCTTTACTTACCTTTACACGCCCTGATAGAATCAGATAGAGCTCAGAAGCTTTCATGCCTTCGCGAAATAAATAGGTTCCTCTTTTCATATTGATGACTTGATTAGCTGATTTAAGAAGCTCAGTTAATTCATCTGAAATGGTTGATTGATGTAATGCTAATTGACTCATAGGTACCACCTTCCATATAGGAATGCTATACTTGTTTCTAAGAAAATCATATAATGTTAGGCATACGGTAGGTGTATAATAAATCACACTTACTTCATTTTTGAAGCTTAATACCTTGGAAAATAAGGATTCCTGACATTTTGAACATTTTTTAACAATTGAGGTTTGTATAATGGAACTTACTTTTTGGTCACCTATTAAACTATCGATCACCATCGCCATAACGGCAGGTTGTATTGTCTTACTCCTTGGCCTAATATTAGGTAAATGGATGGCACATAAGCAATTTAAAGGCAAGCTCTTTCTGGAAACATTGTTAATGCTGCCACTGGTTCTGCCCCCATCGGTTGTTGGTTTTTTGTTAATTGTGATTTTTGGACGAAATAGTTTTGTAGGAACGTTTCTTGAGAAATTAACAGGACAACCGATTATGTTTACGTGGTGGGCTGCTGTTATTGCTTCTACTGTTGTTGCATTTCCGTTAATGTACCAATCTGTTAAGACAGGCTTTCAAACAGTAAATACGGAAATTGAGGATGCGGCTAGAACGGATGGAGCAAATGAATTTAGTATATTTCTGTACATTTCGATTCCTTTATCGATTAAAGCAATTGTAACGGGTTTTATCTTAAGTTTTACTCGAGCACTTGGGGAGTTTGGTGCAACCCTGATGTTTGCTGGTAATATACCTGGAAAAACACAAACACTGCCAACAGCAATCTATGTTGCCATTGATAGCGGAAATATGGAATTGGCTTGGCTGTGGGTATTAACTACAGTCTTCATCTCATTCCTGATGCTGGCGTCAACCTATTTAATTAAATAGTCGTCATAAAAAGATGCATTCTTGACAAGAATGTGTCTTTTTTTGTTTCAGTCCCATTTTGTGACAAACTTAACAGATTTATGGTCGAGCAATATGTGACAATCTTGCTGAAAAGAGAAATTAGGAGGGGGTTTCTTTGTACCAAACAGCAGCTTGGTATCTTTCCATTATATTAATGGCTTTAATTACCGTTATTTTTATTACCGTCGTATTAAAAACCAATAAAAGAAGAGAGTATGAACCAATTCAGAAAAAATGGTACCGTTTTAGAACAATTTATTTCTTAGTTCTACTTGTTGTATTTGGAACTTTAACGTACTTAACACTACAAGATCTTCCATTTGAAAGACCGGTATATGGACAAGAAGAAAATCCAGTCATTGTCGATGTTGAAGCTATTCAATTTGGATGGAACATGAGCCAAACTGAATTCAAGGTGGGAGAGCCAATTGAATTTGATATCACAAGCTCAGATGTAAACCATGGCTTTGGTATCTATGACAAAGACATGAATTTATTAGCACAAACTCAGGCAATGCCAGATTATACAAACACGGTTTACTACACATTCTCGGAGCCTGGGACATATCAAATTTTATGTATGGAATACTGTGGGCTTGCTCACCATCTCATGGTTGGTGAAATTGTCGTAACAAATTAAGGAGGGAGTTAACAATGTCTACTAATATGGTAATGGGAGGGACAAATAACTCCCGAAACAAAACAATCGCTATTTATCTACTAACAGGTAGTCTCATCATTTTAGCAATGATGGTATTTGGAGTCTTAATGCTTCTTGCACAAGGAAATATGATTGAAGTGGACCCTGCATTCTTTTATGAAATTATGACTGTCCATGGAACGGGAATGATAGGGGCTGCTGCATTGGCTGCAGCTGCAGTCATGTGGTACTTCTTAAGTAAATATGTAAAATTAAGCAAACCCATTTTAATCACAAATTTTATCACCTTCATTATTGGTGTTGTTATGGTATTGGTAGGAATATTTGTATTTGACTTTGCAGGAGCCTGGACGTTCTTATATCCGCTACCAGCTATCTCCGCTGGTGGATGGGCGATGACGGGAGCAACACTATATTTAGGTGGTATGCTTATTCTCGGTGTAGGATTCTTATTATTAAATTTGGATGTTGCTAGAGCGATTATTAAACAATATGGAAGCTTAGGCGGAGGATTAGGGTGGTCTATCGTCTTCGGTAAGGAAAAAGGCTATGGTCCCCCTGCGGCTGTCGTGGCTAGTACAATGGTTTCAATTGTAAACACCACTGCATTAATTGCAGGTGCAACAGCACTTGTTATGAACCTTATTAATCTATATATTCCAACTATCGCAATTGATCCAATGCTTGCAAAAAATCTAACATATGCATTTGGTCATATCTTTGCAAACTCCATTATTTACATGGGAGTTATTGCGGTTTATGAGATATTAGCAGCTTATACAAATCGTCCATGGAAGGCAAACCGCCCATTCTTAATTGCATGGAACTGTTCAACCTTATTTACGATTACAATCTATACTCACCATTTGTTAATGGACTTTGCATTACCCAAGTGGATGATCATTTTAGGTCAAGTGCTCTCATATGCAAACGGATTACCAGTATTGGTTATTACAGCATATGGTGCGCTAATGATTGTCTATCGTTCAGGAATTAAATGGGACATTGCCTCATCATTCATGTTTTTATCCATGTTTGGTTGGGTAATTGGTGTCGTACCAGCAATTATTGATGCAACAATTGTTGTAAACCATGTTATGCATAACACAAAATGGGTACCTGGGCATTTCCATATGTATATGGGATTAGGTGCAACTGCAATGCTATTTGGATTTATGTATTACTTAGCAAAAGTGAATAGAAAAGAGAAGGAAAATGCAATTGATGGAATCAGCTTTTGGGTATACATCATGTTTTTCATTGGATTATGTGGATCGTTTCTATTTTCCGGAAAAGTCGGTGCTCCAAGAAGATGGGCGGAGCATTTTCCAGAGTGGATTCCATATGACCGAATGGGAGCTATCTTCGGCATCTTTATAGTCCTAGCTGTTTTAATATTTATAGTCCGCTTTTGGAATTTCTCAAGGTCAATTGATTATAAGTTTCAAGAAAAAATAGGATCAGATCGTCATGTTGCGTAAAAGTATTGGCATTCTATTTGCACTGGTAGCGGGTCTTTCATTGCTATGGATAGGTACAGATGGATTACGGGCTTTTACTGCTGAGAAAGCAAGAATTATCGAATTAGAAAGGGAGCAACCAAAGCTCCCTTCTGCTACATTAATTGATTCAAATTCGAAAAACTTTCAATTACAAGAGTTAGAGGGGAAATATACGCTTTTAACCTTTATGTATACATCGTGTGGGGACGTATGTCCGGTTTTAGAAAGAAATTTTGCAGAAATCTATGAAAATATTCCTAATGATGTTCTAGGGAAAGAAGTTGTACTTGTAAGTATAAGCTTTGACCCTGAGAATGATTCTCCAACGGTATTAAAATCATATTCTAATCATTTTGGTGCTGACGGGGAGCATTGGAAAATGGCTACCATTCAAGATGAGAAGGAGTTACAGAATGTCCTTGACGCTCTTGAAGTAGTTGTTATCCCGAATGAATACGGTGGCTATGAGCATAATTCTGCATTTTATGTGATTAATCCAGAAGGAAAATTAACTAATATCTTTGATTACCAAGCACCACAAGTTGTTGTGGAATACATGGATTCTATCCTATTTTAGAGGTGAAAATATGTACCGTTTTCGATATGTAATGATAGGGCTACTTTTACTTCTATTCGTTTCACTTCCGTATATAAGGTCAATGTTAGAAGAGAGCATGGTTGGGACGATGCTTATTCAATACCCACTATTAGTAGGAAGTGGATATATTCTGGCAAAGGCGTTTCCGAAAAAATGGCGAGGCTTCTTCGTGTATTACAATGAAAATGGAATCGCAGGTATATTAATTACAATATGTGTTGTAGGGTTTTGGGTACTGCCTAGGTCAGTGGATGCCGCACTGAATGAGCCAATCATGGAGATTGCGAAATATATGAGTCTTTCACTTCTTGCGGGTGTACTATTGTTTTATAGCTGGCAACTGCTTGGTCCTATCAGTAAAGCTTTTATTTGGGCTAATCTGATTTCTATGATTTTTGTGATGAGCTGGCTTTATTCAGTATCACCAGCCCGTCTTTGTAATAATTACTTAGTGACAGCCCAACAACAGCTTGGCAAAGCGATGTTTGTATTAGGCTTAGCAATCTGTATTTTATTTATCGGGCGAGTTTTTTTCGGGAAGCCTGAAATCAGTAAGAATACGACCAAAGAAAAAAAGAAATATATAAACCTGAATATAAATGCAAAAAAACTGGATGAACGGATGACATAAAAAAGAGCTGACATGATATCAGCTCTTTTTGATTTGGTGTTAGTTGCCAGCAGCAGCTCTTGGAAAGAGTATATTATTTTCTAAATGAATATGCTGGAATAAATCTGCTTCAAGTGCCTCAAGACGTTGGTAGACAAGACGATACGTTCCACATGCACCGATTGGTGGTTGGAAGTCGTTTGTGATGTCACGAATTTCTTTAATAATATTTCCTGCTTCATCATGATCGTCTTCTAGTTCTATTACATGCCTTTTCACTAATTCATGATTTTCAGCAGTTGGTTCTTTTTCAAATTTTACGATAAGAGGAAAAGAATCTGCTTCTTCTTTGATCGTGTGTTGTTCTAGCTCAACCTTCAATTGATTAAAAAGTGAATGTACCCTTGCTAGGTGTGGATGATTTCCACCGTGAACACGTAATACCTTTGTTACATAAGGACTAAGCTGTGGAAGTTCTTCATTTAAATAACGATGGTGTTTATTAACGATATGATCAATTAATTCTGAATAGCTCGCAGCTTTCCAATCCACCGTTTTTTCATTTAATTCCTTCATGTCCTGGTAAAGATCATTTAATTTAGTTAATACTTCATCCTTTGAAAGATTTCTTTCCTCAATTGCATCTATAAGTGGTCGGTTACCGCCACAGCAAAAATCAATTCGAAGTTTTTTGAAAAGGTCTCCAGCCTTCGGAAACTCAGTTACAATTTCTCCAATGATATGTTGTTCAGTAAAAGTTTGTTCCATGATTCTACCTCCTATTTAGTAAGATACTTACAGCATAGCTTGTAACACAGTTAAATGAGGTGATGCGAATCACACATATGCTTAAAAATCGTCAAAAACTAGGATGGAGTGACGTGAATCACTGCAAGAAAGTAGTGGTTTTTGTTTAAATATACTACAATAGGGAAAAAGTAGATAAAAAAAGCGAGTGGATAATATGGTTGAAAGACGAACACCGATACCGGTTTCAGAAGCGGTATCTCGTGTAATGGAGTTTGCGGGTACAGGTACAAAAGAATTAGTACCGATAGAGGCCAGTTATGGACGATTTTTAGCAGAGAATTTAATTGCTGATCACGATGTCCCTCATTTTGATCGTTCCCCATATGATGGCTTTGCGGTAAGGGCAGCAGACACAATAGATGCCGGACAGGACCACCCAATTGAATTTGAAGTGATTGAAGAAATTGGAGCAGGATCAGTTGCTGAGAAAAAAGTAGACGCTTTTCAAGCAGTTCGAATCATGACAGGGGCGCAAATGCCGGCTGAATGCGATGCGGTTGTGATGCTTGAGTTGACAAATGAATACGAACGTAATGGCAAAAAATATATGTCGATTAAAAGACCTTTTAAGTCCGGAGATAATGTTTCATTTCGGGGTGAAGATACAAAAAAAGATTCAGTCCTAGTTGAAAAAGGAATATTCATTAACCCTGGAGTAAAAGCACTTTTAGCAACGTTTGGCTATCACCAAGTAGAAGTGGCAAAAAAGCCTGTCATCGGCATTTACGCTACAGGAACCGAGTTGCTTGATGTTCATGAAGAATTAGTACCTGGGAAAATTCGTAACAGCAATTCTTATATGGTCAGTGCCCAAATTGAAAGAGTAGGTGCAGTGCCCAAATATTTCGGTAAACTCTCGGATGATTTTGACCTTTGTTTTGAGGCAATCAAAAACGCATTGAATGAAGTTGATATTCTCATAACAACGGGTGGGGTATCAGTTGGAGATTATGATTATCTACCGGCAATTTATGAAAAATTAGGTGCGGAAGTATTATTTAATAAAATTGCAATGAGACCTGGTAGTGTCACAACAGTTGCTCAGCTAAATGGCAAGCTATTGTTTGGCTTATCTGGCAATCCTTCTGCCTGTTATGTAGGTTTCGAATTATTAGTTAGACCAGTGGTGCGAACAAGATTATATTCGAATCAACCACATCTACTAAGAATGAAAGCTGAACTCAATGCCGACTTTCCAAAACCAAACCCATTTACAAGGTTTGTACGGAGTAGAATCAGTTTTTCTGAAGGAAAAATTTTGGTGACTCCTAGTGGCCTTGATAAATCGAATGTAGTATCCTCACTTGCCGGAGCGAACGCATTAATGGTCTTACCTGGTGGAACACGTGGATTTGGAAAAGGCGACGAAGTTGATGTTTTATTACTAGAAGATCAGGAAGGAAGTATATGGCCTTGGAAATAAGGTTTCCACTTCTACAAATAGTCGGATATCAAAACAGCGGGAAAACAACGCTAGTTGAAAAAATTGTAAAAAGAGGCACAGAACTTGGAGTTAGTATTGCAACAATTAAACATCATGGACATACAAGCAATCTGAAGGGACTTAATAAAGAAAAAGATTCTTCCAGACACTTTAAAGCGGGTGCATCTGCAACCATTGTTGAAGGTGGTGGGAGTCTTCAGTTAGAAGCAAAGACTTCCGGATGGACTTTAGAAAAGCTCATTCAGCTGTATGCTTTTTTTGAAAATGATATGATAGTAATTGAAGGTTTTAAATTAGCTGATTATCCCAAAATCGTTCTGATTAGGAATGATGCGGACAAGGAATTGCTAACTTCATTAACAAACATTGTTGCAGTCATTTCTTGGATTCCAATCGAATCCAATTTTCCTCTTTTTCATATAAAAGAGGAAGAAATTTATTTAGAATGGGTATTTAACTTTATTCAAAAAGGGTAAATGTAGTATATGTAAGTAATTAAGTTTAAAGGAACAAATCTGAGTTGAATAAAGTTAAATGCCTCCGGCGGATGCCACAGATTTTTAAAGGAAGTTTTCGAGCATAAGATCAAAGACTAAGAACGCCACGTCCTGTGGCAACGTCTTTGTGACCCACATCGTGTGGGCCTAAAAAATCTGGGCGCAAATACGCATAGGCGTATTTGGATTGAAGGAGGTAAATCAATGAATAATGCTTTATTTAAAATTACGAAAGAACCAATAAATGTTGACGAGGTTACGAATAAGGTTATTAGACGTGAGGCCGGTGCTGTGACTACTTTTATCGGCACAGTCCGTGAATTCACAAAGGGGAAACGGACCTTATATTTAGAATATGATGCATATGTTCCAATGGCAGAAAAGAAGCTTGCTCAAATTGGTAAGGAAATATCTGAAAAATGGCCAGAAGCCAAAACAGCCATTATTCATCGAATAGGTCGATTAGATATATCGGAAGCTGCAGTTGTAATCGCAGTCTCCACACCACATCGTAAGGATGCCTATGCAGCAAACGAATATGCAATCGAACGGATAAAACAAATTGTTCCGATATGGAAAAAGGAACATTGGGAAGATGGAGAAATGTGGATTGGCGATCAATTAGAGACAAAACAATACCCGACCGGTCAACCTGAGGAGGAGGATCTAACATGATAACGGTTTTATTCTTTGCCCATTTACAGGAAATGGCGGGAACAGATAGATTAACTTTATATGAGGATGAGCTAACTGTAACAGATTTGAAAGAAAAGCTTTCGAACGAACATGGTATAATAAACCTTGACCAAATTATGTTTGCAATTAACGAAGAGTATGCAGTAGATGAGGACGTTGTAAAAGCAGGAGATACAGTGGCGTTGATTCCACCAGTAAGTGGAGGGTAATTTTAAAACCATCGACTTCTGGTGGTTTTTTTGTATAAAAAAACTGAATTATTTATAAAAATACAATTGATTTTATTTTTATACGGACTTATAATGAAACATATTTCAAAATTTAATTAGTTACTAAAAACAATGAGGTGGATATATTGAAAGCGGCAATTATAGGGGTTACTGGTTATGGCGGAATTGAATTACTAAGATTATTGACAAACCACCCAACTATAGACGTTCATTCTGTTCACACTTCGTCTCAAACAGGGATGAAGCTTTCAGAGGTCTACCCCCATGTTACTAATCTTGTAAATCATTCTTTAGAAGAAATTGATATACCTAAGATTGCAAATGAAGTTGATGTTGTTTTTCTTTCTACACCATCAGGGGTATCAACCACAATCGTACCTGAACTATTGAAAGAAAATGTGAAGATTATTGATCTATCTGGGGATTATCGTCTAAAAAATCCTAGTGCATATGAACAATGGTATAAAAAGCCAAGCGCAATACAAGCAGACCTAGACAAAGCTACATATGGTCTTCCTGAGTGGAATAAAGAAGAAATTAAGAGTAGTAGTTTTATTTCCAATCCTGGGTGCTATCCTACTGCAACAGTTCTTGGTTTAGCTCCAATAGTGAAACATAAACTAATCGATGAAAAATCAATTGTGATTGATGCTAAATCAGGAATATCCGGAGCGGGAAAAAGTCCTTCTAGAACTACACATTTCTCTGAAACTAATGAAAACTTTTCAATTTATAAGGTAAATCAACATCAACATATACCGGAAATTGAACAGGTGATCCAAGGTTGGGACGATTCAATCCCGTACGTTACGTTTAGTACACATTTGGTTCCAATGACAAGGGGAATTATGTCAACGATGTATATAAATCGTGCAAACGATACACTTACAATGGACCAACTTTATGAACTTTATAAGGAAAGTTATCAAGATGCTCCATTTGTTAGAATCCGAGAAAAAGGCAAATTTCCTGCCACAAAAGAGGTTTATGGAACGAATTATTGTGATATTGGCCTTGCATTGGATGAGCGAACAAATCGAATTACCGTTGTGTCAGTCATCGATAACTTAGTTAAAGGGGCTGCTGGTCAGGCCATCCAAAATGCAAATATTATGTTTGGTTTAGATGAAAATACGGGATTACACTATGTCCCTCTATTCCCATAAGTAAGTTAAGATTGATAGATAAGGAAGATAAGGAGTGACTTTGCATGATAGATATGAAGGAGATTCAAATAATAAAAGTAGAAGAGGGAACTGTTGTAACCCCCAAAGGTTTTAAAACAGCAGGAGTCCATGCCGGATTACGTTATAAAAAGAAAGACCTAGGAGCGATTGTTTGTGATGTTCCGGCTACCTGTGCCGCTGTATATACGCAAAGTCATTTTCAAGCCCCTCCTTTAAAGGTTACGAAAGAGAGTATTGCTGTTGAGAACAAATTACAGGCTGTCGTGATCAATAGTGCATGTGCAAATGCATGTACAGGTGAACAAGGATTATTAGATGCATACGAAATGAGAGCTGAATCAGCAGCTCAGTTCGGTATTGATGATCATTTGGTTGCTGTTGCTTCAACAGGTGTCATTGGTGAACTATTACCGATGGACAAAATAAAAGCGGGCATTAAACAATTGAAGCCTACTGATACAGTAGAAGCAGCTCAAAGTTTCCAAACAGCTATCTTAACAACGGATTTAGTTATGAAAAAAGCATGTTATCAAACAACAATTGATGGAAAGACAATTACAATTGGTGGAGCTGCAAAAGGCTCTGGAATGATTCATCCAAACATGGCAACGATGCTAGGTTTTGTAACAACTGATGCTAATATCGATTCAAATTCCCTACAAGCTGCGATGAAAACAGTGACAGATGTGACCTTTAATCAAATCACAGTTGATGGAGAGACTTCAACAAATGATATGGTATTGGTAATGGCAAGTGGCCTAGCGGAAAATGACCAACTTACACAAGAACATCCTGAATGGGATTCTTTCGTTTCAGCACTTCAATCCACTTTTGAAGACCTTGCAAAGCAAATTGCAAAGGATGGAGAAGGGGCTACAAAACTAGTCGAAGTGAATGTAACAGGTGCTTTATCGGATGTAGATGCACGTATTATTGCGAAAAAAATCGTCGGTTCAAATCTTGTTAAAACAGCAATTTATGGAGCAGATGCGAACTGGGGTAGAATTATTGGAGCAATCGGTCACAGTGCAGCTACTGTGAATCCTGATAATGTGGATATCTCAATTGGAACAATCCAAATGCTATCAGGAAGTCAGCCAGTGGCTTTCTCTGAAGAGCTTGCAAAAGAATATCTTGATGGTACTGATATTGTTATTCACGTTAACCTCCATTTAGGAAATGGAACTGGTACGGCATGGGGCTGTGATTTAACCTATGATTATGTCAAGATAAATGCAAGCTACCGAACATAAGGAGACTAGAAATGGAGACAATTGTTATCAAATGTGGAGGTAGTATACTTAGTGAGTTATCGGACTCATTTTTTAATAGTATTAAAGAATTAAAAGACAGTGGTTATAAAGTAGTTATTGTACATGGTGGCGGGCCTGAAATAGCTCAGACCCTCTCCTCGCTTAACTTAAAGAGCGAATTTGTAAATGGATTAAGAAAAACAACAAAAGAAGTACTTAATGTCGTTGAAATGGTATTATCTGGAACGGTGAATAAAAAGGTAGTAGTCGAGCTAGGGAAGGCTGGCATCCCATCAGTTGGATTATCTGGCTGTGATGCAGAACTGATCAAAGTAAAGCCAGTGGATCTTGAACAATTGGGGTATGTTGGCGAAATTGTAGACGTAAATGTTTCATTCTTGGAATACCTGATCTCTCAAGATTATGTTCCTGTTATCTCTCCTATTGGAATTGGTGAGGATTTTACGAAATTCAACATCAATGCTGACACTGCAGCAGCAAGTGTTGCAATCGCCCTAAAGGCAAAACATTTATTATTCGTAACCGATGTAGATGGAATTAAAAAAGATGGTGAAGTCTTACCTTCGCTTTCAACAGATTCTGTTTTATCCCTCATCGATGAAGGGACTATCTACGGGGGCATGATTCCAAAAGTGAAAGCAGCTCTCTCAGCATTAAATGAGGGAGGACTTAATGAAATAACGATTATTAATGGTAAAAGCTCGTTATTATCAGTAGATGGAACATTAAAAGGAACAAAAATTGTAAAAGAACTAGAGGTGGTATAATGGATGCACTATTTCCAACCTATGCGAGATGGGATTTAACTGTTGAATCTGCAGAAGGTGCAATCATTGTAGACAATAAAGGAAAAAAATACTTGGATTTCGTTTCCGGAATCGCGGTTTGTAATCTAGGACATCGCCACCCTAAGGTTATGAAAGCAGTAGAAGAGCAGTTGCAGAAATATTGGCATGTATCAAATTTGTTTAAGTCCGATATTCAACAAGAAGTGGCTGAAAAGCTAGTATCAAACTCAGAGCTAGATGCCGTTTTCTATTGTAATAGTGGAGCTGAAGCAAATGAAGCAGCTTTAAAACTCGCTCGTAAATACACACAAAAATCAAAAGTCATTACATTTAAACAATCCTTTCATGGAAGAACATTTGGAACAATGGCAGCAACGGGCCAAGAAAAAATTCATTCAGGATATGGCCCTCTATTGCAAGAATTTGTCTATCTTCCATACAATGACTGTGAAGCGTTAGAGCGCGAAATGGATGATCAAGTTGCTGCGGTTATGGTAGAAGTTGTGCAGGGTGAAGGTGGAGTTTTACCTGGAACAGAAGAGTTCCTTAAAAAGATTGAAGCACTATGTGCAAAACATGGTTCACTATTTATTATAGACGAAGTGCAAACAGGGATTGGTCGTACTGGAAAGGCCTTTGCACACCAGCATTTTAATCTTACACCAGATATTATTACGTTAGCAAAAGGTTTAGGAAGCGGACTTCCCGTTGGTGCTATGCTTGGTAAGGAAAAGCTGAAAGAAGCATTTGGACCTGGTTCACATGGGTCAACTTTCGGTGGGAACCCAATCTCATTGGCTGCTGCTAAAGCCACACTATCGATTATTTTTCAGGATGAGTTTTTAGCGGAAGTGGAGAAAAAAGGGGCTTATTTACAAGATGAGCTTACCGCAGCACTAGCAGATCACGAATTAGTTTCGGAGATTCGTGGTAGTGGATTAATGGTAGGGATTGCTTGTAAAGAAGAGGTGGCGGCTTCAATTACGTCACTTCGAGAAAATGGGCTTTTAACTCTTCCAGCTGGCCCGAATGTCATCCGGTTATTACCACCATTAACTATTACTTACGAAGAAATCGATGAAGCAGTTAAGTTGATTAAAGAAACACTTGTGGCAGTGCATATTGCCTAGGCTCGATGCTGGTAGTTAGGAATCTACCTAACTACCAGCCATAGAAGCTAATTTTTTTTGAATATAATTGTATAAAAATACGTCTACCTAAATAAAAATACGAGGTGAAACAATGAAGGGATATCTACATTTAGAAAATGGTGAAAGCTTTGAAGGAACGTTATCCCCAACTGCTGAAAAGGCTGTAACGAACGGAGAAATCGTATTCTATACGGGGATGACCGGGTATCAAGAAGTGTTAACGGATCCTTCTTATAAAAATCAAATCATTGTTTTCACATATCCACTAATCGGAAATTACGGAATTAATGAATTCGATTTTGAAAGTAAAGAACCCCACGTGGCTGGAGTCATTGTATATGAAACAAAGGATGCTTATTCTCACTATAATGCAAAGTATTCCTTAAAACAGTATCTTGAGAAATGGAATATACCAATGCTGTCCCATGTCGATACACGTGCAATTGTAAAGAGAATCAGAACTGAAGGAACCATGCAGGCTGTAATTAGTGAATCGCCTTCGTCTGATGTACCAGCCATGTCTGCTAATGCTAATCCTGTAGGTGAAGTATCAAGTAAGGAGTGGCAAACTTTTGGTTCAGGAGATAACCACATTGTATTGATCGATTTCGGGTATAAAAAATCAATCTTACAATCTCTTTTGTCAAAAGGATGTAAGGTAACTGTAGTTCCTTATACTACATCTTTTGAAAAAGTCAAACAACTTCAACCAAATGGTATTGTCTTGTCAAATGGCCCTGGAGATCCAAAGGCTCTAGCGGAACATCTTCCGACAATTAAGCAGATGATCGAATATTTTCCAACACTAGCCATTTGCTTAGGACATCAGCTTGTTGCCTTAAGCCTAGGTGGAGATACAAAGAAGTTGAAATTTGGCCATAGAGGCGCAAATCAACCGGTGACAGATTTACTTAATGAAAAAGTTTATATCACATCACAAAACCACAGTTATGTAGTTGATGAAGACAGTTTGCGTCAAACAGAATTGAAAGCTCGCTTTATAAATTGCAATGACAAGTCAGTAGAAGGATTAACACATTCAACGCTTCCTATTTTGACGGTTCAATTTCATCCGGAAGCACACCCAGGACCATCTGAAAGCAGTTGGGTTTTTGATGAATTTATAGCAAACAACTGTACTGTTAGGAGAGAAGAGATATATGCCTAAGGATCATTCAATACACTCAATATTAGTAATTGGCTCTGGCCCCATTGTAATCGGGCAAGCAGCAGAATTTGATTATTCTGGGACACAGGGGTGCAGAGCACTACGTGAAGAAGGCTATAAAGTCATCTTAGTAAATAATAATCCAGCAACCATTATGACAGATGAAGTCAATGCAGACATTGTATATTTTGAACCATTAACTGTTGAAAGCCTTGAAAAAATCATAGCGAAGGAACGTCCAGACGGTTTACTCGCCACACTTGGTGGTCAGACAGGTCTCAACCTAGCTTTTAGTTTAAGTGAAGCAGGTATTTTAGAAAAGTATAATGTGAAAGTCCTTGGTACTCATATTGAATCAATAAAAAAAGGCGAGGACCGTGAGGCCTTTCGTAGCTTAATGAATGAACTAAATGAGCCAGTTCCTGATAGTGAAATTGTAACAACAGTTGAAGAAGCAAAAACTTTTGCAGAAAAGGTTGGATTTCCTGTCATTGTTCGTCCAGCTTACACATTGGGGGGAACAGGAGGAGGCATTGCGCATGAATTGCAACAATTAGAAGAACTAACGAAAAATGGCTTATCCGAAAGCCCAATTACTCAATGTTTGATTGAAAAAAGTATTGCTGGATTTAAAGAGATTGAGTACGAGGTAATGAGGGATAAAAAGGGAACCTGCATTACCATCTGTAACATGGAAAATATCGATCCTGTTGGAGTCCATACTGGTGATTCAATCGTTGTGGCACCATCACAAACACTAACAGATGAAGAATATCAAATGCTACGATCTGCATCTATTAAGATTATTTCTGCTTTAGGAATTATTGGTGGTTGTAATATTCAATTTGCTTTAGATCCATTTAGTAAGAATTATTATCTAATTGAAGTAAATCCACGAGTTAGTCGTTCCTCAGCACTAGCTTCAAAGGCAACTGGCTATCCAATTGCAAAAATGGCCGCAAAGCTTGCGGTAGGATATACATTAGATGAATTAGTAAACCCAGTTACAGGAAAAACATTCGCTAGCTTTGAACCAGCGTTAGATTATGTTGTTGTAAAATTCCCACGCTTTCCATTTGATAAGTTTACAGGTGTTCCTACTACGCTTGGAACTCAAATGAAAGCAACGGGTGAGGTAATGGCCATAGATCGAAATCTTGAAAGTGCCATTCAAAAAGCTGTACATTCGTTAGAAGGTGATAATAAAAGCCTTCGCTTACCTGCAATTGTAAATAAATCAAATGAGAAACTTCTCCAGTTTGTTGAAAACGGAAGTGAAAATCGTTTCTTTGCTGTTCTTGAATTGTTAAGAAGAGGAACAACTGTCGGGGAACTTCATTCGATATCAAAAATAGATCTATTTTTCCTAGAGACGTTCAAGGTCTTGGTAGACATTGAGGAAAAAATTCAACAAACTGCACTTAATGATTTTACTGTGGAATTTCTGCAAATCGTAAAGGAAAAAGGGTACTCCGATCAACATATTGCGTTCCTTTGTCAAGTGGAAGAATCAATGGTTCGTGCAAAACGAAAAGAACTCGGCATTATTCCTAGTTACAAATGCGTGGATACCTGTGCAGGAGAATTTGCTGCACAAACAGCTTATTATTATTCAAGTTATTTTGGTGAAAATGAGCTAGAAGTTTCCGATAAGCAAAAGGTATTAATTCTTGGCTCTGGACCTATTCGAATCGGTCAAGGTATTGAGTTTGACTATAGCTCGGTTCATGGGATATTTGCGCTACAAGACGAGGGTTACGAAACCATTTTGATGAATAACAATCCTGAAACTGTAAGTACCGATTATGAGATTGCTGATAAATTATTTTTTGAACCTTTAACCCTTGAACATGTCTTAAATGTAATCGAAGCAGAAAAAGTGGATCAAGTAATGGTTCAATTTGGTGGCCAAACGGCGATTAATCTTGCCCAAGGTTTAGAAGCGGCAGGTATTTCAATTGTAGGCATTACACACGATATCATTGATCAGCTTGAGGACCGTGACCGTTTTTATAAGCTCTTAGAAAAAACGAATATTCCGCATATCCCTGGTGAGATTGCCGATCATGCGGAGGAATTAGTGGAGAAAGCTAAGGCGATAGGTTATCCTGTCCTAATCCGTCCTTCGTATGTTATCGGCGGCAAGGGAATGCTTGTAATAAATGATGAGGACGAGCTGGTTTCATTTTTAAAAGACATAACAGAAGATACGTATCCACTTCTGATTGATGCGTATGTACCTGGATTAGAAATCGAAGTCGATTTACTATCTGATGGGGACGAGATTTTAATTCCAACCATTGTGGAACATATCGAAAAAGCTGGCGTTCACTCTGGTGACAGTCATGCGATTATGCCTGCAGTATCTTTAACCGAAGATAACAAGAAAACGGTTGAAACCTATGCTGCTAAGATAGTTCGTGAATTAGAATTTAAAGGCATAATGAACATTCAATTCGTGATCAGTGACAATCAAATTTATGTACTCGAAGTGAACCCAAGAGCAAGCCGTACGGTACCAGTTATTAGCAAAATTACAGGGATCCCAATGGCTCAACTTGCGTCAAAACTTGTACTTGGTAAATCTCTACAAGAGGTTACATCAGAAAAAGGATTATTACCTGATTTACCGTACTATACAGTGAAATACCCAGTTTTCTCAACATATAAACTACTCGGAGATCCGACAGTAGGACCTGAAATGAAATCTACTGGTGAAGGAATTAGCATTGCTGCAACAATTGATGAAGCACTAGCAAAGGTTTTCCACAGCTATATCATTGCGAAAAAAGGCGCGGATGAAATTGTCTTCGATGCAGATCGTATTCCTGAAGAAGTGAAGCAATTAGCAGAGGAAATGGGATTAAAAACGTATATCGCTAACGACATTTCAGAATGGTGTAAGAGCGATAAGGCTTTAGCATTTGTAAGTCTTACAGGCGAGAAAAGTGCGAAAAAGAATAAGGTAGAGGCAAGCCAAAAACGAATTCATGTATTCACTGAAATTGAAACATTACATGCATTCTTAAAAGCGTTCAGTGTATCGCATTTTTCAGTCATGTCGATTCAAGAACGAAGAGGTACATTCAATAATCAGAAAGAAGTGATTAGCAAATGACAACTGCAATTAAACATAATGCTAACAACGTTCTAAAAGGAAAGGATTTACTCACTCTCCTTGATTTAACGGGTGAAGAAATTATCAGTTTGTTGGAAACAGCTATTGAAATAAAGCAAAAGCATAAGAATGGGGAAGACACATCGTATTTAAAAGGAAAAACCTTAGCGATGATCTTTGAAAAGCATTCAACCCGTACAAGAGTGTCATTTGAGGCAGGCATGCTGCAGCTTGGTGGAAATGCAATCTACCTAAATAGCAATGATATGCAGCTAGGTAGAGGAGAATCAATTGCTGATACAGCGATGGTTTTGTCTGAATATGTAGATGCAATCATGATTCGTACATTTGAGCATGAAAAAATTGAGGAGCTCGCTAAATTTGCAAGTATTCCAGTCATCAATGGTCTAACAGAAGACTATCATCCATGCCAAGCATTAGCTGATTTACTCACGATTTATGAAAAAAAGAAAATCTTCAAAGGAAGCAAACTTGTCTATGTTGGGGATGGCAATAATGTTGCACACTCACTAATGATTGCTTCGGCAAAGGTTGGATTAGACTGTACGGTTGTTTGTCCGCCGAAATATGCTCCGAAGACTTTTATCGTAGAGAAAGCAAAAGAAATTGCAAAAGAAACAAATGCGGTTATTGAGGTTAGCCATGAACCTGTTGGAGGCCTAGAAGGTGCCGATTATATATACACAGATGTATGGGCAAGCATGGGGCAAGAAAAGGAACAGCAAGAAAGACTTCAGGCGTTTATGCCATATCAAGTTAATTTAGAGCTTGTAAGTGCTGCTAATGAAGACTACATGTTCATGCATTGCTTACCAGCACATCGTGGTGAAGAAGTTACGGCGGAAGTGATTGATGGACCACATTCAGTTGTATTCGAACAAGCGGGAAATCGTCTCCACGTTCAAAAAGCAGTATTAAAAGCAATTATGGAATAAGCAAATTTTATGAAGCTTCAGTCCCTTTTAGGAACTGGGGCTTTTTTTCATGATTTTAAAGGGTAGTGGGAATAGTAATCTTGTAATACTATTCAAAAAGGAGGATTATGATGGGGCAAAGTCATGAATTTCGTGCAGGGCAAAAAGCACCGAATAATGGGATTTATGTAGAAATCGGCGAGCAAGGAGATATGGTTAAGAACCCTAAAAGTGTAAAATTAAGTGCCGGTGACCCGTTCCCGGAAAACTCAAACCACAACCGCAAATGGTCATATAAAAGAAAGCCGTAAACAACAAAAAAAGACCCGAACGGGTCTTTTTTTGCATATTAGTGATGAGGTTCCTCTACAGGCTCGTTTGGAATAACAGAACCTAAAATAATGATTAGGGCTGTCACAATCACCGCAACGACTGAAGCTGTTTGAAATGAATATGTAGCTGCCTGCATTGATCCAATAACATATGAAGCCATTTGGATTAAGAGGAAAGTCCAAAAGAAAGTCCAAAAATAACGCAATGTTTTCACCTCATTTAAATCAAATGCGCCTTGGCGTATTTGCGCCCGATTTTTTTCGAGCTCGCTCGAAAAACTACCGTTGAAAAATCGTGGCATCCGCCGGAGGCCTTAACTTTATTCAGTACTTGTGCTGAATAAAGTTAAACGATATCTTTAAATAGTTTACCACATTTGTCTTCTTTAAGAAAAGCTATTTATAGGCATTTCCCCCTTTCATCTTTTATTCCACAACATACACTAATAATGAAGGACGAAAATCAGGAGTAGGAGAAGAGAGCAATGGTACAAAATAAACAATTCTTTAAGCTCGATACGGAGTGGTCTGCTCTTCATTTGCCAAAACGTCCAAATGGCTTTGCTGTTTTAATTATTGGGGATAAAACGAATTTTGTAGAAGAAAGCTCTAGCTTTTGGATCCAAAATTACGCAAGGTCCCAAATTCTCGAATACCTTAAGGATGAAGGATATACAGTATTCTATTCAAACTTATACGGTGCAAACTGGGGAAATCCTGCCTCTGTGAAATTGGCAAAACAGTTGTATCACATCGTGATGAAACGTGAAATCCTAAACACACGCATCCATATTCTTGCAGAAGGGATGGGAGCATTGACTGCCATGCAGTTAAGTAAAAGGATGCAGGGAGAAATACGATCGATGGCCTTCCTAAATCCATGCATTGATTTAGTAGCCCATATTGAGAATGAAAGAAAAAATAAATTTTTTTATAAAAAGTTGATAAAAGAAGTTGCAAAAGCTTATCACCTTGAGGAACGAGAAGTTGAATTCAAAATTAAAAATTTAGCACCAAAAGATAATCTTGTAATCCCAGGTATCCCAATTAAAATTTGGCATAACACAAATGAAAGAACATACACTCCTGAAATACACAGTAAGAAATATCAAAGTGGAAACGAGATGGTCACGTTAAGCTATCATATCAGTGAAAATACGTATGCCTTCAGTCGCTCGATTGGTAGCTTCTATAAAGAAAATGAAAAGGAATTATAAAAAGTCCCAGTTTCTTGAGTGAATAGGGACTTTTTATTTACTCATCCGCATACGATACTGTAATAAATTATTTGGGGGATGTTACAAGTGAAGAAGGTCATACTATTCGATGCTTTCTCGTTTGTAGGATATGGGCTCTGTAGCAGGATGCTAGACGAGGAAATCAATGTTATTGGAGTAGATGCCGAACCGATGGAAAATAGCCCGGAAGAAAATAAAATGCTCTATGTTGGGCGTAATGCCTATTTTCATTTTATCGAGAATTCAAAGGCATTATTGAACCAGAGTTTGTTCGAAAAAACAGATGCAGTCATTTACCCATGGTTTAGCACTACCCATCCAAATCGAAATGAGGAAAAAGAGGAAAGACTCCAATCCGTATTCGACTACTGCAATGATTCAAAAACCAAACTTATTCTCGTATCGGTACATGATATAAACCGAGTTGCAAAGAACTCTTTAGAGGATGAATTGGATGAAAGTTGGTATTCCAAAATTAATTTAGAAAATAGTTTGTGGGAACATCGGAAGATACGAACGAAGAATATAGAGTTTTTGTTTACGTTTATCGACTTTTGTAATAAAGGTTTAGCTGAATGTATTCAAATAAAGAGTGTCCATAAGGAATATATCCACCAAAACTTAGACAGCTAGTACTTCTTTTGCTTTCCAAGTAGCACAAAGTACAATAAAATAATGTATAGAGGACGAAATTGTTTTTTGTTTTTGAAGGAGTTGTAGTAATGCAAAAGTTGTTTAGGTGGGTGACACTCTTATTCCTTTTAAGTTTTCTTGTATCCTGTGGACAAACAGATGCAGATACTGGGGTCAAAAAAGTAGGTTTGCTTGTACCAGATACAATAGATGACCAAGTATGGGGAACGAAGGGGTATAAGGGTTTATTACAGATAAAATCTCAATTTGAGGTTGATGTCTTTTACAAAGAAGGAATTACGACAGAAGCTGCAACTAGGTCTGCTGTGGATGAATATGTCGATAAAGGTGTCAACTTAATATTTGGTCATGGTAGTGAATATGCTACAATTTTTAATGATATTGCGGATGAATACCCTGATGTGCATTTTGTTTTTTTCAATGGGAATACAAGAAAAGAGAATGTGACGAGCCTAAACTTTGAAGGTCATGCAATGGGATTTTTCGGTGGCATGGTTGCGGGTGAAATGACGGAAACAAACAAAGTCGGTATTGTTGCTGCTTTTGAATGGCAACCTGAAATCAATGGGTTTTATGAAGGTGTTTTATTTCAAAATGATGAAGTCGATGTAGATATTGGATATGTTCAAAACTGGGATGATGACGAAAAGGCAATTTCGATTGCTGAGAAAATGATTTCAGACGGTGTCGATATTATATATCCAGCTGGAGATGGCTACAATGTACCAGTGATAGAAAAGCTTAAGGAAGAAGGCCTATATGCAATAGGTTATGTATCAGACCAATCAGACTTGGGAAAAGAAACCGTCTATACAAGTACGGTTCAGCATGTAGACCAACTTTATTTGTTAGTTGCCGAAAAGTTCAATAAAGGTGAACTGGCTTCAGGAAACCTCTCGTTTGATTTTCATGATGAAGTCATTTCAATGGGGATTTTTAGCCCAAAGGTTGATGAAAACTTTATTGCAGAACTAAATGATTATATTAAACAATATAAAGAAACGGGAGATCTTCCATCAAAATAGAGGAAGCTATCACATCTAGTGATAGCTTCTTATTTTTTTCGAAAATAATCAAGGAGTGGCGAAAGATCTTTTAAAGCTGGTTTGATTTTGTCAATTGAGGTCATAATATCACTAATTTGTTCCATTAGATGGTTTAGATCAACTCCATCAGAATTAGATTGATTGGAATTTTCGTCTGGAACTTTATTTTTATGTCTTCTTGTCCCACGTGGACCAAACATAAGGCGGTCAAACGGATCCGTCTTGAAAGAGTCATGCTCACTCTCTTGTTTTAAATCCAAATCCTCATTCTCATTCTCATTACTCATTTTTATCACCTACTTACATTAGTAAATTTCTTCAGAACGTTTTTATTATATTCTTATGATAAAACGCAAAAAATGAGATGGGCCAGTATCATTCTAACCACTAGGCTAACATGGAATCTTTAAAAAAATGAAACCAAAGAGTTGATAAGAATTAAAAAATGAATTAAAATTAGTACCAAGTCATAATAATTGATAATAAGAAAAGCGCGGAATAAAAAAAGCTTTTTTGATAAAAATTATGTTTTTCTCATAAAAAGGGAGATGTTTGTATGGGTGTAGGAATAATTGGAATCAATCGATTTGTACCGGAAAGAGTGGTAACAAACAAAGATCTCGAAAAAATCTTAGATACATCAGATGAATGGATTCGTACAAGAACAGGAATAGAAGAACGTAGAATTGCCGATGATGATACAAATACTTCTGATATGGCGTATGAAGCAGCGCGTAGAGCTTTAGAAGATTCAGGTATAAGCGCAGAAGCATTAGACCTGATTATTGTAGCTACAGTAACGCCGGACAATCCATTTCCGTCAGTTGCATGTATGATCCAAGAACGTCTTGGTGCAAAAAATGCAGCGGCAATGGATATTAGTGCAGCATGTGCTGGTTTTATGTACGGAATCATTACAGGTAAACAGTTTATTGAAAATGGGGATTATAAGCACGTATTAGTAGTAGGTGTTGAAAAACTTTCTAAAATTGTGGACTGGAGCGACAGAAATACAGCCGTATTATTTGGAGATGGAGCAGGTTCAGTTGTTCTTGGTGAAGTTTCTGAAGGAAGAGGAATCCTTTCTTTTGAATTAGGAGCAGACGGAACTGGTGCAAAACATCTTTACCAAGATGAACACATCATTATGAATGGGCGCGAAGTCTTCAAATTTGCAGTAAGACAAATGGGCGAATCAAGTGTAAATGTAATAGAAAAAGCAGGATTAACGCGTGAAGATGTTGATTATTTAATCCCACACCAAGCAAACATTCGAATCATGGAAGCTTCAAGAGAAAGACTTGAACTACCAGTTGAAAAAATGTCTAAAACAGTAAATAAATACGGAAATACATCAGCAGCATCCATTCCAATTTCAATTGTTGAAGATATTGAAGCAGGAAAAATTAAGGATGATGACGTAATTGTTATGGTAGGATTTGGTGGAGGACTAACTTGGGGTGCCATCTGTATTAGATGGGGTCGCTAAAGAAGCACTAACATAAAAGAACATCATTTGTCGTAATTATTGATAGAAATGTTGAAATAGGCTGGAAGGAGAAAGATTATGGAAAAGAAGCGTGTAGTAGTAACAGGATTAGGCACGGTTTCGCCGTTAGGTAACGATGTGAAAACGACGTGGGAAAACGCGAAAAACGGTGTCTCAGGTATCGGTCCATTAACAAGAGTACAAATTGAAGGATTACCAGCAAAGGTAGCAGCGGAATTAAAGGATTTTAATCCGGAAAATTATATGGATAAAAAAGAAGCACGTCGTATGGACCGCTTCACACAATATGCCATAGCTGCTTCATTCATGGCAGTTAAAGATGCAAATTTAACTATCAATGAAGATAATGCAGAGCGCGTTGGAGTATGGCTTGGTTCAGGTATTGGCGGAATGGAAACTCATGAGGAACAACATAAGATTTTCTTAGAAAAAGGTTATCGTCGTGTAAGTCCATTCTATGTACCAATGATGATTCCAGACATGGCGGCTGGCCAAGTATCCATCGCAATCGGAGCAAAAGGAATTAACACATGTACAGTTACAGCATGTGCGACTGGTACGAACTCAATCGGTGATGCGTTTAAGGTAATCCAACGTGGAGATGCTGACGTCATGGTTACTGGCGGAACAGAAGCACCATTAACCAGTATGTCATTTGCTGGTTTCGTGTCAGCAAGAGCCGTATCATTAAACCCAGATCCAAAAACAGCAAGCCGTCCATTTGATAAAAACCGTGACGGATTCGTAATGGGTGAGGGTGCTGGAGTTCTAGTCCTTGAAGAACTTGAACATGCTTTAGCACGCGGAGCCAATATTTATGCAGAAATCGTTGGCTACGGTGCAACAGGAGATGCTTATCATATAACAGCCCCAGCACCAGGCGGTGAAGGTGGAGCTCGCGCAATGCGTCAAGCCATTGCAGATGCAGGACTAAATCCAAGTGATGTGGATTATATCAACGCTCATGGAACTAGCACAGATTATAATGATAAGTTTGAAACTGCCGCAATCAAAGAAGTACTCGGTGAACATGCTTATAAAGTTGCGATCAGCTCTACAAAATCGATGACAGGTCACTTGCTTGGTGCAGCTGGTGGTGTGGAAGCAATCTTCTCAGTACTTGCAATTAAAGAAGGAATCATTCCACCAACGATTAACTATGAAACACCAGACCCAGATTGCGACTTAGACTATGTACCGAACAAAGCAAGACAACAAGAAGTAAATGTTGCACTAAGCAACTCACTTGGTTTTGGTGGACACAACGCAACCATTCTATTTAAGAAATATCAATAACATCTAAATCCAAGGAGTCAGGCCAAATGGTCTGGCTCTTTTTTTATGAAAATCGAATACGATAAAGAGGTGAAGAAAGGAAGTGGTGACGTGGGGTAATACGCACAGACCAATGGCTGAAAGATTCACATGAAAATCCAGTTAAGCTATGTGAAAAACTAACAAGGTATTTTTCAAATCAGGCATCTGAACGTGAGATTTATCAGTATTTAAGAATGCACGGAATGTACAGATCAGTTTCTGAAAACATACTTGAAAGCCTTCCTAAAAACGTATGGGGAAAAGTAGAAAAAGAATATAGTGGCTTGCAAAAAAAATGGAACGGTCCACAGGTCCCTATTTTTATTTTTCCGGCAGACGAAACAAATTCCAGAATCAAAAAAGATTATAATGGCAAATCAGGGCTTGCCTTTAAGGACAAATTATTTCTATTTTTCTCTCCGCATAATTCACATGACGAAATCAAAGCAGTCCTCACACATGAATACAATCATGTGTGTCGTCTGAAAAAATATAAAAAGAAGGAAGCTGACTTAACTTTTTTGGATACGGTGATCTTAGAGGGCATTGCAGAAAACGCAGTTCGTGAGCATTGCGGTGCAGAAAATGTAGCGGGATGGACGAAATACTATTCCGATGTACAGCTTGAAAAACTAGTCAAACAACTAATAATTCCGAACCAATCTGTAAATAGAATCGAACGAAAACACAACGATCTCTTATACGGAAAAGGATTCAGCCCCAAGATGGCCGGTTATTGTGCAGGCTATTACGTAGTTAAGCAATATTTGGAAGCGAACAAACTTCAAACGAACGCAATCTTGGGTGTGGACTCGAAGGAGTTTGTGAAGGAGTATCTTTGATGGGGGGGTTGGGGTTTCTCCATAAATTTAAATAGGAAAAAGTCTTAGCGGAAGTAGTGGATATGATCTCACTTTTGGATAAAACAGGGAAAGGCCATAGCATAAGTAGCGTATAAGACAAGGGTTTTGGATATAACAGGAAAAGGTCAAAGCATAAATAGCGTATAAGACGTAGGTTCTGGATAAAGCAGGAAAAGGTCAAAGCATAAACAGGGTATAAGACAAGGGTTTTGGATAAAACAGGAAAATGCCAAAGCATATGTAGCGTATAAGACGTAATTTTTGGATAAAACAGGAAAAGGTCAAAGCATAAGTAGAGTATAAGACGTAACTTTTGGATAAAACAGGAAAAGGTCAAAGCATAAGTAGCGAGTATGACCTGACTTCTGGATAAAACAGGAAAAGGTCAAAGCATAAGTAGCGAGTATGACCTGACTTCTGGATAAAACAGGAAAAGGTCAAAGCATAAGTAGCGAATATGACCTGACTTCTGGATAAAACAGGAAAAGGCAATAGCATAAATAGCGTATAAGACAGGACTTTTGGATAAAACAGGAAAAAATCAACACATAAGTAGTGTGTAAGTCGTAACTTTTGGATAAAACAGGAAAAAGTCACAGAGCACCCTTGATTTAAACTGGAAATCGTACCATACAAATAATAATCCCCACCAAATAAAAAAGATAAGAGTCCCCTTTTTTAAAGTAACAGGGAAAGCTCTTATCTTATTTTTATCATATTGCCCTATTCATCTTTTTTAATATAGTATGTCCCTTTTTTAGATGAACAAGATCGATAGAATTTTGCAAGTGCTCTTTGAATGACAGCCTTCGATCTTATAATCTTACACCATTCGAAAATAATCCCCGAGGTAATCTTCATTTCTGGAAAAAGTAAACTGAACTCCTCTATACTTCGCAAGATAGCAGCTTCTTTATCTTCTACAAACCCACATTTTTTACATGTTATTGTTGTAGATTGACCTGAATCAAACATCTCCAATTCACCACACCCCACACACAAAATCCCCTTCGCCAACCTAACAAAACTATATTCTGGGAGCAATGTAAATGGGGAATCTTTTACATGTAAGCCCATTAGTTTCTTCGCAAGCGTATGATGTTTCCCTCCTAATTTTGAAGACTGTGAATTTAATTGGTTCATAAACCGTTCAAGTTGTGATGGAAAAATAATCGGTAGGTCGGGAGAAGCTCCGTAGAGGTAAAATTCCGGATTAATAAAAACGAGGTGAACTTCTACTTTAAGGTTAAAGCCATGTTGTTGGAGCAATTGCCGAAAGAGAGATTCACTTCGCGATAGTTGAATGAGGGGATTTTTTATCTCCTTACCAGAGATTAGTCGCATGCGGTTGCCTTCGATCAGATAATCTCCTTCAAAATTTTTAACTTCAAAAATGTGAATTTTAGGTGGAGTGATAAGGAATGAATCGATTTGGTAATGGGTATTGGCGGTTTCGAGTAGGAGGTCATTAATGATGAGGCAATCTAGGGAAAGTTTTTCTAGTCTCTGGTCAAACATTTTTTCTCCTTTATACCCTTTTTCGAGTGTAATGATTTGATTTTCCGTTTTCTCGAGTACATTCATTCGAGCTCGGATCAATTTTAGGAGCAGCAATTCTAGTGGAATAGTTCGTTTTTTAATAATCAAAGCAACACTTCCTTAATATGAGATTCGAGTTAATTTTAAATCTTAATTTCTATGGTTTCAATTGCTAATTATACTCGAGTTGTATATACATGTAATTAGAAAATTCTAATATAATATATTTTTATAATATATTAAAATAATTTGAGTTAATAGAAAAATTAATACAAAACCTTATTTTGCAACACTTTAAACGATTTTGACTCAGAGTTTAAAAAATTGTCTTGCAATTATAATATTATAGTAATAAAATTCTATTTACATAATAATTTTGACTAATCATGAAGAATCTGGGGTGTTTTTATGCAACAGACAAAAACGGAAGCACCTTTGCTAGAAGTAAAGGGATTAAAAACAGGCTTTAACATAGATGGAGAAATCTATCATGCTGTCGATGGTGTTTCTTTTAGTGTTAAATCGCGCCAAATTGTCGGAATTGTTGGAGAATCAGGTTGCGGTAAAAGCGTTATGTCAATGTCTGTTATGAAACTACTACCTGTAGGGGTCGGAGAAATTACAGACGGAGAAGTTGTTTTCCAAGGAAATAATATTGAGAATCTATCAGAATCTGAAATGAATAAGATTCGTGGGAAAGATGTTTCGATGATTTTTCAGGAACCAATGACAGCGTTAAATCCTGTTTTTACAATAGGCTTTCAATTATCAGAAGTTTTGCTCAACCATTTTGATATTACAAAGCAGGATGCACGTGAAAGATGCATCAGTCTATTACAGAGTGTTGGAATATCAAGGCCGGAAAAAATTGTGGACGAGTATCCACACCAGTTATCGGGTGGAATGCGTCAACGGGTTATGATTGCCATGGCGATTGCATGTCAACCAAAATTATTGATTGCGGATGAGCCGACAACAGCATTGGATGTTACGGTCCAAGCACAAATTCTGGATCTATTAAAAGAGATTCAAGAAAAAAATGATATGTCCGTAATTTTAATTACACATGACCTAGGTGTTGTTGCGGAAATGTGTGATGAGGTAATCGTAATGTACGCTGGGAAGATTGTGGAACGAACTGATGTCGACACGCTGTTCTATAATCCGAAGCATCCGTATACAAAAATGCTATTAGATTCCATTCCTAAAATGGAAGAAGAGGAAGAAACATTAGGTTCAATTGAAGGAATAGTTCCTTCACTGAAGAACATGCCAAAGGTTGGTTGTCGTTTTGCCGAACGCTGTCCAGTGGCTACAGACGAATGCAAACGAATTACACCTGAGTTGGCAGAAGTAGAGAGCGGCCATGAGGTATCTTGTCTTCTTTACAAAACAAGTTATCCACTTGAAGAGGTGAAATAATAAATGAGCCAGGCAACGAAAGAAAGAAAAGATGAAGTTTTACTCGAGGTTCAAAATCTCAAAACCTACTACCCTATTAAAGGTGGATTTTTTAAGAGAACTGTTGGAAATGTAAAAGCAGTGGATGACGTTTCTTTTGAGATACTTAAGGGTGAAACATTAGGGCTTGTTGGTGAATCGGGTTGTGGAAAATCGACAACAGGTCGTACAATATTGCGTTTAACCAAACCAACAGATGGAAAAATCATTTTTGATGGAAAGGATATAACGAATCTATCTGGAACAACATTAAGAAAGATTCGCCAAGATTTCCAGATGGTGTTCCAAGATCCATATGCTTCTTTAAATCCAAAGCAAATGGTAGGGGATGTTGTAGCAGAACCAATAAAGAACTATTACAAGAAATCTTCTAAGGAATTAAAACCTGAAATTATCGAACTATTAAAAAAGGTGGGTCTTCCGGAGGATGCGTATTATAAATATCCGCATGAGTTCTCAGGTGGACAAAGACAACGTATCGGAATTGCCCGAGCACTAGCTTTACGACCAAAATTAATTATTGCGGATGAGCCAGTGTCAGCATTAGACGTTTCTGTTCAATCACAAGTATTAAACTTATTGAAGGAACTTCAAGAAGAATTTGATTTAACATTCTTATTTATCGCTCATGATTTAAGTGTTGTAAAACATATGAGTGATCGAATCGGGGTTATGTACTTAGGCGGAATCGTGGAAATTTCAGATAAAAATGGATTATATGCAGAACCTTTGCATCCGTATACAAAAGCTCTAATCTCAGCGATTCCTTATCCAGACCCTAGAAGAAAGAAAGAGCGCATCATCTTAGAAGGTGATGTTCCTAGCCCAGCAAATCCTCCAACTGGTTGTCCATTCCATCCGCGTTGTGCGTTTGCAACGGATGAATGTCGGGCAGTAAAACCAGCTTTAAAGGAGGTGAAACCAGGACATAGAGTAGCGTGTCACCTATACAACGAGTAGGGTGATAAATGAAAAATTCTAGTTCATACTTACATGAAAAACAAACACAAAACGGGGGTAACAAAAATGAAAAAATCACTATTATCTGTGATTTCCCTGTTGCTAGTAATGTCATTATTTTTAGCAGCATGTGGAGGTAATGATTCTAAATCCGGCGAGGAAAAAGAATCTGCACAAAAAGCAACTGAACCACAACAAGGTGGTAAAGTAACGTATGCGTTAGGTTCAGAATTCCAAGGTTTATTAGAATGGGCATTTTATGAAGAAGCAACAGATTCAGAAATTCTTCAATTCTTCAATGAATCATTAATTCAAACTGACGACAACTTAAATTACATCCCAGGAATTGCAAGCTGGGAAACAGAAGATAACCAACACTATACTTTCACTTTCAAAGAAGGTGTAAAATGGCATAACGGTGAAGAACTTACTGTTAATGACTGGGTATTTGCCTTAGAAACAATTGCACACCCTGAATATACAGGTCCACGTTATGTAAACGTAAAGGACATCGTTGGTGCTACTGAATTCCACGATGGAAAAGCAGAGAGTATTTCCGGTATTAAAGTAATTGATGATTACAATATTGAAATTACTTTTGATAAAGCACGTGTTAACAATTTAGAAAACCTATGGACATATGCAATGCCTGCGAAGCATTTTGAAGGTGTAGCAGTTAAAGACATGGCTTCATCACCACAAGTGCGTCAAAATCCAGTAGGACTTGGACCTTTCAAAGTGAAGAACATTGTTCAAGGTGAATCAGTAGAAATGGAACGCTTTGATGATTATTACCAAGGCAAACCAAACCTTGACACTGTAGTTGTAAAAGTTATTGACGCAGCATTAACTTCAGGTGTACTTCAATCTGGAGAGGTAGATGTAATGTCAGTACACCCTTCAAACTATGAGCAAGTTGCAGCATTAGACAATGTTAGTTTAGAAAAAGTTTTAGGCCTTTCTTATTCTTACATCGGATTTAAATTCGGTCACTGGGATGCAGATAAAGAAGAAAACGTAATGGATAATGAAAAGTTCCAAAACTTACAATTACGTCAAGCATTAGTACATGCGCTTAACCGTGAAGAATGGATTAAAGGATTCTTTAATGGTTTAGGTGAAGTAGTGGACACTCCAGTACCAAGTGCACACTGGATTGCAGCAGACAAAGAAGACTTAACTCATTATGAGTATGACCAAGAAAAAGCAAAAACATTATTAGATGAAGCTGGTTACAAAGATGTTGACGGTGACGGCTTTAGAGAAGATCCTAATGGAGAACAATTCTCTATTCAATTTGCTCACTATGCAGGAAGTAACCCAACATTCGAACCACGTGCGAAGTATATTGTTCAAGCATGGAATGAAGTTGGAATTAAAACAGAATTTGCAAAAGGTGCTTTAATTGACGGTACTCTTTATTACGATATGTTAGAAAAAGACGATAAAGATATGGAAGTTCACTTCGGTACTTGGGGAACTGGTACTGATCCAGATCCATCTGGATTATGGGGAAGAGATGCAATTTGGAACTTCACTCGTTGGACAGATGATAAGAACGACCAATTGCTAGAAGATGCACTTGATGTTTCAATCGTTGGTGCTGACCAAGAAAAACGTAAAGAGCTTTATGTTGAATGGCAACAATTATGGAACGAACAATTACCTATTATTCCAATCGTAGAATATTATGACCTATGGGGCATGAACAAACGTGTTCAAGGTGTACATGTTTCTGCACCTGGATTAAGTGATTTCCATAAGTGGTATGTAACTGACGGTAAATAATATTTGTAGTTGTATCAGTGGGCGTTTCGTCCACTGATACTATCTTTTAAGTAATACTAGATAAGGAGAATCGACCATGTTAAAGTTTGCTCTTCGTAGAATACTCGGTATGATTCCAGTTTTGCTCCTTATCTCCATCGTTGTGTTTACTTTGGCGAAGCTTATGCCAGGGGACTCACTAAGCGGAGAAATTGATCCAACAAACACGGATCCTCAATATATTGAGGAAATGAGGGAAAAACTTGGCTATAACGACCCTATTCATATTCAGTATTTTCGTTGGATATCAGATTTCGTACAAGGAGAATTTGGTACATCTTCACGCTATAAAATGCCCGTTATCGATGTAATTGCAGAACGTCTTCCAAATACCCTTCTTTTAGGTGTGGCTGCACTCATCATTACGTATATTTTAGCATTCTTCATGGGTATGTATTCCGGAAGAAAACCCTATACAGTGGGTGACCATGTAATTAGTGGAGGGAACTATTTTGCTTTAGCGATTCCTTCATTTGTTGCCGCAATTGTAGCAATCTATGTTTTCTCATTCCAATTAGGATGGTTTCCATCAGGTGGGTCTTCAGAGGTTGGATTAATGGAAGGAACATTTGAATATTATATGAGTCGTTTACATCATGTTCTTTTACCTGCTCTTGTACTTGGTGCTTTTAGTACAGCATCTTATACTCAATTTTTACGAAACGATGTAATTGAAAACAGTCGTAAGGACTTTGTAAGAACGGCTCGTGCAAAAGGTACAAAGGAATCTACCATCTATAACAAACACATTCTACGTAATTCAATCATTCCCCTTGTAACATTTTTTGGCTTTGATTTAGCTGCGTTAATTGGTGGAGCGATTATTACTGAAACGATATTTACCTATCCTGGTATAGGAAGTCTATTTTTAAACTCTGTAAGTCAACGTGATTATACAGTTTTAATGTCTTTAACTATGCTTTTATCTACTCTAACACTTGTAGGGAATTTAATCGCAGATATCTTGTATGGTATCGTAGATCCGCGAATTCGTTTAGATTAGGAGGAATGGTTTTATGGAAACAGCAACAAATACTAGCTTACAAGCAAACATAAAGCCTCGTAAAAGTCTATCTCCATGGGCCATTGCTCGGAAAAAATTTGTAAAGAACAAGCTTGCGATGGTGAGTTTAATCTTTTTAATCTTTGTTGCAATTATTTCTTTTTTAGCTCCATATATAACAACGGCAGATGTAACAAAGGTTGATATCGGAAAGATGAACGTATCTCCATCTGGCGAACATTGGCTTGGTACGGACAATGCAGGACGTGATGTATTTACACGTCTTTTATACGGTGGACGAATTTCCTTAACAGTTGGGATTGCTTGTACGATTTTAATTGTTTCCTTTGGTACATTTATTGGATCAGTAGCAGGATATTTTGGTGGGAAAATCGACAATATGTTAATGCGCTTTACAGATTTTGTACTGAATTTCCCATTTATCGTATTTGTTATTGTTATCAATACCATTTTAATTGGAAAAGTATCAGGGGTTTGGGTCCTTATTGGTGTAATTAGTCTACTAAGTTGGGGTGGCGTTGCTCGTATCGTTAGAAGTAAGGTTCTTGCTGAAAAAGAGAATGAATATATTTTAGCAGCGCAATCGATTGGTTGTTCTTCGGCGAAAATTATTGTAAAGCATTTATTACCGAACGTTTTTTCAACTATTATCGTTCAAGCAACTCTTTTATTCGCTGGTATGATTGTTGCTGAAACAGGACTAAGCTTTTTAGGTTTCGGTATCCCGCAAGATGTTCCGAGTTGGGGGAATATGCTTTCAGTAGCTAACCAGCCAGATGTACTTCAAAATAAAACATGGATATGGATTCCGCCTGCGTTGGCAATAACATTAACGATTTTATCGATTAATTTTATAGGTGAAGGTTTGAAGGATGCGTTAAATCCTAAATCAAATCGTTAGCTAGATCTATCACAAAATGTGATGGATCTTTTTTGTGCGCTTGGCAGCGCATCGGACTAACGGGTGAAAGTCCCGAACACGCCGTAGTGGCGGA
>NZ_JBHUEK010000021.1:0-81202 GCF_042680725.1 Ferdinandcohnia salidurans
AATAGAAAAAAATAAAAGGCATTTGGGAATAAGAGGATTCCCAAATGCCTTTTGTCTACACTCTGAAGCCGATGATAACTCATCGGCTTTTCTTATTCTTATTCGTATTTAATTTTGTGGATTGCCTCTTGATCAAGACGTTTGATTACTTCTGCAATTAACTTAACAGCATTTTCATAATCATCACGGTGAAGAATTCCCGCATGTGAATGAATGTAACGAGTTGCAATTGTAATGGCTAATGATGGAACGCCTTCTAATGTAATGTGGATTGCTCCAGCATCTGTTCCACCACCTGCAATCGCATCAAATTGGTATGGGATACTTAGCTCATCAGCCACTCCAACAACAAAATCACGCAATCCTTTGTGAGAAACCATAGAAGCATCATATAAAATGATTTGTGGACCTTCTCCCATTTTACTCATTGCTTCTTTTTCGGAAATACCAGGAGTATCACCTGCAATACCTACATCAACAGCAATTGCAATATCAGGTTTGATCATCGTTGCAGCCGTTTTTGCTCCACGAAGACCCACTTCCTCTTGTACACAACCAACTCCATAAACAACGTTTGGATGTTCTTCATTCTTCAAATATTTTAAAACGTCAATTGCAATTGCACAACCGATTCGGTTATCCCAAGCTTTTGCAAGTAGCATTTTTTCATTATTCATAACTGTGAATTCAAAATATGGCACTACTTGATCACCAGGTTTCACACCAAATTCAAGTGCTTGCTCCCGACTTGATGCACCAATATCAATAAACATATCTTTAATTTCAACAGGCTTTTTACGTGCTTCAGCAGATAAGATATGTGGTGGTTTTGAGCCAATAACGCCCGTAATATCACCTTTACTCGTGACAACGGTTACACGTTGCGCAAGCATAACCTGTGACCACCAGCCTCCAACAGTTTGGAAACGTAAAAATCCTTTATCATCAATTTGTGTAACCATAAAACCTACTTCATCTAAATGTCCTGCAATCATCACTTTTGGACCTTCTGCATGACCCGCTTTTTTTGCGATTATGCTTCCAATCCCATCGTACGATATTTCATCAGAATATGGTGTTATGTATTTTTTCATGATTTCACGCGGCTCACGTTCATTACCAGGAATTCCTTTTGCATCAGTAAGATCTTTAAGCATTGTTAATGTTTCATCAAGCTTTGTCATTAATAAATCACCTAACTTTCCTAAGATTAATCGACCATTTCATTATACAGAAAATGGTGGTAATTGAGCAATCAGGGACTTTTTTATTTCGTCCCACTAGACCCAAATCCACCTTCACCTCTTTCAGATGTCGCTACTTCTTCAACCTGTTGTAAATTTACCCGTGCGACTTGAGCAATGACCATCTGCGCAATTCGCATTTGCTTTTCAACCACAAAGTCCTTCTTGCCATGATTAATTAGAATAACAGCAACTTCCCCACGGTACCCTTCATCAATTGTTCCTGGACTATTTAAGACAGTAACCGAATGTTTGAGTGCTAATCCACTTCTTGGTCTTACTTGTGCTTCGGTTCCCGGCGGAAGCTCTAATTTGATTCCCGTTTTGATTAATTCAGCCTCACCTGGTTTAATTACTTTTTCTTCTGCAGAAAATAAATCCAATCCTGCATCACCTGGGTTTGCTTGTAACGGGAGCTTTGCATCTTCGTTTAACAGCATTACTTTTACGTTATATGTCATTGTAAGTCCTCCTCAATAAAAAACAAACTAAAAAAATTATAGCAAATTTATCAAAACTTGAAACCTTTTATCCGTTTCAATCGTATATGTTGGCAGATTGAGAATGGAGGGAGTCCTCTTATGTTTGTCCTACTTATTCGTTTTGTACTATTACTTCTAATTATTTTCTTATTATATCGGATTTTTAAGTATGTCCTTAACCCAAAGAGGAAGCTCGAACTTGCTCAAGAAAAACGAGAATTCTACTGGCTTGACGATCTTGCAAATGTTCATAAAAACTTTTTATTAACATATAAGGGAGTTTTATTTGAAGGAGAAAAATATCTAGGAACTACGAAGAAATCGTTTGAAGTTGTCTCGATTTTTGTTTGGGCCAAAGACGACAATCTAAAGGGATTAACCTATACAGATTTTCAATACGTTGAACGTAGGATTAGTGAAGTATACCCACATGCTAAAATTGATTGGAAAAGTCCGATAAAAGAACTTATTAAAGAAAACAGTCGTGAGCGTTAACTCACGACTGTTTTTTTATTGATAGGATCTACCTGCTTTAGGTTTAAAAAATTCATGCCATTTGATTATAACTTGTTTTTCTCTAAGTAAATAGAACAATAGAGTTAGTGCAAGGAGAATAGCTAGAATAACTGTCGTGGAGAATTCACGGATAAATTGACCGAAAACCGTGTAAAGAAGAGCTACTGGGATATTTGTGTAAAAGGAGCCTTTGGCATATTCTCGGAAATTTCTAGTCACATCTTTGATGCACAATGATAAAAGATGAAAATTAATAAAAGGAATAAGACGTAAGATTGCAATTTGCCCAATCGTAAAATTCACTCGTTCGCCAAGCCATTTTTGCTTGAGATTATTAATTTTTTTAGCCAATTTAGGAACTTGACTATATAAAAAATAGAATAGAATACTAAGCAAAGTTAAGCCTAGAATGGAGTAGAGTGTTCCAAATACGGACCCAAATAATATCCCCCCGACAATACATATAACAGGTACTGGAATGAAAAAGAAGGGACGAATCAGATGCATCCCAATAAATATGATGGGCGCAAGCAGTCCAGTGGATTCAATAAAAACAAACAGAAGTGTCATTGTTTCATCCAAATACACAACTCACCTCTCTTTCGTTAGGCTACTTCGGTGCTATTTAAGCATATACAAACGTACAAGTTGTTATGACAGGTTAACTAAAATATATGCATAAAGGGCTATCGTAACGACTGTAAGAACAGGAAGCAGGATGACAAATTGCTTATGCTTTGTTTTATGGCGAAATTGTTTCATCCCTAAGGTTGCCCCAAGTGCACCGCCTACAATGGCAACAATCCAAATATGCTTTTCAGAAATGCGCCATTTGTTGTTTCTTGCCCTATTTTTATCATTATACATAAGTAAGAATCCATAGATATTTAGAATTACATAGATGAAAAGGATATAGCTCATTTTGATTCCTCCCATATTGATTAAAACAAAAAAGGTTACTCTCATTTTACAATGGGAGTAACCTTTTACCTAGACTTATTTGTAGTCTAGCTTCAGCGACTAGAAATTCGTGAAACTTCAACTCCTCCGGCAGAGGCAAAGTACGCCTCTTTGTCGAAGTCTTCGACGCACAGGATGTGCTAGTGCCGACGTTGCCACAGGACGTGGCGATTTTAGTCGGCCAGTTTCCTCATTTCTGATCAAGTCGCTTCCGCTTTATTATTTTAGGTTGTTTTTAGCTACAGTTGCTAATTCTGCGAATGCTTTTTCATCGCTAACAGCTAGGTCAGCAAGCATTTTGCGGTTTACTTCGATACCAGCTACTTTTAATCCGTGCATTAAACGGCTATAAGAAAGACCGTTCATACGAGCAGCTGCGTTGATACGAGTAATCCATAGCTTACGGAAGTCGCGTTTCTTTTGACGACGGTCACGGTAAGCATACATTAATGATTTCATTACTTGTTGGTTTGCAACTTTATATAAAGTGTGTTTTGAACCGAAATAACCTTTAGCTAATTTTAATACCTTTTTACGACGTTTGCGTGTAACAGTTCCGCCTTTTACTCTTGGCATTTTGTTTCCCTCCTAAGATCAATAACCGATTATTTAATGTTGTCTAACATGTGGCGAATACGTTTGAAATCGCCTTTGCTTACTAATGTAGCTTTACGAAGCTTACGCTTTTGCTTTTGAGATTTATTTCCGAATAAGTGGCTTGTGTATGCATGTGAACGTTTAAGTTTACCAGATCCTGTTTTCTTAAAACGCTTTGCAGTACCACGGTGTGTTTTCATTTTTGGCATAGGGAGTTCCTCCTCAATTCATTACTTTTCGATTTTAGGTGCTAGTACTAAAAACATGCTTCTTCCATCCATTTTTGGATGGGATTCAATAGTAGCTACTTCAGCACAAGCTTTAGAAAAACGATCTAAAACACGTTGACCGATTTCTTTATGTGTAATCGCACGACCTTTAAAGCGAATTGACGCTTTAACTTTGTCGCCCTTTTCAAGGAATTTAATTGCGTTACGAAGCTTTGTATTAAAATCATGCTCATCAATTGTCGGACTAAGTCTAACTTCCTTAATATTGATAACCTTTTGGTTTTTACGAGCTTCTTTGTCTTTCTTCTGTTGCTCAAAACGGAATTTACCGTAGTCCATAATACGACATACAGGTGGTTTCGCGTTAGGTGCAACCAATACAAGATCAAGATTTGCTCTTGCAGCAATTTCTAATGCTTCAGTTTTGGATTTAATTCCAAGTTGATCACCGTTTTGACCAATCAAACGAACTTCGCGGGCACGAATGCCTTCGTTTACCATCATGTCTTTGCTAATAATTAGCCACCTCCAAGGTTTTTTAAAGAATGCCTCGTTTGAAATCTTGCGCATTTTACAGATTTGAGACAAACAAAAAAGTGTGAATGTATACACACCCACACTATTACAATTCATTTACACATTAATGATTAATGAACGTAAGACCTACCAACTGCAATTTGCGTCAATCAGGTGAGAAGCGGGTGCTTCTACTTTCTCAAACAAGTATTCAATTACCTACAAAAGTATAACATCTATGATGATAACTGTCAAACGGTGCAACTAGAATAGTGCAACGAAATTCATTCTAGCATGCACCTTAATGTTTGACAAGCCTTTTTTATTTTTTTACTTCCTGTAGGATCGCTGAAAGGAATGTATCAAATGACAGAGTCTCTGATTTCTGCTCTCCGTATTTACGGACATTTACCGCATTTTCTCCCATTTCATTGTCTCCTACAACGAGCATAAATGGAATTTTTTGCATTTGCGCTTCACGGATTTTATAGCCAATCTTTTCATCACGGTCGTCAATTTCTACACGTAATCCTTCTGCCTGAAGTTTCTCTTGAACACTCTTCGCATAATCAAGATGTACATCAGGAGAAACTGGAATGACTTGAACTTGAACAGGTGCTAACCAAGTTGGAAATGCCCCTTTGTATTCTTCAATCAAGTAAGCAACAAAGCGTTCCATTGTTGATACAACACCACGGTGAATAACGACTGGACGGTGTTGTTTTCCATCTTCACCGATATAAGTTAAATCAAAACGTTCTGGTAATAAGAAGTCAAGCTGAACAGTTGAAAGAGTTTCGTCTTTTCCAAGTGCTGTACGGACCTGAACATCAAGTTTAGGACCATAGAATGCTGCTTCTCCTTCTGCCTCGAAGTAATCCAACCCAAGGTCATCCATCGCTGCCTTTAACATAGATTGAGCTTTTTCCCACATTGCATCATCATCGAAATATTTTTCAGTGTCTGCAGGATCGCGGTAAGAAAGTCGGAAACTAAAATCTTGAATATCAAAGTCTTTATAAACTTCTAAAATAAGATTAACAACACGTTTGAACTCTTCCTGAATTTGGTCAGGTCGAACAAAGATATGTGCATCATTAAGAGTCATTCCTCTAACACGTTGAAGGCCAGATAGTGCTCCACTCATTTCGTAGCGGTGCATTGTTCCTAATTCAGCAATACGAATTGGAAGTTTGCGATAGCTATGAATACCATTTTTATAAATCATCATGTGATGCGGACAGTTCATTGGCCGTAACACAAGCTCTTCATTATCCATTTCCATTACTGGGAACATGTCTTCTTGATAATGATCCCAGTGACCAGAAGTTTTATATAAATCAACATTTGCAAGTACTGGTGTATACACATGGTCATAACCTAATCTTACTTCTTTATCTACAATATAGCGTTCGATGACGCGGCGTATAGTCGCACCTTTTGGAAGCCATAATGGCAATCCTTGACCTACTTTTTGTGAATTTGTAAACAGGCTTAGTTCCTTACCTAATTTACGATGGTCACGTTCTTTAGCCTCTTCTAGTAAACGAAGGTATTCGTCAAGGTCTGCTTTTTTAAAGAATGCAGTTCCATAAATACGTTGTAGCATTTTATTGTCGCTATCTCCACGCCAGTACGCACCAGCAATGCTTAATAGCTTAAATTCTTTAATTTTTCCTGTGGAAGGAACATGGACACCACGGCAAAGGTCAAAAAATTCACCTTGTTCGTAAATTGATAAAGGTTCTCCCTCCGGAATATCTTGAATCAATTCAAGCTTAAGCTCATCACCGATTTCCTCATATCTTCTTAATGCCTCATCACGTGATACCTCAATACGATGGATTTCAAGATTCTCATTTATAATCTTTTTCATTTCTTTTTCGATTTCAGGTAGATCTTCAGGTGTTAATGGTTTTTCCATATCAATGTCATAGTAAAAGCCGTTTTCAATAACTGGCCCTACACCAAGCTTAACATCCTTATATAGGCGTTTAATTGCTTGTGCCATAAGGTGTGCTGTACTGTGTCGCATGATTTCTAATGCTGCATCAGTATCTTGGGTAATGATTGCTATTTCACCATCTTCATGGATTTCAGTTCGTAAATCAATCTCTTTTCCATTAAACTTACCAGCGATTGACTTTTTCTTTAGTCCTGGGCTGATTGATCCTGCAATATCTTCTGTTGTTGTTCCTTTAGGAAACTCCTTTACTGCTCCGTCTGGGAATGTAATTTTTACTACATCTGACATCAGTTTTCAACTCCTTTTTCTTGGTAAAAAATAAAATAAAAAATACCCGTCCCTAAAAAAAGGGACGAGTATATGTATCGTGGTTCCACCCTTGTTTCCACTCAAGAAATATCGAATGGCTCAAGAAATAAATAACGGTAATCCCGTCAGTAATTACAACTTTGATTAGCAAAGGTTCACTACTGAAGTTTAGAGGTGGTAAAAGTATCATTCGTGTTAGGAAGCTTCCAGCCTTGTCTTCCCTCTCTGAAAACCGTAATTATACGATCGTGTCCTCATCATAACTTTTAAATTATAGAGTACTCATGTCATGAGTATTTGTAATATGTAGGTATTATAGTCTTATTTAAAAGTTAAATCAAGGGCAGTTCGTCATTTTATATTTTTTTTTCTTTCAAACGTGTGTTTTCAAAGGATTTCTTCGTGTAAATTGTGACATTCTCCAAAAAAATATTATGAATGGTCTGAACCATCCCATTATCAATCTGGTCCGTATAAATAGAGATCGACTTCGGCGCAATTGACACTAAAGGTGCCAAAACAGCAGAGTCAATATACAAAGGCTGGTGTAGGATTAGTTTTCGGTCAATATATTTAAACAATTCATCACGCTTTATTTCAGTAAACTCATGATTATAAAAATAAAATTGCTCATCATGTAAAATATGTAATTGCTCAAGCTTCGGTTCCCGCTTTTCTCTAAATTCTCTCAGTCCTTGAATAAATGTTTGATACTCCTGCTCAAGCTTGTATTCATCAATTGCAGACTCGATGATTTGCAATAATGCCTCATTGTAAGACCGCATACGAAACTTTAAAAATGATTCAAACGAGAAAGAAATTGGAATTTCCATAAAATCATGAAGCGCTTCCACTATCAGTTGTTCTCTCGGCACGACATCTTGAACCCCTGGGATATCAGGGTTATTCCCATCCATCAATCCTTTGGCAATTTCTAAGATTTGTTTCTTCTCTTCGTAATCGGTAAAGTAAAATAAATTTTCGATATAATCGAGAATCCAATTGTCCTCTTTGTTATGAATGATAAACTCGGCCATTACTGGAATGACCACAACTTGTACTGCATATTGTACTTTTTCTGAAATGAAAACAGACACCACATTCTCCTCATCATTGACAACCTCTATGTAATCTATAGAAAGAGCTTTTGCCTTTGCAACTAAGCCCTTAAACATTTTTTGTGCATCTGTTGTTTCTTGGAAATGCATTTCAATCAAGCTAGTCCCCCCATTTCACCAATACCATTACCCTGTTACATGTATATGGAGAATGGGACAACTTTAGAATAGAAAAAAATTGGCTATCTCTATTTCGAGATAGCCAATTCGGTTAGTAACGTCTGTTCTTCCCTTTAAGTTCAACTGGTTTTGCTAGATATTTGATTCGTTCCATGATTCGAGCAGCTTTAACCTTTTCCTCTTCACCACGTTGGGTATACGATAAATGGTGTTCCAGTCCTTTAAAATCGAAATTAGATGTGAAGAGGGTTGGTAAATTTTCAAGCATACGGTATTGCAGAATACTACCAAGTATATCGTCACGCATCCAGCTGGACATCGATTCAGCGCCAATGTCATCTAGCATTAAAACCGGTACTTTTTTAACAGCATCAATTTTTGAATTGATTGATTGGTCCTGTAAGGAACCCTTCAACTCCCTCATGAATTCAGGTACATACACAAGCATCGATGAGACCTTTTTCTGAGCTAGTCCATTTGCAAGGGCACCTAAAAAGTAAGTTTTCCCAATTCCAAACGAACCGTATAAATATAATCCCTGCATCCGTTTGCCAGGCTCATACTGATTGAGAAATTCCTGAATTAAAAGAATTGCATCTGAACGTCCTTCATCAAATTCAAGGGATTCGAGGGATGCATCAAGAATATCTTTTGGCACATACATACTCTTGATTAAAGATTTATATTTTAACTGTTCATCATGCATTACCTTTTTCGGACATCTTTCATAGCTTAAATCAATTGCGTTACCTTTAAGTTCAAGATGAGGATGAAAGCCCTGTAGCATATTTTTACACGTATTAAGGCTTTCACATTTATTACATTCCTTGCTCTGATTAATATATTCGTACAGCTTTACAAGACTCCTATTAATCGTATCATTCGTAATTTGATCCTGATGTGCGTTAATAAACTCTCTTACCTCAGAATGGTTTAATACCTCATGTTTGATTTGTTCATATCGCTGCTGAAAGCCAGCATGATTAGATAGTTTTTTTAAAGAATCCTGAATCGGTTTCATATCCTCACCCCCATCTTATTGGTTATTCCTTTTTAATCGTTCTTCAAATAAACGTTTCTTCTCTTCAAAGGAAGGACTGGAAGGACTAGAAGCTTTTTCCTTTGCTTTTTCCTTTTTTGGAGTTTCTTCTTTTGTACCTTCATCTTCTTGCTTTAACCAGTCAGGTAATAACTCTTTACGTATCGGTTGTCGTTTATATTTATTTGTCTTTTTATCTGCGGTCCAATTATGCTTTTTGGCTGTCTCCATTGCATCCTTTACTGTCTTTATATCTAGTCTTGCCCAGTTACTGGCAATGGTTTCAATATAAGACTTTGTTAATCTCATATCCGATTTTAACATGACATAATATAACAGTACATTCACAACACCTGGAAGTAAGTTTTGACGGAACATCACATCTTCTATAATTTTCAATTCAGAAACAGAAGGCTGTGATCCTCCAGATACATCGATTAGAAACTCTTTTGGGGAGATTCTTTCCAGTTTCTGAATTAATTCTTCTTCCTTTGTCTGTGGAACTTTGTTCACCATTGTTTGATTTGGTAATGGTTGTACCCTCTCTGTTAGATTAGGTAATTCATTACCTGTTTCAAATTGATACCAATCTCTTGAAGCCTTTCGTAACTTTTCGATATCTATTTTTTCGTTTGGATCTAGAGCGCTCATAACAATACCCTGCATCTCAACCGGATCAATTCCGTAAAGGAAGGAAAGCTTAGTGATTGCTTCTTTTACTCTAGGTGTAATTGCTTTTCTTGGGATCATTACATCTGAAAGACCAGCAAAAAACAAATCGAAATTAAAGCTGTCGTTCTCTATTACAAGCTTTTTCTCTTGACTTCGATCCATGTATTCTGTATTTTCATCACGTTCAAGATTGCTTTTCATTTCATCACTAATCGTGGAAATCATTTTCGAGACTTGAGCAGATGCAAATACTTCATTAAATGCTTTCGTAACCGGTTTATAAGAATCTAAATCAGGTGCATGGTCGGAAAAGAACTGCTTGAGTTTAAAAAATTTACCTTTTCCTAATCTGTTATACAAATAAACATTAAGAACACCATCCGTAAAAAAAGCTCTAGGTGAGAGTGGTGCCTGCAACTCATAGATAAAACTTCTAGAATGCTCATCAGATTTTACAAATGTTTTTAATAAGCCGATTCCTTCAAGCTTTAATCGTTCTTGATAAATATCCTGTAGATTCGTTTGTAGCAGTGCCATTAACGTATAATGGGTACTTTCTTCACCCCATAGTCGGTTTTGCTCCAACTCACTCCACAAAGTCATATATAGACTGAAGGCTTTCATTCCAATAAGAGGTTGGTAAAGCAATGATACAATTTTCCGGTCATAATCATGCAAAAGGTCTGCTGCATGCACAATATAACGATCGACTGGTACTAGTTCTTTCCAATGCTCCATTTCATCAAAGCCTTCCATTTCTAGTAGTTAAAAAAAGAGCTTAACACGTATCTTAAGCCCTTTACCGTTCTCTTTTTATTAATTCCTTTAATTCGTCGATAAAAACATTTATATCTTTAAATTGGCGGTAAACTGATGCAAAGCGCACATATGCAACTTCATCTACTTTTGCCAAATGGTTCATTACATACTCACCAATAATATCACTTTTGACCTCTGCAATCCCTTGACTTCGTAGTTCCTTTTCAACGTCATGGGTGATATCCTCTAATTGCTTCAAAGAAACTGGACGTTTTTCACAAGCTTTAATTAGCCCGCGCAGCATCTTTTCCCTGCTGAACTCCTCGCGAGTACCTTCTTTTTTAACCACAATCAAAGGAATTTCTTCCACTTTTTCAAATGTGGTAAACCGATATTGGCATTTTTCACATTCTCGTCTTCTACGGATTGAACGACTATCATCAACTGGGCGTGAATCCAAGACTCTCGTTCCATTATGTTGACAAGTAGGGCATCTCATTCGTAACAACTCCCTTCTTAGGAGATCTCTATAGGATGTTCAAAAATTCGGTCAAAAATGACACATCGAATTTCTGCGTTGGCTTGCTTCTGCGTTCCTCACGTATTAACTGCATACGCTCCGGTACTCAAAGCTGCACCGCCTTGAAATTCTTGGTCCTTTTCACCCTCTTTTTTGAACACACACTCTATGTATTCATATTATAAGAAAGATTTTCTTTGGACAAGGGTTTCTCATCATAAAATCCGACTTAAGATTCTTTTTTACCGATGAGAGGAAGTTCTTTATCTAAGCGCTGATATAAATTCATAATGACTTTTTTACTGTAGCCAAAGTCAATTGGTAATAAAAGTGTTTCTGTTGTAACCGCGAAGTCAATCGCTGTTTCAAACGGTCTTACAGAGACGATAGTGGCAACAACAAAGGCTTTTCTTCCTTTTTTTATTGAAATGCTCATTTCGCCGCGTTCTTCTGATATAGAGTTAATATGGTATCCATCTAAATTATTTATGACTTTCGTTACAGCATCGATTGCCTTTTTATTTGTTGTTTTATAATAATGACTTCTTAACTGCTCGTCCGAATGTTTGTCTCTCGTTTCACTGTGATTCGAAAAAAACGTTTGCAATCCCATTAGTTCCACTCCCTATTTTTATCTATTCTATATTAAAATTATTGTTCTAAATGTAAAAAAAGAGGTGTAATTTATACACCTCTTTCTATTTTAGTTGATTCTTATTTATTTTTAAAGTACTTTTACTTGTGCTGGCTTTACTTGTACTGGTCCCATACCACGTGGAAGCTCAATGTTCTCTCGTGTTTGTGCACCAAGTGCCTCAGCAATATAGTCTGCAGCAATATTCGGATCTAAATCTCCACATGTGTAAACATCAATACTTGCGTATCCATGTTCAGGAAAACTGTGAATCGTTAAATGTGATTCAGAGATGATAACAACACCACTAACTCCCTGTGGAGCAAATTTGTGAAAAGCTACCTCACGAATTTCTGCACCTGACTTTAATGCTGCTTGAACAAAAGTTTCTTCAATACCTTGCATATCGTTTAATTTTTCGAAATCGCAACCCCATAATTCAGAGATTACATGACGTCCCATAGTTTCCATTGTTTAATTGTTCCCCCTCTTACCATAATTTCGATGAGTTCTTCGCGTAAAGCATGAGCATAACTACCACGGGGGAAAGTTAGTCCAGAGAGGTCCTAACCCTTTAAGTAGCTACAAAAGCATAAGCTTTTAAGAAGTTCACGAAAACTAGTATACTAAGTTTATATACATTTAGCAATACGTTTTATTAAACTAAATAATAAAACCTTCCCGCAATTGGGAAGGTTTCTGAATTAGCCTACTTTTGCTTCAGTTTTTTGGATGATTTTTTCGCCAACATATTTGACTAAATCTACTACTCTACAAGAATATCCCCATTCATTATCGTACCAAGCTAATACTTTTACCTTACGATCTCCTATGACCATTGTTGATAACCCATCGACTATAGACGAATGTGGATTGGTATTAAAGTCAATGGAAACTAATGGTTCAATTGTAAAATCTAAAATCCCTTTTAAAGCCCCAACAGATGCTGTTATAAAAGCTTCATTAATTTCTTCAATCGTTACATCTCGTTCAACATCTACAACTAAATCAACTAAAGAAACATTAGGTGTTGGAACACGTAGTGCCATTCCATGTAATTTTCCTTTTAGCTCTGGCAGTACAAGTGATAATGCTTTGGCAGCTCCAGTCGATGTAGGAATAATGGATTGTGCGCAGGCTCTTGCTCTTCTTAAATCTTTATGTGGATTATCGATATTTTTTTGGTCATTTGTATAAGCATGGACCGTTGTCATTAAACCGTTCACAATTCCAAACTGCTCATTTAAAACTTTCGCTACTGGTGCTAAGCAATTTGTTGTACAAGAAGCGTTTGAAATGATGGCATGATTTTCATGGTCATATTTGTCTTCATTTACACCCATTACAATGGTAATATCCTCATCCTTACCAGGTGCAGTTAAGATGACTTTTTTGGCACCAGCCTGTAAATGTAGGCTTGCTTTTTCCTTTGAATTAAATTTTCCTGTTGCCTCAATCACAATATCTATATTCAATCTTTTCCAAGGAAGCTCTAAAGGATCACGGGAGCTAAGAAGCTGAATACGCTTACCATTCACCAATAATGAGTCGTCCTGTGGGATGATTTCCGCATCGAACTTACCATGGTTTGTATCATATTTTATTAGATGTGCTAGTGTGTCCGCAGGGTAGCTTGCATTGATAGCGATTATTTCTAATGATTCATCCATAATTGCTTTTCTAAATACCATTCTTCCAATACGGCCAAATCCATTGATTGCGATTCTTGGCTTCATCAAAACCCCTCCACGATATATGTTATACTTTTTATTGTTAATTTCTACGATTAGTATAACACATTAGAATAGATATGTAACACTTTAATTCACTTTTTTATAAAAATGGTCATTTATACGTCTTTTTGGTTATTTTACAATCATTATTTGACCTACTTAACATATAAAAAAGGTATCTCGTATTAGAGATACCTTTGCTTTATCTTATCGTTTTATACCCCACTGTGTACAAATTTCGAATAGCTGATCCTTTGTGGCCTCAATTGTACCATTGTTTTCTATCACAGCATCTGCAAGTTGAATTTTATCCTTGAGCGGCATTTGTGATTGGATCCTAGCTTCTGCTTCCCCCTTGCTGAGATTATTACGATTCATTAGGCGTGCTAATTGTATCTCATAATCAACATAAACAAGTAGGGTGCGATCAACTAATGCAGTTAACTTGCTTTCAAATAACAACGGAATATCCAATATCACGGTTTCTTCTCCATTGTTAAGGTGTTCTTCTTTTTCTTTCAGCATTTGTTTTCGAACAGCAGGATGAACAATTGAGTTTAGTAACAATCGTTTCTCTTCATTGAAAAAGACGACCGATCCTAATTTTTGCCTGTCAATCGTCTCGTCAGGTAATAGAATGTCCTTGCCAAAAGATTGAACAATTTGTTCATATGCTTCTTCTCCAGGCTCAACCACTTTACGTGCAATAACGTCTGCATCTACGACAACAATTCCTGCTTCTTTGAACATCTGTGATACTGTACTTTTTCCACTTGCAATTCCACCTGTTAATCCGATTGTTAATGCCACGTATCCAATCTCCCTATTGCGTTTTATTTTAGAATTTCCATATACCAATTAAAATCAGTAAGATTCCAGGTAAAAATGAAAATTTTTGAACCCAGCTTTTCATTGAAAAAACAGCACCGCTTTTTATACCCGTATAAACAAAAAGCGAGCTCATCACGGCAACCAATAAAGCCATAACCAATGGAGAAAAGCCTAATAAAGCTGCACCGATTCCGGCCCCGAAAGCATCTAAAGAAAGGGCAAGCCCTAACAAAAATGCTTCAAATCCGGTAATCGTTCCTGATTTATCAAGGTCGGCAACCATTGGCTTCTTCAAAATATTGATAACAAGTCCAAGTGATTTTATTTCAACTTTCACTAATAGTTTTTCTTCATTTTGTTCAGATGCTTGGGAGGTTGGTCGAAAAAACTGAAACAATACCCAGACACCAATTAACATGAGTACAATACCACCCAGTCGATCAGCGATTGCAGGCGATAGCAATAACGCAATAGTCTTTCCTAATCCCATGGCGGCTGCCATCGTTACTGCTGAACAACATGCGATTGTAATGATTGATTTAAAAGGTATTTTCATTTTCCTCATACCATATGTGAATCCAACACTAAAACTATCCAAGCTTACTGCAAATGCTAATAAAACAAGTGATGCCAATTGGGACATCTCACAGAGTCTCCTTCCTATCGATTGCTAAGATAGTATATGGAGGGAGCCCATTACATGTGAAATGTCCCGTGGTAGTCAAAAGTCGAAAGAAAACGATCCATCGAATTTCAATGAAGGCTTCTATACATTATTTTGTTTTCATTTTGTTCTTCTGGCATTTTGGACAGAAATGGGTGCCTCTGCCGCCAACAACTGTTTTTTCAATTTCTGTTCCACATGTTTGACATGCTTTACCGTTTTGACCATATACAAAGAGTTGCAATTGGAACATCCCAATTTCACCTTGCGTATTAACGTAAGAGCGTATTGTACTTCCACCTTTTTCGACAGCTTCATTCAGTGTTTGAATAATCTCATGGTGGAGTATTTTCAATTCCTTTTTGGTTAGGGAATTGGCTGCACGTTCTGGGTAAATGCCCGCTCTAAACAGTGCCTCATCAACATATATATTCCCAAGCCCTACGACCTTTGTTTGATCAAGCAGCGCGACCTTAATTTTACGGTTGGTCTTAGATAGCTTTTCTTCTAAATATTTTAATGAAAATTCTTTTGAAAATGGCTCTGGTCCTAATTGAGATAAAGGTAGGCTATTCTCTTCTTCGCCTTTTTTAAATAAATGCATCGTTCCAAATTTCCGAACGTCTCGATAGCGCAGCTCGGTTCCATCAGTAAATGTGAACAATACATGTGTGTGTTTGTCATAAAGTTCTTCTTTATCGTAAAGGCCGTACCTGCCTTCCATACGTAAATGAGAAACCATAACATAATCATCTAAAATAAACTTTAAAAATTTACCTCTTCTGTCCACATCATGGATTGTCTGTCCACGAAGTGCATCACAAAACTGCTCTGGCTCTTCCGGTTTTTTTATGATTTTTGACCATAAAACCGTTACCTTTTCTATTGTTTTGCCATTTACAAGCTGGTTTAACGTGCGCCGAACGGTCTCGACCTCTGGTAACTCTGGCATATGATCACATCCTTTTTCGACTTACTTGGCATCATACCAAGTCTTACCGTATTCATAGTCAACCTTTAAAGGTACTTTCAAGGAAATGGCATTTTCCATTACATCAGGCACGATCTTCTTTAAGATTTCAATTTCTTCTTCTGGCGCTTCGAAGATCAATTCATCATGTACCTGTAATAGTAACTTCGCTTGAAGCTTTTCTGCTTTTAATCTGTCCGCCATATCAATCATTGCTTTCTTGATGATATCAGCTGCACTTCCTTGAATTGGAGTATTCATTGCTGTTCTTTCAGCAAAGCTACGAACATTAAAGTTACGAGCAGTAATTTCAGGAATGTATCTTCTTCTATGAAGAAGCGTAGATACATATCCTTTCTGTCTTACGTCCTCAACAATTTCTTCCATATATTCCTTAACACCTGGAAAACTTGCAAAATAACGTTCAATAAAGTGGCCTGCTTCCTTCCGGGTAATTCCAAGATTCTGAGACAATCCGAAATCACTAATTCCGTACACAATCCCAAAGTTTACAGCCTTTGCCTGACGACGCATATTGGAGGTTACTTCCTCTTCAGTTACATGGAACACATCCATGGCAGTCTTTGTATGAATGTCCAGATCATTCGTAAAGGCACTAATCAGATTTTCATCATTGGCAATATGGGCTAACACCCTTAGTTCAATCTGGGAATAGTCCGCCGCAAATATAAACCAATCCTTTTGTGAAGGGACGAAAGCTTGTCTAATCTTTCTTCCTTCTTCCAAGCGAATTGGAATGTTTTGCAGGTTCGGGTCTGTCGAACTTAGTCTTCCAGTTTGCGTCAAAGCTTGCTGGAATCGAGTATGAACTTTACAAGTATCTTCATGCACAACCTTTAATAAGCCTTCAATATAGGTTGATTGAAGCTTACCAATTTGACGATAGTGCAAGATATATTCAATAATTTCATGTTCTTTAGCCAGTTTCTCAAGGATATCAGCCGAAGTGGAATACCCTGTTTTTGTTTTCTTGTACACAGTTAGTTGAAGCTTTTCAAAAAGAATGACACCTAGCTGCTTAGGTGAATTAATATTAAACTCCTCTCCAGCCAGTTCATAAATTTTTTGTTCAAGCTCCTGAAGGTGTTCCTTTAACTCTTCTCCCATTCCTTTTAAACGTTCTACATCGACCTTTACCCCTATCGATTCCATGTCTGCAAGGATTAGGGATAACGGCATTTCCAAATCAGTAAAAAGCTCATACTGTTCATTTTCTTGAAGTTCATGCAAGAACAAATCTTTTAATTTTGCTAAGCTAACTGCTTTTCTCACTAAGTGTTCGGAAAGAATTTCTTCGTTAGGAATGCTTTGTTTGGCTCCTTTTCCGTACACTGCTTCATCAGAATGTACATCTGTTATTCCCTTTAATTTTGCCACTGCGGCAACATCTTCAGTCGAGTCAGACGGATTTAAAATATATGATGCAATTAAACAATCAAAGTCAATTCCTTGTAGATTGATACCCTTCCATCTCAAAGCCACAATCGATTTCTTTGCATCAAAAACGATTTTCTTTTTCTCTTTGTCGTTTGCCCACTGTTGAAAAGCCTTCGATTCGAGAGCTAACTTTGTTGGTATATAATAATTTCCATTCTCGTTTGAAATTGAAAACCCTTGGATGTCTGCCTTATGATAACTTTCATCAAGCACCTCCACAATTAAAGACGATTCAGTTGTTAAGACATCTTCAGTAATATCATTCACGATTTTATAGGAAATCTTTTCTAAAGGCTTGTCCTCATTCGAGTCGCTACCTTCAACCTTATCGAGTAAGGAATTAAATCCGAGCTCTTTGAATAGTTTTGTGACTTTATCACCATCATAGCCGTTATATTCCAGCTCAGAAATTCCAATTTCAATTGGGGCTTCACGATGGATAGTCGCAAGCTGCTTACTCATGATCGCTTGGTCTTTATTTTCCTCAAGTTTTTCTTTTAGCTTTTTCCCACTCACCTTATCGATTGAGTCTAATAGTTCTTCTAATGTATTGAACTCCTGCAATAATTTCAGTGCTGTTTTTTCCCCGACACCAGGGACACCTGGAATGTTATCAGAGTTATCTCCCATTAGCCCTTTCATGTCAATTATTCGTTCAGGTGTAATCCCATACTTCTCTTTAATAAACTCAGGAGTGTAAGAATCTACATCTGTGATCCCTTTTTTCGTTATATCTACTGTTATCTGTTCTGAGGCTAGCTGTGTTAAGTCTTTATCACCTGTGATAACTTTAACCTCAAAGCCTTCTTTTTCAGCTTGAAGAGATAAAGTTCCGATGATGTCATCGGCTTCATAGTTTTCTAACTCATATCTGGCAATCTTGTATGCATCAAGCAATTCGCGTAAAAATGGAAACTGCTCCGAAAGCTCAGGTGGTGTTTTTTGTCTGCCGCCTTTATATTCACTAAAAGTACTATGTCTAAAAGTTGTTTTGCCTGCATCAAAGGCTACTAATATATGTGTCGGTTTTTCCTGTTCAAGAATTCGGTTTAAAATCATGGTAAAGCCATAAATGGCATTGGTATGTACACCTTTATCATTATTAAGAAGTGGTAGGGCAAAAAATGCACGGTATGCGATACTATTTCCATCCACTAAGACAATCTTTTTATCCAAGAAAAATCCTTCCCTTCTATTACGGCATTCGGACCTTCCATGCTACACATCCCTTAAATCATCAAAAAAAATAGCCGTTATTTCCTACTGTTCATTTTATCATGTCATGAACAGAATGAAAAATAACGGCTACCTAATTGATTGTTATTCGGTATACCCCATTAACAATCTTGCATATGGAGAGTCAGCTGGTAAAATGATTACTGTTTCTCCATCAATAGTAGTCTTATAGGATTCTAGTGTACGGAATAGGTTATAGAATTCTGGGTCCTTTGAGAAAGCCTCGTTGTATATACGAGCCGCTTCTCCTTCCCCTTGGCTTCGAATAACTTCCGCATCAGCTTGTGCTTTTGCGATAATTTCTTTTACTTCCTTATCCGTTTGTGCTTCGATTATATTTTTCTGAGCATCCCCTCTTGAAAGATAATCTTGAGCTGTTGATTGACGTTCAGAAATCATTCTCGTAAAAACAGATTGTTCGTTTTCTGCAGGTAGATCGGTACGCTTCATCCGAATATCTGTTACGACAATACCATATTTATCTTCCTCAAGGTTTTTATTTACAATTTCTGTAATGCGGTCATTGAGGCTACCACGTTCAGATTTCTCATCATTAATAATTTCATCATAATTTAATTGACCTAACTCTGTTCGGATGGCAGAATAAACAAATTCATCGAGTTTTGCTTCTGCATTTACTACCGTTCTTGTTGTCGAAATCATTTGTTTTGGATCTTCTATGCGCCAAACCGCATAATTATCAATCATCATTCGCTTTTTATCTTTCGTATTGATTTCAGCCTCTTCAACATCATAAATCATTTGATATTTTGGTAATGTTTCAACAGACTGGATAAATGGAATTTTATAGGAAAGACCTGGTGTTTCTACAATTCTTACAACCTCACCGAATTGGCGAACCACTTTGTATTCTCCTTCTCTTACAATAAATATATTTACGATAACAATCCCAATTAAGATGATAGCTATTAGGATGCCGATTCCACCCTTAGTATATTTGCTAAAATTATTGGAACCCTTTTTTTCGTTTAAATCCACCACATTTTCACTCATTGGTTACCACTCCCTTCTGTTTCTACAGGAGGAACCTGCGCTTGGCTTCCAGGAGGACGTATTGGCAAGTACTTCATTGTATTGCCATCATCCTTCATAATATAAATTTCTGTATGTGGTAATACTTGATCTAATGTTTCTAGAACTAAACGTTTTCTAGTAATCTCTGGATTCTTCACATATTCGTTATATAAAGCATTAAATGTCGCTACATCCCCACGGGAAATTTCGATTCGGGCAGCTTTATCCCCTTCGGCACGTGAAATTAGTGCATCTTTTTCCCCTTTTGCCTCATTCATTTTTTGATTGCGATATTTATTCGCTTCATTTATTTTGGTATTCATTGTTTCACGAGCATCTGTTACATTCGTAAATGCCTTACGCACTTCATCATTTGGTAATTCAACATCTTGTAATTTAACAGCTGTTACTGAAATACCAATATCATATTTCACTAAAAGATCGGCTAATAAATCTCTTACCTCAGCTTCGATTTCCGCCTTACCCGATGTTAACGCATCATCAATTTTTGAACTTCCGATAATACTTCTTAAAGAAGCAGAAGTAGAATTATATAGGATTTGCTCAGGATCCTCAGAATTAAATAAGAATTTTGATGGATCAGTAATTTGCCATTGAACAACCATATCTGCTAAAACAATATTTTCATCACCGGTAATCATTTTTGTATCCTTTGGCACGTCGGTAATTTCACCATTCTTTTGATCATAGCCAAACTGTAAACTAAATGTTGTTTTAGGCAGTTTCTCTACATCTTGGATTGGCCATGGCATTTTAAAATGTAGGCCTGGCTCTGTAATTCCTTCATCCGCTTTCCCAAAGGTTAATATAATGGCTTGCTCTGATTCATCAACAGTGTACCATGATGTAAAACCAACGACACCTAAAATCAAAACGAGCACACTTAGTCCAACAATTGTATATATTCGTTTTAAACTAACCATGCTTTCCCCCCTCAATTTATTGCTACATTGTTTTATACGATTATCTTGTAAAAAGGTTTCAGTTTCATAAAAAAAATGACAAGGATATTACGTCCTTGTCAAAAAAGTTTGGCCTTCTGAATGAAGGGGTTCTCATATACATCATACGGTTTCTATATTAAGAGAATATTTTTCCAATGTAAACATTTTGTAAATTAGGACTACCTATGGATTATATTCTCTTTTTTAAACGAAACGTAAAAGTCGTTCCTTCCCCCACTCTGCTGTTTACTTCAACAGCCCCTTCATGTGCCTCAATGATATGCTTTACAATGGCAAGACCCAAACCTGTACCGCCTGAATTGCGGCTCCTTGCTTTATCTACGCGATAAAACCTTTCAAAGATACGGGGAAGTTCTTTTTCTTCTATTCCAATCCCTGTATCAATAATTTGAATTTGAACATAATCATCATAGTTTGATGCTTTTACCTCAACCTTAGCTCCATCTGGAGAGTAGGATATACCATTATTAATTACATTGATAAAGACCTGCTTCAACCTATCCATATCTCCATCGATTACAGTTGTTTCATCATCTACAGTAAGCTCTAATTGAATCTCTCGTTCGACTGCTTTGGATTTAAGCATCTGTATACTATTTTCTAAGAGCTCTTTCACATTAACCTGTGAAGGATTAAGTGAAAAACCTTTGTTCTCCATTTTCGATAAATCCAATAAATCTTGAATGAGCAATTGGAGACGATGACTTTCATCTAGGATAATGGTTAAGAATTGTTTTAAGACGTCCCTATCATTCATAGCGCCGTCTAATAAAGTTTCCGAAAACCCTTTAATAGATGTAATCGGTGTGCGAAGCTCATGGGAAACATTTGCAACAAAATCCTTCCGCATCTGTTCAAGCCTTTTCAGGGTTGAAATATCGTGAAAGACAAGAACAACTCCCTTCCATTCTACCTTCGCCCCTAATACAGGTGCAGCGTACACTTCAAAGTCCTTCTGTTCATTTCCAATCATCAAATTGATTTGTCTTCGTAGTTTTTGTTCGGTCATAAAAATCTCTTCGACTAGCTTTACAATTTCCTTTTGTGTAAAAGCTTCATAATAAAGTTGACCTAATAAATCAGCTTGATCAACTTTGAAGATCTCATTGGTTGAACGATTAACAATGCTAATATATCCTTTACTATCGATAAATAATAGTCCGCTCCCCATATTTTCAATCAGGGTATGTAATCGGTCATGCTGCATTTCATAAGATTTGGTCATTTCTTCAATATTTCTAGCAACGATATTGATGGACTGGCCTAATAACCCAGCTGTACTTACATCGTCTTCATAAGTTCTTGCACGATAATCTCCCTTAGCGAGTTCTTTAACCGCTTTTGTTGCTGAATCAATCGGTTTTGTATAAGTAGTCGTGATTCTTACAATGAGTGAGAGAATAATAATTAATGCGATACCCAGGCATATCGTCAGAGCAATCCAGACCTGCTGGACTGTTTCTTCGATTGAGGTTCCATGCATTGCACTATTCGTGATAAGACTACTAATAAATTGCCCCAACATAAAACCCATACAAAGAAAAACAATAATGATTAAAAAGATAATCGCAGATAGTAGTCTCGAGTGAAACTTATTCATAAATTTTAGGCTCCTCGAGCTTATAGCCTAATCCCCTAACTGTTTTAATAATATTTGGCTTTTTTGATTCTTTTTCAATTTTTTCACGCAAATGACTAATATGCACATCCACAATTCTGGTGTCACCAGCAAAATCATAGTTCCAAACCGCACTCAGGAGTTGGTCTCGTGTTAATACTCTCCCCTTATTCTTTGCCAAATAGGCAAGAAGTTCAAATTCCTTAGGTGTTAAATCGAGCGCTTCTTCGTTAAAATAGGCCTCAAAATTTTCTGGTAAAATTCGTAGTGGTCCTATTGTGATTTGCGGCGCTGATGTATCATCTTCGGTGTTGACAATATTTTTACTTGTTCTTCTTAGTATTGCTTTGACACGTGCCACAACTTCTCTTGGGCTAAATGGCTTTGTCATATAGTCATCTGCTCCAAGCTCTAAACCTAATACCTTATCAAATTCGTCATCCTTTGCAGTTAACATTAAGATTGGGATATCTACTTTATTTAAACGAAGCTGCTTGCATACTTCGATCCCATCTAACTTAGGCAACATTAAGTCAAGGACGATAATTTGCGGTTTTTCTGCTAAAGCTTTTTCTAATCCTTCTTCTCCGTCCATTGCAGTAATAACCTCGTAGCCTGCCTGTTGTAGGTTATACTGAAGTAATGTAATGATTGACTGTTCATCTTCCACAACCAATACTTTATTCTTCATTGTCTTCCTCCATCAAAAAAGTTAAACCCCATCATTTTTCTATCTCTATATAAGATTATTATAGATTAACATTTCGTTACTTACCATGAAAACAAAAAAAAGAGAGGCTAAGCTCTCTAAAAGTTCTCCAATATTTTACCTTCCATTGGCGTGATTCGGTGTGGAGGGCAGACTAAAAGTCTTCCTTCGATCGCTAATGATTCATCTTCATCAAATGCCGTTACTGCTATTTCAACAGTATGGTCGTGAATATTAATTTTGGATACTTCAAATAGAAATTGAATAGTAGCATAGTGATAAAGTGGCTGAAAAAATTCAATTTCCTGTTTGAGGATATGACTTCCTGGACCTGGTAAATACTTCGAAATCGCCGCTGTGATAATTCCAGTAAGCATTACAGTTGGAACTATAGGTTTCTTAAATGGAGTTTGAGATGCATAATCATGTTGAATATAAAGTGGATTTGCATCATTCGTCAAACCTAAGTATAAAAGCAGATCTTTATCTTCAATTTTTTCAGTTAGTGATAGCTTTTCACCAACCGTCATTTCTTCAATCTTTCTACCTAGTTTTCGCTTTTTCCCTAATAGCATGAAAAAGGTTGCACCTCCATAGAATTAAAACAGTTTATGTACAAAAAATTCGGGGGATAACCCCGAATTTTTTCGTTAACTTATGATTAGACTAGGATATTCATTACATTTTTAACAGAATCAGCAGATTGAGCAAGTTCTGCTTTTTCTTGTTCTGTAAGGTCTAGCTCAATGATTTTCTCAATGCCATTTGCACCTAAGATGGTAGGGACTCCTAGGTAAATTCCGCTGAATCCATATTCACCTTCTAGATATGCAATGGCTGGAAGGACACGTCGTTGATCTTTTAAGATGGCTTCAACCATTTCCACCAAGGATGCCGCTGGTGCATAATAAGCACTTCCGTTTCCAAGGAGATTGACAATTTCACCGCCACCTTTACGTGTACGTTCAACGATAGCATCTAAACGATCTTTTGAAATTAAAGTTTCTAGAGGGATTCCTCCAGCATAGGAGTAACGAACAAGTGGAACCATGTCGTCACCATGACCACCAAGGACAAAACCAGTGATATCTTTCACCGATAAATTTAGTTCTTGGGCAATGAATGTACGGAATCGTGCAGTGTCAAGTACGCCTGATTGCCCAATGACACGATTTTTCGGAAATCCTGATTCCTTAAACACAGTATAAGTCATAGCGTCAACTGGGTTTGTTAAGACAATGATATAGCTATTTGGAGAATGTTTTGCAATTTCCTGAGCGACACTTTTCATGATTTTTTGATTTGTTTGAACTAGGTCATCACGGCTCATACCAGGTTTCCGGGCAATTCCAGCTGTAATCACAACGATATCTGAATCTGCTGTATCCTCGTAATTTGAAGTCCCAGTAATATTTGCATCAAACCCTTGGACAGGGCTAGCTTCCAACATATCAAGAGCTTTCCCTTTTGTTGGATTTTCCATTTGTGGGATATCAACTAAAACGACATCTCCTAATTCCTTTTGCGCAAGTAAGAAAGCGGTTGTTGCACCAGTAAAACCACTACCAATTACAGAGACTTTTTTTCGTTTAAATTGACTCATTTTATATCCTCCCTATTCACATATGAAAGTAACTACCCTATTAGGGTAGTTACTTGTTCTATGATTAGCCTAAGTTTTTGATTAGTTCATTAGCAAACTCAGAACATTTTACTTCTGTAGCGCCTTCCATTAGACGTGCGAAGTCATATGTTACAACCTTAGATTCAATCGTTTTTTCCATTGAATTCATAATTAGAGTTGCTGCTTCATTCCAACCAAGGTGTTCAAGCATTAATACACCTGATAATAGTACAGAAGAAGGGTTTACTTTATCTAAACCAGCATATTTAGGTGCAGTTCCGTGTGTTGCTTCGAAAATTGCATGGCCAGTTTCATAGTTAATATTCGCTCCTGGTGCGATTCCGATACCACCAACTTGTGCAGCTAGAGCATCAGAAATGTAGTCACCATTTAAATTCATTGTAGCAACAACGTCGAACTCACGCGGACGAGTTAAGATTTGTTGTAAGAAGATATCAGCGATTGAATCTTTTACAATGATCTTACCTGCTGCTTCAGCATCAGCTTGTGCTTTATTTGCAGCATCCTTACCTTCTTCTTCAACGATGCGGTCATATTGAGCCCAAGTGAATACTTTATCGCCAAACTCTTGTTCAGCAAGCTCATAGCCCCAATTTTTGAAAGCTCCTTCTGTAAACTTCATGATATTACCCTTATGAACAAGTGTTAAAGATTTACGGCCTTGTTCAATAGCGTAGTTGATAGCAGCACGTACTAGACGCTTTGTTCCTTCTTCAGAAACTGGCTTGATTCCGATACCAGAAGTTTCTGGGAAGCGGATTTTATTTACACCTAGTTCATTTTGTAGGAAGTTGATAAGCTTTTGAACGCCTTCAGAACCTTGTGCATATTCGATACCAGCGTAAATGTCTTCAGTGTTTTCACGGAAGATAACCATATCTGTATCTTCTGGACGCTTAACTGGTGAAGGTACACCTGTAAAATAACGTACTGGGCGAAGACAAGTGAATAGGTCTAGTTCTTGACGTAATGCAACGTTTAATGAACGAATACCACCACCAACTGGTGTAGTAAGAGGTCCTTTGATCGCAATTATGTACTCTCGAATAACATCTAATGTTTCTTCTGGTAACCATTCACCAGTTTGGTTAAAAGCTTTTTCCCCTGCTAATACTTCTTTCCAAACAATTGATTTTTCGCCGTTGTACGCTTTTTCAACAGCTGCTTCTAATACGCGTGACGCTGCTGCCCAAATATCTGGACCAGTTCCATCACCTTCAATAAAAGGAATAATTGGATTGTTTGGTACGTTTAGTACACCATTTGATACTGTAATTTTTTCTCCTGCCACTAGTATTACCTCCTAAAGTTCTTAAGAAGTATTTCAAGAAAATTTTTTCCCGAAATACTTCAACCTATTAATATATATATTGTTAGATTTATTAACCTCTTTGTTCCATCGGAACGTATGTCTGCATTCCTGGACCAGTATATTCAGCACGTGGACGGATTAAGCGGTTGTTATCATATTGCTCTAGAATATGAGCTAACCATCCAGAAACACGGCTTACTGCAAAGATTGGGGTAAATAAATCATGATCAATACCTAAGCTATGGTATACAGATGCTGAATAGAAGTCAACATTTGGTGGTAATGGTTTTGAACTCGTAACAATTTCTTCAATTTTGGTTGACATCTCATACCATTTTGGTTCGCCAGTAATCGCTGTTAACTTTTGAGACATTGCCTTTAAGTGTTTTGCACGTGGGTCACCTTTACGGTAAACTCTATGACCAAACCCCATGATTTTTTCTTTATTAGCTAATTTTGTATTTATATAATTCTCAACGTTTTCAACTTCACCAATTTCAGTAAGCATCTTCATAACAGCTTCATTAGCTCCACCGTGAAGCGGGCCCTTTAAAGCTCCAATTGCAGCAGTAATACCTGAATAAACATCAGATAGAGTTGCAACACAAACACGTGCTGTAAATGTAGATGCATTAAGTTCATGGTCAGCATGAAGTACTAACGCTTTATTGAATGCTTCTTCTGCAATTTCGCTAGGTTCTTGCCCGCTAAGCATATATAAGAAGTTTGCTGCGAAGCTAAGATCAGTGCGAGGAGCAACTGGCTCTAAACCTTTACGAACACGAGAAAAAGCGGTAACAATTGTAGGTAATTTTGCTTGTAGGCGGATTGCCTTTTGATAATTAGCTTCTGGATCCATTACATCTGCTTCATCATCATATAGTCCTAATAGTGAAACAGCTGAGCGAAGTGCCCCCATCGGATGAACCTTGTCAATTGGGTAAGTTTTGAAATGATTTAATAATTCTTGAGGTAAACTTGCATTATCAGCAAGTTGCTGTTTTAATTCAGCTAACTCCTCTTTATTTGGAAGTTTGCGATGCCATAATAGGTAGATAACTTCTTCAAAACTAGCATTTTCCGCTAAATCGTCAATATTGAATCCTGCATACGTTAAAGTGTCATCAATAATTGAACTGACAGAAGATGTTGTAGCTACAATTCCTTCAAGCCCCTTTGTTGCTGTCATATGACCCTCTCCTTTTTTCATATTCCCCTACCTCATTTTATAGAGGTAAATTGAGCGCACGCTCAAAAACAAAACACATTATCACATCGTTATTTATGCTTTAAACATTGTAATCTAGTGAAGTAAATGCTTTCATTTTTGAAAAAACGCTCATGGTCACAAATATCAGTATAATATTGTGACAATAAAAGTTATTTATGCAAGTGAAAGCGAATAAATAAATATGTAGGAAATAAATAACCCTGACTCTATTATAATAAATAATCTGACTTTTGTGAATCAAAAGAGACAAATTTCCCCTAATAAATTATTATTACACAAAAACATTTTTACGAATAGGTTTTCATTTTTCTAGTTAACAGAACCGTTTACTAGACTTAAAACCAATTAAATATGGCATATGTTGTATTTTGCTCTTAAATTTTTTTCACTTGCTCATAACGTATGATATCATAAATAAAACTTTTTCTCCATAATTGGAAACTTTATATTTCATTTCTTCGTAATACTTTTAAAGTAATCAAAGAGATTGTAAAATAAAAATATGCAAGAAATTCCTAGGGAGGAAAAAGTTTGAACATTAACTATGTGTATGGTTTTCTTCGGTTTTTATTGGTTATTGCATTAATTGTCATAGGTTTCATCTTGTTTTATTTTCTTTTTAGACTTACATATCCGTTTATTTTTGCTTTATTAATTGCATTCCTTATTAATCCTCTTGTCAATTTTTTGGAGCGTAAAGTCAGGATACCACGTGGCTTATCGGTATTTATAGGTATTTTGCTTGTATTTGGCATTGTAACAGGTTTACTTACATTATTAATAGCTGAGATTATCTCAGGTGCTAACTATTTAGCAAAAGAAGTACCACAGCATTTTGAAACCCTAGTAGTTTATTTGGAAAATTTAATAGTTGGCCAGATTATTCCTTTTTACGAAAGAATAACGAGTATGTTTGATAATTTGGATCAAGGCCAACAGCAAACAATTATGGATAATGTCAGCAATGTTGGTACAACTATTGCTACAAATGTTGGAGAATTTATTAAAGCATTTTTAGAAAATATTCCAAAGTTCCTGGGCTGGCTACCAAATGCAGCGACTGTGATTGTATTCTCACTGTTAGCCACATTTTTTATTAGCAAAGATTGGAATAAGTTTGTGATTATGGGACGAAAATTTATTCCAATAAAAGCTCGAACAAGTGGAAAGTCCGTATTTGTGGAATTAAAAAAAGCGTTATTTGGATTTGTTAAAGCTCAAGCAACTCTAATTTCAATTACAGCGGGGATTGTATTAGTTGGCCTGTTAATTTTACGAGTCGATTATGCAATCACTATTGCGTTATTAATTGGAATCGTTGATCTACTTCCGTATTTGGGAACTGGACTTGTGTTCGTACCATGGATCATTTATTCGGCTTTTAGTGGAAATCTAGCATTTGCAATAGGGCTTGGTATACTATACCTTGTTGTCATTGTACAACGCCAAGTCATGGAGCCTAAGATTATCTCTTCTAGTATTGGATTAGATCCATTGGCAACATTGATATCACTGTTCGTTGGGTTTCAATTATTTGGATTCATTGGGTTAATTATTGGCCCCGTTACGTTAGTAATTATTAGAACTCTATATACAACAGGTGTATTTCGGGATATATGGGGATTTATTAGTGGAAAAGAAACATAAAGAAGGCCATTGCGACCGCAATGGCTTTCTTTTTTTACCAACGACGAATAACTGTGAAATTACCTCTATCCATTCTTCGTCTAATCCAGTTGGCAATAATCGGTTTAATCAGATTTCTAGTTGCTGGAATGAGTAAGAAAAAACCAGTTAGATCTGTAATGTAACCAGGGCTTAAAAGCAATACCCCACCGATCAGGATGCAAATTCCATCCATAATGGCTTCACCAGGGACCTGTCCATAATTCATTTGTTGTTGAGCGCGGTGAAGCGTATCAAGCCCTTGTTTTTTCGCTAACCACGCCCCAATTACACCAGTAAGAATAATCAACAGCAAAGTGATTGGAATTCCAAGTGTCTTACCTGAGAAAATAAGGACACTAATTTCTAATGCCGGTACGATAATAATCAATGCTAGTAAAATTCTCATATTGTCCTCCTTAGATGAAGGCTTTTCTTATATTATACGTTTCCTTTACAAATATGAGTAGTAAAACTCAAAGAAAAAAGAGAAGGTTTCCCTTCTCCTTTTTATAGAACATTTGCATGTCCTTCGTATATCACTCCACGAGATGAATCAACCGTAATATCTTGTCCATCTTTTAAAATTGTTGTTGCATTTTCTACACCAACAATCACAGGAATTCCGATACTTAATCCTACTACAGCTGCATGGCTAGTAAGACCGCCTTCTTCCGTGATTAAAGCAGATGCCTGCTCCACGTATTTTACCATATCACGATCAGTAGCAGTTGTTACTAGAATTGCACCGTCATACATTTTTGCTTCTGCTTCCTCAGTAGTGTTTGCTACTACTACTTTACCAAAAGCCGATTTTCTCCCAATACCTTGTCCATTTGCAAGGGTATTACCAACAACATGAATCTTCATAATGTTTGTAGTTCCACACTCGCCAACTGGTACACCTGCAGTAATCACAACTAAATCGCCTGGTTTAATAATTCCAGTATTTAGTGCAACTTCAACTGAGTTGTCAAGCATTTCATCTGTTGATTTGGCTACATTACCTGTTTGCGGATACACACCCCAAACAAGAGAAAGCTTTCTTGTTGTTGATTCGTTCGCAGTAACGGCAATGATTGGAGCCTTAGGACGATATTTTGAAATCATTCTTGCAGTATGACCACTTTCAGTAGGTGTTACGATTGCAGATACATCTAAATTAAGCGCAGTATGGGCAACTGATTGTCCGATTGCATCTGTAATTGTGATACCTGAGATTTTACTGCGTTGAGATAAAATTTCACGATGTACTAAAGCACTTTCTGCACGAGACGCAATATTATGCATGGTTTGTACTGCTTCAACTGGGTATGTACCAGCAGCAGTTTCACCTGAAAGCATAATCGCATCTGTACCATCAAAAATGGCGTTCGCAACGTCACTTGCTTCCGCACGAGTTGGTCTTGGATTTCGTTGCATAGAATCTAACATTTGTGTCGCTGTAATAACTGGTTTACCAAGGGCATTACATTTCTTAATTAAATCTTTTTGCACGAGTGGTACTTCTTCAGCAGGAATTTCAACACCTAAGTCACCACGAGCAACCATTAATCCATCAGATACTTCAAGTATCTCATCGATGTTATCTACACCCTCTTGGTTTTCAATTTTAGGGATAATTTGAATAGCTTCCCCATTATTTTCTTCGAGCAATTCTCTGATTTCTAGTACGTCTGAAGCACGACGAACGAAGGAAGCTGCGATATAATCGACATCTTGCTGGATACCGAATATGATATCTTTTGCATCTTTTTCAGTGATACCAGGTAAATTCACTCGAACCCCAGGTACGTTAACACCTTTTTTATTTTTTAATGTTCCACTATTTAATACTTTTGTCAGGATTTCACGCTTTTGTTGATTAATTTCTACTACTTCTAATCCGATTAATCCATCATCTAATAGAATTCTGGAACCTGGATGAACATCTTCAATTAAGCCCGGATATGTAATTGAGAATTTTTCCGGTGTACCAATAACTTCTTCCATTGAAAGAGTGACTGTAGAACCTTCAACTAATTCAATAGCACCATTTTCCATTGTATTTGTGCGAATTTCTGGTCCTTTAGTATCTAGTAGGATCGCAATGTTTTTGCCAGTGATTTTAGCAGCCTCACGAATGTTTTTAATACGTGCACCATGCTCCTCAAAGTCACCATGCGAAAAATTAAGTCTAGCTACATTCATTCCTGCGTTTGCTAAAGCAACCAGTTTTTCAATACTCTCACTAGCAGGTCCTATCGTACAAACTATTTTTGTTTTTCTCATTACATTTTCCTCCTCTATAATCGCTTTAAATCAGCGATTAGCAACACTTCTAAAAGAATTTTACTCACATGTATTTTAAATGGATAGCTCTTGGGATAGGTCATACATCTTCTTATCAACTGTATGTTTACGATCTAGAATTTCCATAATATCATGGTCAACTAAATTGTTTTGTTGAATACCAACAGCACGTCCACCTTTTCCTTCTAATAACAATTCAACAGCCTTTGCACCTAGACGACTTGCCAATACTCTGTCTGATGCAGTTGGTGAACCACCACGTTGAATATGTCCAAGGACACTCACTCTTGTTTCAAAATTTGTAGCTTCTTGAATCTTATTACCGATTTCAACACCACTACCTACACCCTCGGCTACGACAATAATACTATGCTTCTTCCCGCGGTCATGGCCACGGTTAAGCTTACCAATAACTTCATCCATGTCGTGTTCTGCTTCCGGAATAATAATTGTTTCAGCACCACCAGCTAGCCCAGCCCATAATGCAAGGTCACCAGCATGTCTACCCATAACTTCAATTACATATGTACGCTCATGTGAAGTTGCTGTATCTCTTATTTTATCAATAGCATCAATAACTGTATTTAGTGCAGTATCAAAACCAATCGTAAAATCAGTACCCGGGATATCATTGTCGATAGTACCTGGAACACCAACGCACGGGAAGCCAAGTTCAGTTAGTTTTTGGGCACCACGGTAAGAGCCGTCACCACCGATAACAACTAAGCCTTCTATTCCAAGCTTTTTTAATTGCTCAAGACCTTTTTTACGACCTTCTTCTGTTTTGAATTCTTCACATCGAGCAGTATAAAGCATTGTACCACCGCGATGAATTATATCACCAACAGATCCAATCTCTAATTGTTTTATCTGTCCACTTATTAGTCCAGCATATCCTTGATAAACTCCATATACTTCTACATCGTGAAAGATTGCTTTTCGTACAACAGCACGAATCGCAGCGTTCATCCCTGGTGAATCCCCACCGCTAGTTAAAACACCTATTCTTTTCATTTTTCCACCTCTATGTAAAAATAATCTAAAAATAATCATGAATCACGAATTGTGATTATTCGCTTTTACTATTTTGTGCAATATGTATAAAATAACACTAATATATAAGTAAAACAACTAAGATAGCGTAATAAAAACAGAAAAAATTGTGAAATTGTGTAGAAAAATCGAGAATTAAAAAGAATACTATGCGAGGGGATTTCGAATATTACATACATATTTATAATCCGTTGAATATCACATTCTAATTTCGGAGAATTTCGATTTATTCAACAGTCTTCTGATTATGTGGAAACAAAGTAAAACGTGCCCTAAACATTTTGTTAGATGCACGTCCACTTTTTGTTACTGAACTCCGATAAACTCTTCTTCAGCTATTGTAAATTGGCCTATCTTTTTATATTTTTGATAGCGTTGTTGAACTAACTCATCTTTGTTTAATTTACGTAATTCTTTTAATGACTGCAAGAGAACGGTATCGATGGAAGCTGCTTGTTCTGCAACATCCTTATGAGCTCCACCTCTTACTTCTGGGATGATTTCATCTACAACCCCTAATTCTTTTAAGTCTGGCGCTGTTATTTTCATAGACTCTGCAGCTTTTTTGGCAAGTCCTGCATCTTTCCAAAGTAATGCAGCAGCACCTTCGGGAGAAATAACAGAATAGGTTGAGTTTTCGAGCATATGAATTTGATTTCCTACACCTAAAGCAAGTGCTCCCCCACTTCCACCTTCACCAATTACAATACATATAACAGGAACAGTCAAGCCTGCCATTTCAAAAAGGTTTTTTGCAATAGCTTCACTTTGACCACGTTCCTCGGCTGCTTTACCTGGATATGCGCCCTTCGTATCAATGAAACATATGATTGGACGGCTAAATTTTTCAGCCTGCTTCATTAAACGAAGTGCCTTGCGGTATCCTTCTGGATGTGGCATTCCAAAATTTCTTCTGATATTTTCCTTTGTATCTTTACCTCGTTGGTGTCCAATTACAGTTACAGGTAAATCGTGGTACTTAGCAATACCACCAACTATGGCAGCATCATCCCCATAGTAACGGTCACCATGACACTCGAAAAAATTAGTAAAGATACGTTCAATATAATCAAGGGTAGTCGGTCTTTCGGGATGACGGGCAATTTGCACACGGTCCCATGGTTTTAAATGACTATAAATTTCATTCTCCAGTTTTTGAAGTCTTGATTCAAGCTTTGAAATTTCATCTGATAAATCCATATTTGAATCACTTGTAAACTCTTTTAACTCGGTAATTTTTTTCTTTAATTCTACGACTGGTTTCTCAAACTCTAGTTCACCTACCAATTAACCGCACCCCCGTTCGTATGAATATCAACTATATTTGCTAATGTATCTTTTAAATCCTGACGATGAATAACAGCATCCAGTTGACCATGTTTTAGTAAAAACTCGGCTGTTTGGAAGTCTTCTGGGAGATCTTCGCGAATCGTTTGTTCAATGATTCTTCTACCTGCAAATCCAATTAATGCACCTGGTTCTGCGAAATTAAAATCACCTAATGATGCAAAGCTTGCAGATACTCCACCCGTTGTTGGGTGTGTCATTATCGAAATAATGAGGCCACCTTGATCACTAAATAGTTTTAATGCAGAACTTGTTTTGGCCATTTGCATTAGGCTTAGAACACCTTCTTGCATTCTTGCTCCACCAGAAGCTGTAAAGATAAGAAATGGAACCTTTAATTCCATCGCCTTTTCAATTGCCCTAGTAATCTTCTCACCGACAACAGAACCCATACTTCCCATACGGAAGCTAGAATCCATAATCGCCAAGACGATACGATTTCCTTCAATTGTACCTTCACCGGTTACCACAGCTTCATTAATACCTGTTTTATCTTGGTCCTTCTTCAGTTTTCCAAGATAATCAGGAAAGCCTAGTGGATTTTCAGAGACCATTTCTTTATCAAGCTCGATAAAAGAGCCTTCATCAAGTAAGCTATCGATTCTTTCATATGCAGTCATTTGATAGTGATAGTCACAGTTCATACAAATTTTATCGTTTTTCATTAATTCTTTTGTGTACATTATTTTTTTACAATTTGGACATTTGCTCATAATGCCCTCTGGAACATCTTGTCTAGCTTGTTCCGAAGGGATTGAAGCATATTTTTTCTTTTTTACAAAAAAGTCTTTTAACAAAAAGGAACCTCCTCACACTTTCAATGGAATAGCTTTTTCGACTTAGTTTATCTGCTTGTATTAAGACAAAAAGTTGTGTAACGAAAAAAAGGAAAATCTTATATCTTCCTTCGTTGCCAAAAAAGCATGTACTTATACTTTACTGAATGTCTTCCTTATTTTTTGTAGGAATATGTCAACAAAAACACGACAAATTCCTACAAATGAGTGTTCAAAAAGGAGGATGAAAAGGACCAAGAATTTCAAGGCGGCGCAGCTTTGAGTACCGGAGCGTATGCATTTAATACGCGAGGAACGGAAAAGCAAGCCAACACAGAAATTCGACGTGTCATTTTCACCGGACTTTTTGAACATCCTCTACAATGTTATTTTTTCATAGGCAGATAAGGCTCTTGCCACATCTTTTTCACGTAGTCCGGCTACTAACTCTTCAAAGCCTTCTTTGTTTATTACATGAGTCTGTTCCTCATAAACAAATTTGACATATTCATATATGACGACCCATATTCGTAGTAATAATCGATTATCCGTCGCTTCCACAATTGATTTAAAAAGGAATTCTTCAGGGTCCTCAGTATCCCAAAGCTTTTCTTCCAACTCTGTAAGCATCTCTTCGTTCATCATAGGACAAGCTATTTCGATACATGATTTTTCGAGAGTGTGTTTTGTTTCAAGGAGATCACCCTTTGTTTTATCTCCTTGAATAATGAAGGTACCTAATAAATGAATCAGTTGATGATCACCGAAATCTTTTAAAAACGTACCTTCCCCTCTTCTTGTCTCAATGAGGCCTAATAATTCCAATGATCTTAGTGCTTCCCGAACAGAGGAACGACCTACATTTAGACGCTCGGAAAGTTCCCGCTCAGACGGAATTTTATCACCAGCGGAAAGTCCATCATCTTGAATGATGGACCTAATTTGCTTAACAATTTCAATGTAAACCTTAGAGTTAGGAGATGTCACATTAACCTCTTCCAATCCATTATTCAATGATTGCTAAACGACGTGTCTTCTCAGCAACTTCCTCTGGATTTACAGTGATTCTAGCTACACCTGTCTCCATAGCCGCCTTTGCCACACTTGCTGCAACAGCAGGAGCAACACGTGGGTCAAATGGTGCAGGGATTACATAATCTGAACGTAGTTCTTCAGTGCTTACCAATGATGCAATTGCTTCTACTGCCGCAACCTTCATTTGTTCATTTATATGAGTCGCTCTAGCATCTAAAGCTCCTCTAAAAATTCCTGGAAATGCCAGAACATTGTTTACTTGGTTTGGAAAATCTGATCTTCCAGTACCAACAACTTTAGCACCCGCTTCTAATGCTTCGTCCGGCATAATTTCAGGATTAGGATTTGCCATAGCAAATATTATTGGGTCCTGATTCATCGTTTTTACCATGTCAGCTGTTAGAGCTCCTGCAACAGACACTCCAATAAAGACATCAGCATCCTGAAGGACATCTGCAAGAGATCCTTCTAGACGGTTACGATTTGTATATTTTGCAACTTCTGCTTTTACATCATTCATTCCAAAGGTGCGCCCTTCATAAATAGCACCTCTAGAGTCACACATGATGATATCGCGGACTCCATAGCGATATAAAAGCTTAATAATTGCAATACCTGCAGCACCCGCTCCATTTGCAACAACTTTTATTTCTGACATTTTTTTGCCTACTAGCTTTAATGCATTCACTAATCCTGCTACTGTAACAATTGCGGTACCGTGTTGATCATCATGAAAAACTGGTATATTCGCTTCTTTCTTAAGACGCTCTTCTATCACAAAGCAATTCGGAGCTGCAATATCCTCTAGGTTGACTCCACCAAAAGTAGGCTCTAATAGTTTGACCGTTTCCACAATCTTGTCAACATCTGTTGTGTTTAAGCAAATTGGAAATGCATCTACTCCTGCAAAGCTCTTAAATAGCACAGCCTTTCCTTCCATGACAGGAAGAGAAGCTTCTGGACCTATGTTTCCTAATCCAAGTACGGCAGTCCCATCAGATACAACTGCTACCATATTCCCCTTCATTGTGTATTCATACACTTTAGACTTATCGTCGTAAATAGCTTTACACGGTTCAGCTACTCCCGGTGAGTATGCTAAACTTAAATCCTTTGCATTTCTAACTGGAACTTTTGACTTTGATTCAAGCTTACCCTTATGAATTTGATGAATATGTAGAGCTTCTTCTCTTAGAGTCATTTCCCTATTTCACTCCTTGTTATAAAGACAACTTGGTAGCAGCAATTTTCCCACCAGTTGTTTGTCATTCTAATTAGGTAGTTAAAAACTTGTCCAACATATTATGAATAAAGCTAGCAAAATAGAATTTTCTAATTAATCAAAAATAAGTGGTATGGCCACTTCGCTTTTCTATTACAATATAACATAATTGCTGTTCATGTAAAGTGGTTTATTAGTGAATCACCACATTTTGAGGTCCTATCAATTCTCTTATTTCGGATAAAAATTCTTGATTAGGACTAACCCACAGTTCTTGTTGGAGCTGCATTGTTTTTTGTGTTTCCTCATAATACAGGACCACCGGGGTATCCCCAGGATATTGCTTTAATAATTCTTTTAAGTTCACAAGCACTTGAGCTGCTTGATCCTTTCTTTCCATTCTGACAAAAAGTTTCTTCTCATCTTCCGGCATCTCCACTTTATCGGGTAAGGCCTCAGCTTGGTTAATGATAAGCTGTAGTTGATTATTTCGACTTTCAAGCTTACCCTTTAGTAAAACTAAAGCATCATTTTTTAAAAGCTTTGCCGACTGTGTATAGGTTCTTGGAAATGCAACGCCTTCTAATTCCCCGCTTTCATCACTAATTGTCAAAAAGGCCATTACCTCACCTTTTTTTGTACGAATCGTTCTTTCTTTTGTGATGAATCCACCTACAACGACATTTTGATGTAGATAATGTGAAGCCTCCGAAATCGAGATTGCTCCGTGCTTTTTTAGATAAGCCGAATAACTAGTAATTGGATGACTTGATAAGTAAAAGCCTAGTGCATCCTTTTCAAAGCGAAGTTTTTCCATTTCCTTAAATGGTTCAACCTCTACATATTTTGGTTTAAGTCCAAAATCATCCTCAAAAAACATCTCGACTTGATTTTCATCATTTTTTGGTCGGACGAGTTCGGCATGTTCAATCGCAACATCTAAAGTGGCTAATAGAGTCGCTCGGTGTTCCCCAAATTCATCAAAGGCTCCTGAACAAATTAACGCCTCTATTGTACGACGATTAATACTCCTCATCGATGTTCGGACACAAAAATCAAAGAGGTCTGAATAAGGCTTAACTTTTCTCGTCTCAATAATTTCCTTTAAGGCTGCAACCCCTACACTCTTAATTCCCGCCAAACTAAAGCGGATTGCCTTTTTCTCTACAATAAAAGGATAGTAGCTATTATTAATTGATGGGGGCAAAATGGAAATTCCTATTTGTTTGGATTCTCGTATATATTGACTTAGTTTGTCGTCATTGCCAACTACACTTGTCAGTAATGAAGCCATAAAATAGAGTGGATAGTTAGCTTTTAAATAGGCAAGCTGATACGCGATCATACTGTAAGCAACAGCATGGCTTCGGTTAAACCCATAATTGGCAAACCGGACGATTAAATCATAAATTTCATTTGCTGTTTGTTCGGTGTAGCCTTTTTTTAAGCTACCTTGCACAAAATGTTGTCTTTCTTTATCTAGTACTTCTTTTTTCTTTTTACTTACGGCTCTTCTCAATAAATCAGCCTCTCCTAGGCTAAAACCAGCCATTTTAGAAGCAATCTGCATAATTTGCTCTTGATACACAATCACACCATATGTCTTCTCAAGTATGGGTTCAAGGTCTGGATGCGGATATTGAACCGGTTCTTTTTTATGTTTCCTAGCAATATAGAGTGGAATATTTTCCATTGGGCCTGGCCTATATAGCGCGTTTACAGCAACAATATCCTCTAAATCACTCGGCTGAAGCCTTACGAGAACACTTCGCATTCCACTTGACTCCAGTTGGAATACCCCCGTTGTATCTCCTTTACCTAGCAATGCAAATGTTTTTTGATCATTCATTGATATTCTAGAAAGATCCAATTTCTTTCCAGTGCCCCGTTGAATCAAGGAGTGGATATTATCAATCAGCGTCAAATTTCGTAGTCCAAGGAAGTCCATTTTTAAAAGACCAATTTCTTCGAGCACTTCCATCGGAAATTGCGTTAAATAGATTTCATTATGGCCTTCTTGAATGGCAATTAAATCGGTTAGTGGCTGTTCACTTATCACAACACCAGCCGCATGTGTAGAAGTATGTCTAGGAAGACCTTCAATTTTTTTGGCTGTTTCGAAGATTTTCCGTCCAATTTCGATATTTTGAATATAGTCCCTTAACCCTTGCGATTCCTCGTATGCTTGCTGAAGTGTAATTCCGAGTTTGCTAGGAACCTGTTTGGCAAGAAAATCGGCCTCCTTGGGAGAAATCCCCATTACTCTGCCAACATCACGTAATGCAGCTCTTGCAGCTAATGTTCCAAACGTGATAATTTGGGCAACGTGGAGTCTGCCGTATTTTTTTGAAACATACTCAATCATTTCGTCACGTCGGTTATCAGGGAAATCAATATCAATATCAGGCATAGAAATTCGTTCTGGGTTTAAAAATCGTTCAAATAATAATTGATGTTCGAGTGGGTCAACATCTGTAATATGTAAAACATAGGCCACCAAAGAACCGGCAGCAGAACCCCTTCCTGGACCAGTCACTATTCCATTTTCATGAGCATACTTCATAAAATCCCAAACAATTAAGAAGTAATCACTAAAATTCATTTTTTTGATTACTTGAAGCTCATATTGAAGTCGTTCAAACTGTTCATCGATAGGAGTTTGATACCTTTCATGCAATCCTTTTAAACATATTCGTGATAAATAATCCTCTGCAGATTCTTCATTTGGAACTGGATATTTAGGTAATGCAAATTTCCCTAATTCAATTTCCACATTACATTGCTTAGCAATTCGTAATGTATTTTCAAGAACCTCTGGTGTATCTGAAAAAAGCTCACTCATTTGTGATGGACTCTTTAAATAATATTCCTTACTTGGAAAAACAACTCGATTTTCATCTGATAGTTTTGTATTGTTTTTAATCGACAGTAAGCATTCATGAGCAAATGAATCACCTTGCTCGATGTATTGAACCTGGTTTGTAGCAACCAATGGGACGTTTAGTTCTGCTCCAATTTGGAATAGTTTATGATTGACTTCTACATTTTCTCGTAAGTTATGATTTTGAACCGCTAAGTAAAAACTATCCTGTTCAAAGATTTGTTTATAAGAATTTGCTCGTCGAATAGCTTCCTCATAATGCCCATCCTTAATACTTCGTTCAATGTCTCCTTCACGACCAGGAGAAATCCCAATTATTCCCTCACGATATTGCGATAGCCATCTTCTTGGAATTCCAACCTTCGATCTCGTTTGAATAGCGCTACTAATTTTTAATAGATTTTGATAACCTTTATTGTTTTTTGCAAGTAATACTACAGGATAAGCCACGTCATGACCTTGTCCCTCATCTGATAACACCGAAGCCGTCATGCCAATAATCGGCTTAATCCCATGTTTCCTGCATTGCTTATAAAAGGCTATCGCCCCATACATTATGTTTTCATCGGTTAATGCCAATGCTTTAAACCCTAAGCTGCTCGCTTTTTCAACCAAGGCTTCAACTTTTGCAGCACTTGATAAGAGGCTATAAGCACTTTGAACCTGAAGATGAACAAAAGGCAATCAAATCACACCTTTTTCATTTAATTAATTTCGTCCTTACCTATCTGATACTTCAATTATAGACCTATTTATGAAACAAGCAAAACAAAACTCATAGAATGGGTTGTTTGTCCATATACATGTAATAAAAGCTTCCGCAACTTACAATTATTTAAAAGAAGGTGTCCACATGGAAGTAAAAGAGGCGTTTATGCCTGCATTTATTCATAGTTTTTTTATTGCGCTTGGGGTACTTTTGGGTGGTTCCCTTATCGGAGGTCTCGGTGCCTTCATTTCGGGTCAAGCGCCTTTATCTGAAATCTATTCGGTTGCCAGCAAGTTAAAGATTTGGGCACTTGTTGCTGCAATTGGTGGAACATTTGATGCTTTTTATAGTTTTGAAAGAGGAATATTTTTAGGTCAAACGAAAGATGTTTTTAAACAATTTCTGCTGATTGTTTCTGCAATGGGTGGAGCACAGTTCGGATGGAGAATTATTGAATGGTTCACCCAGGAGCATATCTCATAATGAGAGTCCCCCCTTATCATCAAAAACCAGGCTGGCAACGATTTTTCGCAGGTGTTGTTATCGGTGCCTTGATTAGTTGGTTTGTCTTTTTATTTCAGTTTGGGGTACTGCAGGAAGACCAGATTCAATTAATCACAAAGCAGGAAAGCAAAATAAAAAATTTAGAAGATGATAAAGACATACTAATTGATGACATTAAAAAATTAAATAGTGAAAATAAAAACAAGCTAAAAATTCAAGATTTCAATGTGGAGTTTGCAAACAGAAAAAAAGTAGAACTCAGTTCACTCGATCTCCATCATATGAAAACCGCTGTCATCGAAGACCTTAACACTTTAATTGGACAGGATATCCAAACTTTATCGAAAAACAAAGACCTTCTGTTTAGAACGATTGAAAATAGGAATTACGAATTGGGAGACAAAACATATAAGCTAAAAATACACACAGTCTTTGTCGATACAACACTTGAAATTTCATTAAATATAGAACTAGTCAACTAACATAGCTTCCTTCCGGAGGCTTTTTTTTTGGAAAAATGAAGATTTTGTTACAAATTTGTATTAATTTTTAGAAAATTTAAAAATAATGTAGCATTTTTAGGCGAAATTGCAATAAAATAAAAGAAAACACATAAGGAGGGAATTTATGTATATTAACCGGAGAAAAGTATTAAATGAAAAAATGGCGAGAATCAAAAATGGGTACTCCGCTTATGCAGAATCCCCAGAAGTTGTAAATGCGTTAAAAAAAGAAATTCAAGCCTTAGATCTCAATGTTCTTGAAGAAGTAACCGATCTAGGTTCATGGTTCATCCCAGTTAAGGTAGATAGCTAATAAAGTCGCACGCAAAAGGAGCGACTTTATTTTTTTTAGGTAACCTGATTGCAAACCTTCCTTAAATCAGAGATAACGTTTTCGACCTCTTGCCACGAGTAAATGGTGGCCCCTGATGCAAGTGGGTGCCCACCGCCGTTATATTTTTTTGCTACCCCGTTTATCACAGGTCCCTTAGAACGCAAGCGAACACGGATTTGATCTTTTTCCTCCACGAAAAACACCCATGCTTTGATATTTTCAATATTTCCTAAGTTACTTACCAATTGAGATGCTTCTGTAGGCGATACATTGTATTCTTTCAGAATCTCATTTGAAATCACCATAGACCCTACACCATCTTCGGTGACTTTGTAATTTTGAAGGACATAACCACTAAGGCGTGCTACATTTTCCTTCGTTTTATATAAATTCTCGTAAACATCTGGAAATTGAAAACCACATTCAATTAATTCTCCCACATATGTAAATGTCTTTGGATTTGTACTAGGAAACAAGAATCTACCTGTGTCTCCTACAATTCCAGCAAAAAGAAGTCTCGCTGCTTCCTTTGAAAGAGTTAATCCCTGATTCTTCCCTTGGAGGTAAAGCTCGTAGATCAATTCACTGCAAGAGCTTGCACTTGTATCGACCCATAAAAGGTCTCCATATGGATCTTCATTCGGATGATGATCAATTTTAATTAATTTTTTCCCGCGATTATAACGCACGTCTGAAATTCTACCTTGGTTTGCAGTATCACAGACAATCACTAATGCTTCTTCATACATCTCATCCGGAATTTGGTCCATTTCCTTTAGAAAAAGTAAGGAGGGCTCATCCTCACCTACAACAAATACTTTTTTAGTAGGGTAGGATGCTTTTAGAATTTCTGCTAGACCACACTGTGAGCCATAGGCATCAGGGTCTGGTCGTACGTGGCGATGAATGATGATCGTCTCAAAGTCAGTTATTGTTTTAAGAATAGATTGAATCATAAGAGTTCTCCTTTTTCGGTTCATTTCGTCACCAAGTTTCCACATTCTATTCACTAGCAATTTGAATTGGTTCTGGTTACAATAGGTATAGTAATCTAGAACTGGAGGAAACTTCTCATGCAAATTCTCGTTTTTCTAATCATATTTGCACTTGTATTTTATTTTTATTATAAAACAAAATACTTCCGCACAAGACGTCCAATTGAAAAACAATGGCTCTCAGCGAAATCTAGTATTGCCTTAGGACTTTTTGTTGCGCTATTTGGTTTAAATACGTATTTCGTTCATCCATCTACGATCTCATATGTAATTGGGACAGTCCTAATACTAGTTGGTGGTGGAAGTATTTGGGCAGGCTTCCGTGCTTATAAACATTATCTTCCATATGTACTAAAAGAAGCTGAACAACAAAGTTAATTAGACCTAGAAAAAGACGCGTTATAGCGTCTTTTTTTGTTCGTGCTTATCCTTATCTTTCAATTAGCTGTGCCATCATCATTGCTTTTCCCACAACGACTCCGCCATGGAAAACTTCAACATCAACCTTACCGAACCTTCTTCCAACCTCTAGAACCCTTGGATGAATTTCCATTAGACTATCAATTTGAACAGGTCTCATAAAGTAAACCGTCATATTCTCGATAACCAAATCTCCTTTTTTAAAGGATTTTAGCACCCTACTCGCTGCCTCCGTGACAATCGTTGTAAATACTCCGTAGGAAATAGTGCCCAAGTGGTTTGTCATTTGCGGGGTTACTTCACATTGGTAAATCGCTTCACCATCAGCAGAAATATCCACGAATTGATTTGTCACGATATCATCAATCGTTTCTCCTACTTGAGGTTGACGACCAATCATTTGCATAGCCTTTAGTACGTCCTGACGACTAATAATCCCTTGCAAACGATTCGATTGATCCACAACCGGCAGCATTTCAATACCTTCCCACACCATCATATGTGACACAGATGCAACCGATGTTTTTCCATTAACGGTCATAGGTTGTTTGGTCATCACCTTTTCAATGAGCGTATTTGGGTCCTGTCCCATAATGTCCTTTGCTGTTACCATCCCAACAACTTTTGATTGATGATCAACGACAGGATAGCGACCATGACCTGTTTCGGTATTATGTTCGTACCATTTCTCTACTTTATCTGAGGTATGAAGGCTTACGGTCTCGGTTTTTGGCGTTAAGATATCCTCAACTAAGACAATTTCTTTTTTTATGAGTTGGTCATAGATAGCACGGTTGATCATAGTTGCAACCGTAAAAGTATCGTAACTACTCGAAATAATTGGAAGTTGCAGCTCATCTGCGAGCTTTTTCACTTCATCTTCTGTGTCAAAACCACCGGTAATTAAAACGGCAGCTCCTGCATTTAATGCATACTCATGGGCCTTTGTCCGGTTACCAACAATTAATAGGTTTCCAGCACCTGTATAACGCATCATTGCCTCAAGCTTCATAGCACCGATAACAAATTTATTGAGTGTTTTATGCAGCCCCGCTTTTCCCCCAAGCACTTGTCCATCAACTATATTGACAACCTCAGCAAAGGTTAGCTTTTCGAAGTTTTCTTTCTTTTTTCGTTCAATACGAATGGTTCCGACACGTTCAATAGTACTCACATATCCTTTATTTTCCGCATCTTTTATGGCACGATAAGCCGTTCCTTCGCTCACTTTCATATCCTTTGCAATTTGTCGAACTGAAATTTTCTCACCAATCGGAAGTGTGTCAATATACTGTAAAATTTGCTCATGCTTTGTCGCCAAGCTCTTCACCCTCTAATAATCATTCTTTGTCTAGTTCCGTTAAATTCTATCAAATGCGCCTTGGCGTATTTGCGCCCAGATTTTTTCGAGCTTGCTCGAAAAGTTTCCTCTGAAAATCTGTGGCATCCACCGGAGGCAGTAACTTTATTCAGCCAAAGTTTGTTCCCATACTGAATTTAGTTACTTTTACTGCATTCATTCCCACTAATAAAAGTAGAGAATTTCTGATGAATAAAGTTATATCTTATTATACGGGTGAAGTAAGGTTTATTCAATTTTATTAGTTATGACTATACTAGTAATTCCGCATTCTTTGTCGACGTTTTGCAGTGGTTGCTTGTGGACTTGTCGTTTTCTGAGCAGACTTCGGGTTATATAATAACCCAATAAGGTTTCCACTCACTACAATCAAGGCAAAAACTAGCCATGAAAGAGCGAATACTCCTTCTAATCCTTCCGCTCCGATTGATAGTCTTGGAACACCGTAATAAAGTAAGACACCACAAAGCAATAAACATAGTAACAATCTATTATGCATCCTTTTACCTCCTTACCTATGCTTGTATCATTCTATGAAGCAAGCATAAAAAAAAGACGTGATTCCTCACGCCTTTGTTCGTTTTACAATTCAATTGCGTCACCTGCTGTTAATACCTTGCCCTCAGCCGATGTAAGTCTTGAGACAAAATCGGCCGCATCCTGCTTAATCACTGGGAACGTATTATAGTGAATCGGCACGACAGTTTTGGCTTTTAACCACTCTGCTGCAATGAGTGCATCATCTGGTCCCATCGTGAAATTATCCCCAATTGGCAGAAAGGCAACATCGATCTCATTAAGTTCACCAATCAATTTCATATCGTAAAATAATGCGGTATCTCCTGCATGGTAGATTGTTTTTCCTTCAGCACTAAATAAGATGCCACCTGGCATACCTGTGTAAACAAATTCCTGTTTTTCAGGAATTTCGACACTTGAACCATGGAAAGCTAGGGTAAACTTTACCTTCCCAAAATCAAACTGATGGGCACCACCAATATGCATCGGATGTACATTCAAGCCTTGCCAGCCTAAATAGACCGCAAGTTCATTTGGAGCTACCACAAGACTTGAGTTGCGCTTAGCAAGGTCTACAGTGTCTCCAACATGATCTCCGTGACCATGTGTAAGTAAAATGACATCCACTTTTTCTTCAGATGCTTTTAAATCTGTAGTAGGATTTCCAGTGATAAATGGGTCAATGATGATCGTTTTTCCACCTGTTTCAATTTTTACAACAGAATGACCATGATAGGATACTTTCATATGTATCTCCCCTTCAATAATTGTATATAGAAACCTTAATATAGTACTTCTTTTTAAATGCTTACTTTCCTTCTTTTTTATACCCTTTTCCTACGTAAATCAAACCCTACTCCATAAATGAATACTATAATCACAAAAAGGCTCACACCTTCCGCTTCAAACCACAAAGTGCTAAAATAAACAGTGTCCCTTATTATTAAAAAGGAAGTGTTATGAATGAATCAACGATTACAACAACTTTCTAGTTGGTTAACAGAAAAGGACATTACATGTAGTTTTATTACGTCTACTCCAAACGTATTTTATTTAACAAACTTTTATACCGAACCACACGAAAGACTTCTTGGTTTATTCGTTTTTCAACAGGAAGAGCCCATCTTGATTTGTCCAAACATGGAGCTTGCCCAGGCACGTAATGCTGGCTGGGAGTACGAAATCATTGGATATAGTGATACCGATAATCCTTGGGAACTCATCCAACATTCACTCTCAAAACGAAACATTACGATCTCATCATTAGCTCTTGAAAAAGAACATTTAACTGTTGATCGTTTTGAACAAATTCAAAAATTATTCCCATCCACATCTTTCGTTTCAGCTGAGGAAAAATTACATACTTTACGGATGATTAAAGAAGAGAAAGAGATTTCTATTCTTGAAGACGCAGCAAAGCTTGCCGATTATGGAGTAGAAGTGGGTGTACATGCAATTGCCCAAGGAAAGTCAGAATTAGATGTACTTGCCACAATTGAATTTGAATTAAAGAAAAAAGGAATTCGCCAAATGTCCTTTGATACAATGGTATTAACAGGTTTAAAAACTGCTGCTCCACATGGAAAACCAGGACTTGAAACCATTCAAAAAGGAGATTTTGTACTTTTCGATTTAGGTGTTGTTCTTGACGGTTATTGCTCTGATATTACTAGAACAGTCGCATTTGGAGAGGTTTCAGACCAACAACGTGAGGTTTATGACACTGTGTTAAAGGCCCAATTAGCAGCTGTTGATACTTGTAAGCCAGGAACAAGAATTGGCGATATCGACCGTGCAGCACGTACCATTATATCCAATGCTGGCTATGGTGAATATTTTACCCACCGAATTGGACATGGACTTGGAATTGATGTTCATGAATTTCCTTCTATGAATGAAACAAATGATATGCTCCTACAAAAGGGTATGGTATTTACAATTGAACCAGGAATCTATGCTCCAGAAATTGGCGGAGTTCGAATTGAAGATGATATGATTATCACCGCTGATGGAGCCCAAACACTTACAAAATTCCCTAAGGAACTACTCATAAAATAAATGCAAAAAGGACCCTGAGCGGTCCTTTTTGAACTTTAGAAGCCTTCACATTTCTTAATTCACTGCATTTTTTTCCTCTTCAAATTTTGAGCAGAGGTATTCAAACAGCTTATGGTTAAAATTATCCTGATTACGTACATAATCAAATAAAATATCGTATTGCTCTTTATTATCCTGTAAACCATTTAGTACCTTGAAAAATAATTCCTTTTGCTCCATGATGGTGGCAGCAATTTCTTGGTCTTTTTCGTCATTATCCTCAAAGTGTTTCGCAATGGTCTCATTTTTCAATTCATGATTTTTTAGAGAAGCTATAATTTGGTCAAATTGCTTTTTCACTAGGTTCATATTTTCAGAAACTTTATTGTTAAAGATTTCTTGATTTTGAACAATTTTTTGGAGAATTTCAAGCTGTTCTTTATGTTCTACTTGTTGCTTCGCCGCTGTCTCATTATATTTTTCTTGTTTCTTCATAAAGCTCACAAATACCTCCAATAAGTTTTTCTGTTCCGTCATTTTTTTAGAGAACTTTTCATTCTTCTCCATTTGATTTTGTTCAGATTTAAAAAACTGGCGTTGCAGTCCTTTTTGTTCTTCTGCTAATTGCTTGATTAGCCCTTCATTGCTTTTGATGTACTCTTTAACGAGCTCATTATATTTCTCCTGCTGTTTAATATGTTCAGAAACAAAATTAGAATAATAAGTTTGTTGATTTGGATTATCTGGCGAAGAAGTAGCTGGTCGATGAACAAATCGGCCTAACGATTCATTATAAAAAACTGATGAACCCATTTTTCAGCACTCCCTTACGAGTTAGTTAGACGTTTGTCTTCATTCAGACTTTCTTTATCTTATTTTTATGCATAAAAAATGGTGACAATGATTCGAGGACATAAAAGGGATACCTAAGGAAAGGTATCCCCAAAAATTCATCTGTTTTCTAAGAGTGTTTTGGCATCTGAATAGGAAATTCCGTGTGCTTCTGCAACTGCCTTGTAGGTAACATATCCATCTAAAGTATTAATCCCTTTAAACAACGCATCATTCTCGATGCAAGCTTGTTTAAATCCCTTATTAGCAATTAACAATGCATATGGAACAGTTACATTTGTCAGTGCAAAAGTTGATGTACGTGGTACAGCTCCAGGCATGTTCGCAACAGCATAATGAACGACCCCATGTTTGACATAGGTTGGATTATCATGGGTTGTAATTCGGTCAGTCGTTTCAAAAATTCCTCCTTGGTCAATCGCGATATCTACGACTACAGAACCTGGTGCCATTGTTCTAATCATTTCTTCCGTTACAAGTTTTGGCGCTCTTGCCCCAGGAATGAGGACTGCACCGATTACAAGATCTGATTCCTCCACCGCTTCCGCTATATTAAGCGGATTTGACATTAGTGTAGTTACATCCGCTCCGAAAATATCATCAAGCTGGCGAAGTCGCTCCGGATTTAAATCAATCATTGTTACTTGAGCACCTAGACCAATTGCCATTTTAGCTGCATTCGTCCCTGCAACTCCTCCACCAATAACCGTTACTTTACCACGATGAACGCCTGGCACACCAGCTAGTAAAATCCCTTTTCCACCATGTGGCTTTTCTAAAAATTGCGCGCCAATCTGAGTCGCCATTCTTCCTGCAACTTCACTCATTGGGGTTAGCAATGGTAGTGAACGGTTTTGGAGCTGTACAGTTTCATATGCCAGCCCAATCACTTTGTTCTCAACTAAAGCTTTCGTTAATTCAGGCTCTGCAGCTAAATGTAAATATGTAAATAAGAGTAAGCCTTCACGGAAATATTGATATTCCTCTGGAAGTGGCTCTTTTACTTTCATAACCATGTCCACCTGCCATGCCTCACTTGCAGTACTAACAATGGTAGCCCCTGCACTAGCATATTGTTCATCCGTAAAACCTGATCCGTCCCCCGCATTGGTCTCAATATACACTTCATGACCGAAGCCTACAAGATTCACAACACCTGCCGGAGTCATTGCAACACGGTTTTCGTTATTTTTTATCTCCCGAGGTACCCCAATTCGCATGAAAAACACTCCTCATCTCATTTTCAATAGATTACTTACTTGAACTTAAAATACGATTCTAACAACAATGAAAACACTTACATAATAGTATTTTTCTTCCTAATAATCAAGGAAAAGTTCAAATTTTATACAATTATGTATCATATTCAAGTGTTTTGACAGTGCTATAATAATAGTAGAAAGACAATCTCATATTTTAGGGGGCTAAAAAAATGCTAGTTACCTATAAAAAAGTTCTTGTAGCTGTTGATGGTTCAAAGGAAGCGGAATGGGCTTTTAAGAAAGCAATCGATGTTTGTAAGCGATATCATGCAACGCTTAGTATTACCCATGTGATCGACTTAAAGCAGTTTGCAACGATTGGAGCTTATCAGTACAATTTAACAGAACAATCAGAGCAATACGGAAAAGAATTACTTAACCAATATAAGGAAGTGGCAAGTGAAGCTGGTATTGATGAGATTGAAACAATATTAGAATTCGGTTCACCTAAAATAAAAATCGCAAAAGAAATTGCACCAAAACATGATATTGATTTAATCATATGTGGTGCAACTGGTTTAAATGCTGTCGAGCGTTTCCTATTAGGCAGTGTGTCTGAAAATATTACACGTTATGCAAAATGTGATGTTATGGTTGTACGAACAGAGAAAGATCTTTAATATATAAAACAAAAAAACCGTGAATTGATCACGATTTTTTTGTTTGTTTAATTTTCGCTAAAACCTTACGTACTTCATCAAAGCCAGTACCGCCTGCACTCTTGCGGCGAGCAACAGCAGTTTCAGGCTTCAAAACTTCATAAATATCGTCTTCAAATAATGAAGATGCCTCTTTCAGCACTTCAAGCGGTAAATCACTTAAGAAAACACCACGTTCAATACAAATTAACACAAGCTTTCCTACCACTTCATGTGCTTCCCTAAATGGTAGTCCCTTTGAAGCTAAATAATCAGCTAACTCTGTCGCATTGGAGAAATCCTTTTTAACAGCAGTTGCCATTACTTCCTTTTTCACCTTCATTGTGGAAACCATTCCAGCAAAAATCTTCAAAGATCCTTTTACCGTCTTCACAGTATCAAACATGCCCTCTTTGTCCTCTTGCATATCTTTGTTATACGCAAGTGGTGTTCCTTTAAGAACCGTTAATAAACCAAACAGATTTCCATAAACTCTTCCTGTTTTACCACGAATAAGTTCAGCCATATCCGGATTTTTCTTCTGTGGCATAATACTACTTCCCGTAGCAAAAGTATCATCCATCTCAATAAAGTTAAACTCCTGTGAGGACCATAAAATCAACTCTTCACAAAAACGTGATAGATGCATCATAACCATTGAGCTATTGCTTAAAAATTCAATGATAAAATCACGATCACTTACAGCATCAATACTATTCTCATAGATTTTTTCAAATCCTAGAAGCTCTGCACTGTAGTATCGGTCAATGGGAAACGTGGTACCCGCTAGAGCACCAGCCCCTAATGGCGATATATTGATTCGCTTTAGCGAGTCGGTTAAACGTTCCTTATCACGCTCAAGCATCCAATAATAGGCCAATAGATGATGGGCAAATGAAATAGGCTGTGCTCTTTGTAAATGGGTATAACCAGGAGCAATTGTTTCAACATGTTGCTCCGCTTGTTCCACGATTGCGTCTTGAAGCTCCTCGACAAGATTAATAATTTCATCTACCTGTTGTCGCAAATATAAGTGCATATCTGTTGCAACCTGGTCATTTCTGCTTCGTCCCGTATGAAGCTTTCCACCGACCTGTCCAATTTCATCAATTAGCATCTTTTCGATATTTAAATGAATATCTTCATTTGCAACAGAGAATTCCAATTCATCATTTTTAGCTTTTTCTAATAAGGTAAGTAGCCCTGATTTAATGGTATTTGCTTCTTCACTAGAAACGATTCCGCATTTACCTAGCATTGTCACATGGGCAATACTTCCTTCGATGTCTTCCTTCACCAGCTCCTGATCAAAGGAGATTGATGCACCGAATTCATCTACCCATGCTTCGGCGCTTTTGGTGAATCTTCCTCCCCAGAGCTTTTTCATACTTCAACCTTCTTACTGTTATTTACAATACTATTAACCTTTGTTGGTAGGCCCCATAATGAAATGAATCCAACTGCTGCATTATGATCAAACTCATCATCTGAAGTATAAGTTGCAAGTTTCTCATCGTACAATGAATTTTCGGATTTACGTCCTTCAACAATTGCATGACCTTTGAATAGTTTTACACGAACAGTTCCATTTACATTCTTTTGTGTTTCTTTTAAGAAACCAAGTAATGCATCCTTCAGTGGTGAGAACCAAAGTCCATTGTAAATTAATTCAGTAAGCTTTTGTTCGATAACTGGTTTGAAATGTGCAACTTCTTTTACTAGTGTAAGGTCTTCAAGTTCCTTATGTGCTGTAATTAAAGTCATCGCACCCGGACACTCATAAACTTCACGAGATTTAATACCTACAAGACGGTTTTCCACATGATCGATACGACCTACACCATGTTTTCCAGCGATTTGGTTTAATTCAAGAATTAATTCAGATAATGGGTATTGCTGACCATTAATCGTCGTTGGAACACCTTGTTCAAAATCGATTTCGATGATGTCAGGTGTATTTGGTGTTTCTTCAAGAGCTGCTGTTAATTCATATGCATCCGCTGGTGGAGCAGCCCATGGATCTTCTAAAATACCACACTCATTACTACGTCCCCATAGGTTTTGGTCAATAGAAAATGGGCTATCTAAATTAATTGGAATTGGAATATTATGCTTCTTCGCATACTCGATTTCTTCTTCACGAGACCAGCTCCACTCACGAACAGGTGCTAATACTTCAAGATCAGGATTTAATGCCTTAATTGAAACTTCAAATCGAACTTGGTCATTACCTTTTCCAGTACAACCGTGTGCAACGGCTACAGCATTTTCTTGTTCAGCTACTTCAACGAGTTTTTTCGCGATTAGCGGACGAGATAATGCAGAAACTAATGGATATTTTCCTTCATAAAGGGTATGTGCTTGTAATGCGGCAAGTGCAAATTCATTTGCAAATTCTTCCTTCGCATCGATTACGTATGAAGATACAGCTCCAACTGTAATAGCTTTCTCTTTAATAAACGCAAGGTCTTTTCCTTCTCCTACATCTAAACAGCAAGCAACGACTTCATAACCTTGCTCCTGTAACCATTTAACTGCAACACTTGTATCTAGACCACCTGAATATGCTAAAACAACTTTCTTTTTGCTCATGTTGTATCTCCCCTTCGAATATTAATTCATCTGTTTTTATATTTATACATTTATAATGTATTACTTTAGCAACTCTTTCTACTTTTTTCAATAGTAATCTGAGAAAAATAAAAAATTCTTTTAAGATAGAATATAAATTAGTAGTATTGTAAAATGATAGCAAGATCTATGAGGGGTGGTAATAATGGATTTTTTTCATTTTAATGACCGACTTGGGATTCTTCTCCCGTATTTAGAAAAAGAGTGGGAAGAATATACAGTGGAAACACAGCAGCATATCTTGTTCCATTGGGAAAAAATCAGAGGACATATTCCTGATCGCATTGCAGAAATTGAAACCATTATTAACGATAAACAAGAACAACTCGGCAATGAACTTGATTTCGTGCGTTCATGTGAACTAAACAACGAAATCTCCGAATGTGCGTCCATCATTAATGATTTATGGATATGGTATAGAATGAATCAAGGAATATCTAACAAAATACACCATTAAAAAAGGTCTAATCCTGATGATTAGACCTTTTTGATATCCTTTTTTATTTCACTGACAACATGGCCAAGTTCTGGTATGATCAATTTATTCATTGCAAGCTTTACGGCTCCAGAAGAACCTGGTGTTGAAAAAATTGCTGTATCATTGCTAACACCTGCAATGGCTCTTGAAAGAATCGCCGCTGAGCCTATGTCCTCCGTATAACTTAACATCCGAAACAGTTCACCAAACCCGACGATTTCTTTATCTAATAATTTTGTGACCGTTTCGATTGTGACATCACGTTTAGCGATTCCAGTGCCCCCATTTGTTAATATAACATCAATCTCTTCATGTTCGCAGCCTTCACGTATCGCTTTTTCGATAAAAGATTCCTCATCCTTAACAACCTCATATTGTAAAACGTTGAAATCATTTTCCTCTAGTAGCGAAATCATAAGCTTTCCACTTTTGTCCGTTTCTTTTGTTCTTGTATCACTTATTGTAATTACTTTACATCTGACTGTGGAGGGTAAAGCTTTTTTATGCTCTTGAACGCTCATTTCTTAATACTCCTTTTCCTTCAAAAAACGCAAACGATAATAATTATGGGCATAATCACTAACCTGTCTTGTTAGTTGATAATTCATTCCTGCCCCAATCGCCATGCTAACAAGTGGAATTCCTTGAATCATCCGCTTCCGTAGAACTGAAATGGCCACCGCTTTTACAATATGTTTTAATGGGAGCTCAAGCCAAGTTTCGTCGGTTAAATCCTCTGATCCATTATAAAAATATTGGTTCTGGGTATACCCATCGGCACCCTGAGTCAGTTCCTCCCAGCCCTGGAAACGCATGCGCTTTGGCAGTGTAGCAGCATGAAACACTTTTAAAGATGTCATCATTTCATATGGTGTATTTACTTCATACCCATATGTCATGGCAATTAATTGGACAATACGAAGATTAAGGACCGTTATCCCAGGTATATCCGTTCCAAGTAGGAGAAGTCCTCCTGTACCAGATAATCCCCCTTGTGCAAAAGAATAAAGCCGATGCTTCGCAATCTGGTTTTCGGTTAAATATATAAGCTGATCTATGGTTAATTCTTTTAAATCAGAGATATCATCAATGTCCTGATTAAAAACACGTGCCGAACGAATAAGACGTTCCCTTGCATCCACTTGAATTTGTGTTCCTTGAAGTATGGCATGTAAATGGAAAAGCCAATTATCTAGCTTTGAAAAGAACTCAGTCCGTACATTCTCAGGGATAAGGCTTAACGAGTTTTCCAGCCATTTGTCATACGTTATTTCAAAATCCGTTTGTTCATATTGCATTTGTTCCGACCATTTTTCAATTTCGGTTAGTATTTGTATTTCTCGTTCAGTAAGACCCATAATCATCCTCCGTTTCCAGCATTCACTATGTGTATTATACCACCACAAAGAAAAAACCGAAAACCACAAGGATACAAAACAAACCTTAGAAAAAGTACAAAAGACAAACCCACTAAGAGTTTGTCCTTCAAATCCGTTATTTTGTTAAACGCATAACATCACGTGCGATCATGACTTCTTCATTCGTAGGAATGACGATAACCTTTACAGGTGAGTGTGGGTAGCTAATAAAAGTCTCCTTACCTCTTACTTTATTTAAAACTGGATCCCAATATACACCCATGAATTCTAGTCCTGTTAATACCCTTGCACGGATAGTATCACTGTTTTCACCAATACCCGCTGTAAAGATAATGGCATCAACACCATGCATACGTGCTGCATATGAACCGATGTATTTGTGGATTCTGCTTGCAAATACTTCAAGTGCTAATTCGGCACGGTTATTTCCTTCATTTGCTTCTAGCTCAATATCACGTAGGTCACTTGAAAATCCAGAAACGCCTAGCATTCCACTTTCTTTATTTAACACATCTAAAACTTCATCTGCAGTTTTACCTGTTTTCTCCATGATAAATGGGATTAATGCCGGGTCAATATTCCCAGAACGTGTCCCCATAGTTACACCAGCAAGCGGTGTAAAGCCCATAGACGTATCAATGGATTTTCCACCTTCAATTGCAGCAATACTTGCACCATTACCAAGGTGGCATGACAATATTCGAAGCTGTTCTACAGGTCTTTCTAAAATTTCAGCTGCACGTTGTGAAACATATTTATGGGATGTTCCGTGGAAACCATATTTTCGAATACCGTAGTCTTTATAATAATCATAAGGAAGACTATATAAAAATGATTTCTCAGGCATTGTTTGATGGAATGCTGTATCAAACACGGCTACCGCTGGCACATTAGGTAATACTTCTTGGAATGCTTTAATTCCGGTTAGATTGGCTGGGTTATGCAATGGAGCTAATTCTGATAGCTTGTCTATTTCATCAATAACTTCATTCGTAATCACAGCAGAATCTGCAAAGGTTTCTCCTCCGTGTACAACCCGATGACCGATTCCATCAATTTCATCCAACGATTGAATAATCTCTAATTCTGTCAGTTTATCAAGGAGTATTTTTACAGCGACAGCATGGTCAGGAATTTCTGTTTCAGTTGTTTGTTTTTCATCGTTAACTGAGATTGTGAAAATTCCCTTCTCAAGGCCGATCCGTTCGAAGATCCCCTTTGTAATTACCTCTTCACTCGGCATTTCAAAAAGTTGAAATTTAAGTGACGAGCTTCCTGCATTTATGGCAATGATTTTCGACATTATGTCCGCTCCTTTTGATTAAAATCTTTACTTGTATGTAAATTTTTCACTCTACATTATTCTATGCAAAACGACACTGTTTCATAGATGCCATTTTCATTTAAACATCGGTACCAAAACATTTCAAGAAGAGTGCTGAATTGGTACCGTTTTCGTCATAAAGTTCTTTAATTCAGATAATAGAAAACGCTACAATTCAAAAAAAGAGACCCCATTAGTGAGGTCTCCATACTTAAACATTTATAATTTAATTTCGTACTTCTCTTGTTTAAACCAATCATCAATTTGTTTAATGATACCTGCCATTGCCGTTTGATTTGAAAACTTTGGTAAATTGGCAAGGAGGGCCTGCTTTGGTGCCTTTACTTCTGGCCCCTTTTTCTGAATGACAAAAATGCTTTTAGCTGCTTTTTCATTTTTAAATAAGGATAAAGGTAACTGAATCATTCCCAGGATGACAGATTTCTCTTTGAGGAATGCATTTAATTCCTTAGCATACTCACTTGTAAACAAATGATTAGGTACTAAGAAAAATAAATAGCCAGCCTCCTTCGTATATTTAAGACTTTGCTCAATGAATAAATGATGGGCATACGAATGACCTTCTTTTGCATGAAGCTCAAAGTTAGCAGCTCCAATATCATTCGGATAATAACCGACAGGTAAATCACAAACAATCACGTCTACTGGGTCTATGTATAATGGCTGTAAACTATCTTGATTGTAAAATTGAATGGAGTGCTGCTGCAGGTTTGCACTTATATATGCCACTTTAACCAAGAGATCATCAACATCGATAGCTGAGGCTTCAATATCTTTTGATTGATTTTGATTGAGAACGGTTGTAAGTAGGTTTCCTGTACCTACTGCCGGATCAAAGATACTGAATCCCTTCCAACCTTCTGTGAATTTTGAAACAAGGTAGCCCACAAAAATAGAAACGGCATCTGGAGTCATTTCATGGTTTGGTTGGGTCGCCTCTTTCATCCCTTTTAATGCGGCAAGCTGATAAGCTTTGCGAATTTCTTCAACAGAATATTGTTTTAGATTTATCTGGCTGTATTCTTTCTCGATGCGCTTTTTTGATATTTCACTAAGCTCCTCCTGGAGAATCGTGTTTTGGAAGAGGTTTTCCCCTGTTTCTGCAACTGCCTCAAGGTATGTACATGATAATTCTTCCATCAAGATCATTGCTGTGTTATCGATAACTGTAAATAGTTTTTCAACTGAAGATATTTGTGCCATTGTTTTTCTCCTTTTCGAACTCTTGACATATCCCTTTATTTTAAAAGAAATCGTGTTGTAGTTCAACAAAGCTAAAAGAATCCCAATGATGATTGGGATTCTCTTTTTTTCAATCTATTAGTTAGCTGCTTTTGCTGCTTCTAGGGCTGCTTCGTAGTTTGGATGGTTTGTTGCTTCACTAACGTATTCTACATAAGTTACAGTATCGTTGCTGTCTACAACAAATACGGCACGAGCCAATAAGCGTAGTTCTTTAATGCCTACACCATAAGCTTCTCCGAAAGAAAGATCACGGTGGTCGGATAGAGTTTGAACATTTTCAATACCGTTTGCACCACACCAACGTTTTTGTGCAAATGGCAAATCAACACTAACTGTTAAGATTTTAACATTATCTAGACCGGCTGCCTCTTCGTTAAAACGACGAGTTTGCGCATCACATACACCTGTATCAAGTGATGGTACAACACTAATTAAACGAACAGATCCTTTTGAGTCTGCAAGTGAGACTGGTGATAAATCATTTGCTAATACAGTAAAATCAGGAGCCTTGTCCCCAACTTTTACTTCATTCCCCAATAAAGTGACTGGATTGTTTTTAAATGTGATATTTGCCATTTTACCAAAATCCTCCTTAAATTTATATGTACAGTGTAAATCATATCTTTTATCTCCCACAATTGCAATTATTTGCATTTATATATTGGTAAGTAAGCCTTTGTGTTTAGTCGGGTTTTAAAATTGGTTTCTCGCTCTATGTGGGTATGGTGATTTTGTGGGTATTAGGTACCGTTTTTTTTGTGGGGTGGGTTTAGAAGTGTGGGGTCTTGGGGTTTCATACGTGAGAAAAGGGGCAAAGTTTGAAACACGCTTAATTAGCATGGATGAAGGGGATTGGCATTTAGATTCATCGTCGAAATCCTCTTCATAAGCCGGATGAAGAGGAAAAATCATTCAGGTTCTTGGTCGGAAATCTCTTCATAAGCTGGATGAAGGGGAATAGCATTCAGATTCTTGGGCGAATTCCTCTTCATAAGCCGGATGAAGAGGAAAAGCATGAAGATTCTTGGACGAAATCCTCTTCATAAGTTGGATGAAGAGGAAAAGCATGAAGATTCTTGGGCGGAATCCTCTTCATAAGTTGGATGAAGGGGATTGGCATTCTGATTCTTGGTCGGAATCCTCTTCATAAGCCGGATGAAGAGGAAATGCATGAAGATTCTTGGGCGGAATCCTCTTCATAAGTTGGATGAAGGGGATTGGCATTCTGATTCTTGGACGAAATCCTCTTCATAAGTTGGATGAAGAGGATTGGCATGAAGATTCTTGGACGAAATCCTCTTCATGAGCCGGATGAAGGACCGCACCAATCAATGGACGCAACATAAAGTCTTTCATAAACTCGATGAAGGACCGCACGATGCAACGCACCCATCATAAAGTCCTTCATAACTATAATGAAGGACCGCACGATGCGACGCACTCATCATAAAGTCCTTCATACACCAGATGAAGGACCCTACGATTCTACGCACCCAACCTAAAGTCCTTCATAAACTCGATGATGGACCACACGATGCAACGCACCCAACCTAAAGTCCTTCATACACCAGATGAAGGACCCTACGACTCAACGCACACAACCTAAAGTCCTTCATACACCAGATGAAGGACCGCACGACTCAACGCATCCAACCTAAAGTCTTTCATAAACTCGATGAAGGACCGCACGATGCGACGCACTCATCATAAAGTCCTTCATACACCAGATGAAGGACCCTACGATTCTACGCACCCAACCTAAAGTCCTTCATAAACTCGATGAAGGACCGCACGACTCAACGAACCCAACCTAAAGTCCTTCATACACCAGATGAAGGACCACACCAATCGACGCACCCAACCTAAAGACCTTCATACACCAGATGAAGGACCCTACGAATCCACGCACCCAACCTAAAGTCCTTCATCGCACTCTTAACCTAAATCCCTACAAAAAAGGAGTCAACTGTTGTGTCCAGTTAACTCTTGAAAGTTCTTATATGTCAAAATCAGATTTTTTGTCTTGATTTTGCTGGTCTTGGTTATTCTTTTTCATCATTTGTTGGATTTTATCAACAGCCTGTGGTGCTAGTTCAAGTAGTTTTTCAAATAAATGAGTGCTTTCATCAAGATGAAGCATTTTCACACCGTTTGCACTAACAATTAAGAAAGCGATTGGTGTAATTGAAACTCCACCACCACTTCCTCCACCAAATGGTAGTTTGGAGCCCTGTTGTTGTTGCTGTTGGTCTCCACCTCCACCACCGCTATCTTTTCCACCCTCACCTTGTCCTTTGAACTCACTACCTCCTGCAGCAAATCCAAAGCCAACCTTTGAGACCGTTAAAATCACGCTCCCATCAGGTGTTTCAACAGGGTCACCAATAATTGTATTTACATCAATCATTTGCTTTAAGTTTTCCATTGCTGTCTTCATTAAACCCTGTATTGGATGATCAGACATACTAAATTCCTCCTGACATTCTAAACTGATTTTTTATCCGAATCGGTTTCGTTGAGCTTTGAAAGGGTTGAGGATTTAAATTTCGGTATTCCTCCTCGCCACCTTTTAATCACTCTGATTCCTGCTACCATAGCATGCCCGATGCGGAAATGAATCATGCACCTTAAACTCGTTTCAGATATAGCAAACTGAAATGAAGGAGTAATCGAATAATCAGGATGAGTTTTGAGATTGAGATGGTGGCTAATCAAACCCACAATCGTTCCTTTAATAGACCAACCAAGCCCAGTAAGTACCCCTGTATGAGCGGCATCACCAACACCTATATGGGAATGCCATTCAAATTTTGTCACCGATATTTTCTTTAAAAAACTTTTAACGATCGGTACCATATCAACAACCCTACTTAATACTGCTTTGGAGTCATGAAAAGCAGCTTTCAAATTTTCCACAGAAAATTTTTCTTTTTTCTTTTTTTCATCAGTTGATACGCTCGCTTTTTGTTCTTTTTTAAAAACAATGCTCGGGGACTCTTTGTCAACAGCTACCATCGGAACATTAATCGTATATCTAATCAGCCCAAACCAAATGCTGAATCTTATTTTAATATGGTCATCGTCCCGCAAATGATTTGCTTCTATATAGATTTTTAATTTCGATACCATTATTAGCAGAATCAGTAGGACTAGAAATAATAAAATGAATAAGAGCCACTTCATGACACGCACTCCCTTTCAATGTTTAGTTATCACCTACTAGATGGTGAAAAATACATAAAAAGGGGTTCTGTGGTAATGTACTTATAAAAAAATAAGAGTGTCCATGGTGGACACCCTTATTTTGATGCATGTATAACAGTCGTATCTGAAAGTAAATCATGAATTCCTTGTTTTTTAGGAAGAAAAGCAACGATCAAATAGCCTATAAAGAAAAGCTTTGAGATATATCGGCCAATGAACTCCCTAAAAAGAACTGTCATCCAAGTAAGCGGTCGTTCCTCAAGAGTCACAACCTTTATTCCAAACACCATTTTCCCAAGTGTTTGACTGAAAAACTTTGTCATCAACACAAAATACAGATAAAAAACAACAGCCGTTGCAATTGACGTAGCACTAAACATATTACTTTCGGATAATGGAATGTCTAAAGCTCTAAATGCTGGATATATAAGGATACGGTTTATACTTCCAATTACAACAAGGTCTAATAAATATGCCCAAAAACGCATCCAAAAGCCTGCATAGCGAGGTGTGGCATTGGTAACTGGACGGGATGTATGATCAGGAATATAATGATCTCCCTGTACTCCTTCATGTGTAAGATCCATATTCAATTTGGTTCCCCCCTATTCTGCGTACAAATACATCATTCTAGGTGAATTTGGCTGTGATAATAAATGAACCATGGTTGCCATTTCGATGTCATCACTAAAGATTTTTTTTGCACTCATAGAAAATAGAGATCCAAAACCAAAATTGGCTGTATACTCAACAACATTAATATCTCCAAGTTCATAGTCCTTCTTCATTGCTTCAACCGCATCTTCAAAGTATCCTAATTCATCGATTAACTGGTTTTCCTTTGCTTGTCTACCATCATAAATGCGTCCGTCTGCAATTTTACGAACTTCAGACTCTGACATATTACGTCCATCTGCAATTACATCCACAAACCCTTGATACGCATTATCAACCATGGTTTGCATGATTTGTCTCTCTTCATCCGTCATGTCGCGGTAGGAAGACATGATATCCTTGTATGGTCCACTTTTGATTGTTTCAAATTTCACACCATATTTTTCAGCAAGTTCACTAAAGTTAACCCCTTGCATAATAACCCCTAATGAGCCAGTCATTGTATCTGGTGTAGCAAATATTTTATCAGCTGGAGCCGAGATATAATAACCGCCAGAAGCAGCCATAGCGCCCATCGATACATAAACTGGTTTATCTGTAGCTTCTTTTAAATCCGTTAACTTTTTATGTATTTCCGCACTTTCAACAACTCCACCACCTGGTGAATTCACCTTTAGAATAATTCCCTTTACGGTTTTATCCTCTTCCGCTTTTTCAATCATTTTTAAAAAGGATTGATGTTGATAGCCAGCTGATTGGAAAAAAGAAGTTACATCACCTGTATCTTGAATCACTCCATTAACAGATAGAACCAAAATTTTATCCATTCCTTTTCCTTCGATTACAACATTTTCGAGAAATTCTTCATTTGAAGCCCCCAAAATCTCATCTGAAAAATTACTAAAATTTTTCGAGGCTAAGTTGGTTGCAAAATTAAAAAAGATCGAAAATACAAATATGACTGCAGCAATCCCTAAAGCTGCCCATCGTTTCCCATTCATTTCTTTTCCTCCTAAATTTATGGATACTATTCACGAATTGTTCAAAAATAAATACGAATCAAATCCAAAATGGTTTCATTTTATTGTTAAACTAAAATAGATACATATGTATTTTTATTGCCATCATATGAAAATCATTGGGAGGTAATTTCATGGATCGTCGTAATGTCTACTTCTTTTATCGGAAAGAAGATAAACTTATTGAATATGTAGAAAAACTGAATCAGATTGCAATAGAGCATCAATTTAGAATTGTAGAAGATGCCAAAAAAGCAAATGTCATTGTTAGTATTGGAGGAGATGGGACTTTCCTTCAGGCAGTTCGCAAGACAAACTTCCGCCAAGACTGTCTATATGTTGGGATTTCGACAACTGGAGCTTTGAACCTTTATTGTGATTTCCATGCAGACGACACTGATAAAATCGTTGAGGCAATGTTAAATGAAAAAATTGAAGTTCGCCGTTATCCAATACTCGAGGTGAAGGTTGATGATAATCCATCCTTTTATTGTCTAAATGAATGTTCCATCCGTTCCGGAATCATTAAAACTTTTGTGTTGGAAGTGTATATTGATGACTTGCATTTCGAGACGTTCCGAGGAGATGGAATGATTATTTCTACACCAACGGGTAGCACTGCGTATAATAAATCAGTTCGGGGTGCTGTTGTTGATCCACTACTTCCTTGTATGCAGGTCACTGAACTTGCATCCTTAAATAATAACCAATATCGTACGTTAGGTTCTCCGTTTATATTAAGTGGCACAAAAAAATTAACTTTACGTGATGTCCAAGATGGAAATGATTTTCCTTCAATCGGTATGGATAATGAAGCACTTAGCATCCGCAATGTAAAACAAATCGACATTAAGCTGAGTGAAAAAAGAATTAAAACAGTGAAATTAAAGGATAATTCATTCTGGGAAAAGGTAAAGCGTACCTTTTTATAAGTATTAAGACCAAGCGATTGCTTGGTCTTTTCGTTATTTCTCATACATGATCGTATCGTCAACGACAGTCATCATCACATTAGTATCTAGAATATCATCTTCATTTATATGAAAAATATCTTGATCGAGTATTGTAAAATCAGCTTTAAACCCGGGTACAATCTTCCCCATACAATCTTCTTTTCCAATTGCATATGCACTTCCTGTAGTAAATAACTGTACAGCCTCGTATACCGAGAGTTTTTGCTCGGGCATGTACACCTCATCTCCACCTGGTTTCTTTCTAGTAACGGCAGCATGAATACCAAGAAGGGGGTCAATCGGTTCAATCGGAGCATCTGAACCACCTGCGCAATGTAAGCCTTCTTGTAATAAGGTCTTCCATGCATAGCAATACTCCATATTCATTTCGCCAATTCTTTCAATTACCCATGGAAAATCTGAGACAACAAATCTTGGTTGTATATCAAGAATAAGAGGCAAAAGTTTCGCACGGTCGATGAGTTCTTTTCGCAATATTTGCGCGTGAATCAGACGATCTCGATGATTTGGTAATGGCGGTAATTCTTCAATCGCATCCAAGACATATTCAAATGCGAGATCACCAATCGCATGGATAGCAATCGGCATCTTATAGCTTCTAGCCTTTTGAACAAGTGTTTTGAGGTCGTCTAATGAGTGGATTTCTACACCCGCCGTTTCAGGTGAATCATTATAAGGATGACTTAATAAAGCGGTTCTACCACCGAGTGAACCATCTGCAAAAATTTTCATTGCGCCAAGCTCTACGAGATCGTCCCCATCACCATATGAATATCCTAAATCGTGCATATCATCAACAGCTTCATGATGAACTAAAAGATTTGTTCTAAATTTGATTCCATCTTTTTGGATTACCTTTTGAAATCCTCTATATGTTCGCTCAAATCCCCCGTAGTAATTTAAATCCTCTGTATGTCCTCCAACAAGGCCTTTGCTCAGACAATCCTCGATAGATAAACGAAGCGCATTTTGAATGTAGTCTTCTGTTACCTGCGGAATCACATTTTTTACGAGCTCTTGAGCTTGATCCAATAAATACCCTGTAGCATGTCCATCTGTATCTCTTACAATAATGCCACCCTCAGGATTCGGAGTATGATCGGTGATACCGGCTAATTCTAGTGCCATTGTATTCACGACAACTGCATGTCGGCAAATTCTTTTTAACATTAGTGGATTATGAGGTGAGAGTTCGTCCAACTCGTGACGATGAAAAATCTTTCGGTCAGGAAGCTGATTTTCGTTCCATCCTTCTCCAATAACCCACTCGCCTTCAGGTATATCTTTTACATATTCTTGTATGGAAGTAGAAATTTCTTGGGAGGAGGTCATCTCTGAAAAATCCAGTTTCATTAACTTTTCCCCATGGCCAATGAGATGCATATGGCTATCAACAAATCCGGGAAACATCGTGTTCCCTTTTAAATCGGTTATTTTTGTAATTCTATTTTTATATCGTTTTTCTAAATCACGTATTAATCCTGTAGCAACGATGATACCGTCTTCCACAATGACTGCTTCAACCTCATCGTGTTCCCGTTCCATTGTGTATATTCTTCCGCCCGTCCATAAAGTACCCATTTTCACACCTTCTATCTCTACTAATTTAAGCTTACTTTAACATGCAAAAAGCAGATAGTAAAAATACTAGCTGCTTTTTTGTGTATAGGATTATGCTTTTGCTTTCGCTGATTCAGCCTGTCTAAGCTCAATTCTTCTGATTTTTCCTGAAGTTGTTTTTGGTAAGTCACTTACAAATTCAATTTTTCTAGGATATTTATATGGTGCTGTCAATTGCTTTACATGTTCTTGTAGATTTTTGACGAGCTCCTCGTTGGAAGTTATACCGTCACGTAATACAACATAAGCTTTGACAATATTACCTCGAATTTCATCTGGACTTGCTACAACCGCACACTCTTTTACAGATGGATGTTTTACAAGTGCATCTTCTACCTCAAATGGCCCGATTGTGTAACCTGAACTAATGATAATATCATCGGCACGTCCCTCAAACCAGAAATAGCCATCTTCGTCTTTTTTCGCTCTGTCGCCTGTAATATAATAATCGCCTCTAAATTGCATTGATGTTCTTTCAGGATCCTTGTAATATTCTTTAAAAAGGGCAGGTGTGTTCACGTGAACGCCAATATCCCCCACTTCACCAACACCACAAGGCTTACCGAACTCATCGACTATTTCAACATTATTGCCTGGTGTAGGCTTACCCATTGATCCAGGTTTTATTGTCATTCCTTTTAGTACTCCAACTAAAAGGGTATTTTCAGTTTGCCCGTATCCATCTCGTACCTCGATATTAAACTCTCTTCTAAAGGTGTCAATAACTTCACGATTTAAAGGCTCTCCTGCCGATACAGCACTATGCAAATCCGGTAGTGAGTATTCAGACAGATTTTCAACCTTTGCCATAAGACGATACTCTGTTGGTGTACAACATAACACATTTATTTTATACGAACCTAACAACTGCAAATATTTATTAGGATCAAATTTGCCGTGATAGACGAATCCAGTTGCTCCGCTACCTAAAGTTGATAGAAATGGGCTCCAAATCCATTTTTGCCAGCCAGGCCCCGCTGTTGCCCATACCGTATCCGATTCACTTATGCTTAACCAGTATGGAGCTGCTGTTTTTAAATGTGCATATGCCCAGCCATGTGTGTGCACAACGCCCTTCGGATTACCGGTTGTTCCGGAAGTATAAGAAAGGAACGCCATATCATCTTTGCTTGTTTCTGCTGCTACAAGTTCTTCAGATTGACTTTGCATTTCCTCTTCTAAAGAAACCCAATCTTCCACCTTTTCGCCCACTGCAAACTTCTGGATTTTCTCAATATTTTCGATGGATGAAAATTGATCACAATATGGGTGATAGCTAATAATGGCTCTTACATCGCCATGTGTGATTCGGTATTGAAGATCTTTTGTACGAAGCATCTCAGAGCTTGGTATGACAACTAGTCCAGCTTTTAACGCCCCTAAATAAACCATATATGCTTCCACTAATCTAGGAATAATAACTAATACCTTATCCCCTTTGTTAAGACCGTTGTTGATAAATGTATTTCCAATTTTATTTACATTCTTGAAGAGGTCAACGTATGTAATTTCCTTTTTGTTTCCCTGCTCATCTTCCCATTTCAACGCAACTTTTTTAGGATCTTTTGCATGTTTTTCGATTTCCTGAACAAGGTTATACCGTAAAGGTGCAAGTAAATCTTCTCTTTTCACAATCATTCCTCCTCAATCTTTATCTTCTAATTATATAAAAAAATTTCAACAATTTGGAGGGGTTTTGTGAAAAAATTGTGACCTGGTTATAATATCTGATTTCAATTTTTTCAAAATACAAAAAAGGACGGGAGTAAACCCGTCCTTGTAGCCATCTATTTTTTTATTTTTAGAAGTTACCTCCGCCCATTTGTTGTTGAGCGAAAGATACTAAACGCTTAGTGATTTCTCCACCAACAGATCCGTTAGCACGAGAAGTTGTATCAGCACCAAGGTTTACACCAAATTCAGAAGCGATTTCATATTTCATTTGGTCAATTGCTTGTTGTGCACCAGCTACTAATAGTTGGTTGCTGCTGTTGTTGTTTGCCATGTGACTTCACCTCCTTGTGAGTATATAATGTGTAAAATCACATGGCACAATACATTTAATCTATTGGTAAATCTTAGAATGATTTTTTTTTAGAAAAGATCTTCAATTTCTTCTTTCTTAGATCCATCCAATGTAATGATTTCCGTTTCATTTACGGCTTTTTCAATTAAGCTCTCAAAATCAGTGTAGCTTTCATAATGGGTTACATTTTCTAGCTTTGGTCTTGTTTTGGGAGCAGAAGGTGTAAAAATCGTACAACAATCTTCAAATGGACGAATTGAAATATCATGTGTATTGATTTTCTTAGCCATATCAATAATATCAAATTTATCGACAGTAACCAGTGGACGAATAATTGGTGTATTGGTGACGTTATTAATGACATGCATACTTTCCAATGTCTGACTTGCCACTTGTCCAAGGCTCTCACCAGTCACAATCGCAAGTGCATTACGTCTTCTTCTTATTTCATCCGTGATCCGAAGCATCATTCGTCTAGTTGAAATGAGCGTATAGTTTTCAGGGATTTGTCTTTGAATCGTGATCTGAATGTCAGTAAAAGGGACGATATGCAGTTTAACCGTTCCCGAAAATTCAGTAAGCTGCTGTGCAAGGTCAATTACCTTTTGTCGTGCACGATCGCTTGTATATGGGGGACTGTGAAAATGTACAGCCTCAATTGTTAATCCCCTCTTCATTGATAAATAACCGGCAACAGGGCTATCAAGACCACCCGAAAGCATAAGCATTGCTTTCCCGCTTGAACCAACTGGAAGTCCTCCTACACCTTTCTCATCTTTAAAGGTAATATAAGTTGCTTCCTTTCGCACTTCAACACGAATATTGATATCAGGAGTGTGCACATTGACGGAGATTTCCTGGGTATTCTTTAAAATATGACTCCCTAATTCATAATTCAATTCATTGGAATCAAGTGAAAAACTTTTATCTGAACGTCGTGCAGATATTTTAAAGGTCTTTCCTTGATGATCTAGTTGTTTTATGGCAGCCAAGACACCATCTTTTATTTTTTCGATTTCACTTTCAACCTTTAAAGCAAGACTAAAGGATTGAATACCAATGATATTTTTGAGAACTTCTACTATTCCTTCATGTGGTTCTCCATTTAACTTTATATAAATTCGATCTCTTGTTTTTTCAAATGTAAGTCCTTTGTAATCAGTAAGCTTCCTTTTTATATTATTTAAAAGTTTATTAATGAAATGATTACGATTTCGACCTTTTGTTGTAATTTCGCCAAATCGTATTAGAATGTGATCATATTCCATTTTCTTCCCCCATTACATGTTGTAATTTCTGTATTGCATTTTCAATTGCCTTTATTAAAATCGGAATCTCTTCCAGTTTGTTTTGGTGCGACAGGCTGATTCGTATTGAACTATTAGCAAGAGCTTTAGGCACTCCCATCGCAAGTAATGTTTTACTTGGTTCATTATTTTTCGATGAGCATGCGGAGGTAGTCGAAACATAAATTTCCTTCTCTTCTAATAAATGAACAAACACTTCAGGCTTTAAACCGTTAATCGAAAAATTAATGATATGTGGGGCACTACTAGCCTCAGGTGTGTGTATTGTAATACCATTCATCCTTGATAATTGATCTATCATGCTTTCTTTTAATCGGGTTAGATGTGTAATATTTTCATCTCTGTTCTCTATGGTTAACCTTAATGCTTTGGCAAGTGCTACAAAACCAGCAACATTTTCTGTTCCAGCCCTTTTTTGCATTTCTTGGTCACCGCCACCGATTAAAGCCTTAATTCTTACACCTTGGCGGACATATAAAACGCCTGTTCCTTTAAGCCCATTGAATTTATGTCCTGAAATCGTACATAAATCAAGTTTTGCCTTATTGAAATCTAGGTAAGTTTTACCTACTCCCTGTACATGATCAACATGATAAATAATCTTAGGGTACTTTTCCAAAAGTTTTCCGATTTCCTCAATCGGTTGGATGGTCCCAACCTCATTATTTACATGAATGATAGAAACTAAGATCGTATCTTCACGGATTGAATCTCTCAAATCTTCAATCGATACAACACCATTTTCGTCTACTGGAAGGTAGGTGATATCAAACCCAAGTTCCGACAATTGCTTGCATGCCTCAGTAATGGAAGGATGCTCTATTGATGTTGTAATAATATGTTTGCCTCGATTACTGTATTGTAAGGCAATTCCTTTAATCGCAAAATTATTCCCTTCAGATCCTCCAGAAGTAAAAATGATTTCCTGTGGTTTTACCTGTAAAAGGGAAGCAATCTGGGTCCGAGATTGACTTAAAAGCTTTTCAGCTTGTCCACCTATTCCATGTAAGGAAGAGGGATTGCCAAAATAATTTTTTGCGACTTTTATATAGGAATCAATTACATCATCAAAAGGTTTTGTTGTTGCACTATTATCTAAATAAATCATCTAATTACCCCTACTATGCGATATTTGCAAACAAAATGATAACATACATTTATAAAATAAAAAAAGGAAAAGGACCCCAATTTGAGGCCCTTTACTTTGGATCATCTTCAAGTAAGACTTCAATCTTTTTCAATGCTCCAGGATCTAGATCTTCAATTGCTGTTGCAGCTTGTTCTAATGCAAGTGCATATTCATAATTTCTAAAAGATTTCTCAGCTTCAAGTAAACTACCTGCAATTTTTGGATTCCGGCTTCGGTATCGGTTTCCATATTGAATGACCCTTTCTGCAAGATATACTTGCTCAATCATTTCTTCTGTTTGCTTATATGTTTGTGAAACTAAATCAAGCGCATTTTGTAATGTTTGATTGACCGTATTCATATTAAGAGGTTTTTCCTCGAGACTATTCATTACCTGTGTAAGAGATAATCTCGCTTCCGAAATGAGCTCAGAATATTTTACTGGTAAACCAGGGATATTACTTTTTGAGATAAGTCGTTTCGCATCTGCAAGTTGCTTCTTCATTTCCGAAATTTGTTCTCTTGCATGGAGCTCATCCTTACGAAGTGTTTTCAGCATTTCTGAAAATTGTAAGTGCTCTTCCTTCACATCCTGAATCTTACCGTACACTTCTTCTAGCTCCGTTTTAATTAGAGAATAGGCAATTTGATCCGCTTCAAGCTTTGATTGAACAGATACATATTGCTTAACCAGTTGTTTAATTTGTTTTACGATATTCCGGTGTCGTTCCAGATCATTTTCATTTAAATGATAGCTTTGTTGAACAAATGTTGTTTCCTCTTCTGTGCTTTTACTACCTTCAACTAAGTCCTCTAGATCTTGTTCGATCTTCTCAACCTCTTTTTTCACAAACTGATTTGCTTTTACTTCGGCTTCCAGTAAATCATAGATCGTATCGAGTGACTCTCTTGCTTCTTCAATTCCCTTCTTCACATCTTCGAGCTTTAGCTCTTCGATAAGAGAAATATATTGGGATAATTGCTCTCGCATTCTTTCAATTTCTTTCTCAATTTGATGGTGCCCGAGAGAATAGCCTTCCTGCTCCATTTGGCTGTATCCTTCAGAAACTTCATTTAACTGGTTTGGAATTGCACTTTGGCATTCATGTAATAAATGAGGAATCTCATCCATTTGCTGCTTTGTTACGGAAAGTGCATCCTTAATCAGGAGAACAATTTCTCTTGCCTCAAAATAATTCCCATTCGTCGTTGCTTCTTCAAATTCTTTAAATTTCCCATAAACACCTTCCAGATTCATTTCAAGCTGTTTTTCAGCACGTCCAAAAGTATGTCTATGCGCAAGTAAATTCTTTTTAAGTTCCCGATATTGTTGGTTTAATTCATCAACCTCAACACGATTTTTTTCTTCACTGCCTACTAAATCCTTAAGCTCGTCTAAAATAATGGCGATATTGCTTTCAGCATCATTTAAGATTGCTTCGATTTGTGCCAGTACCCGTTTTGCTTTCCCAAAACGATACTTATCCGCTAAGTCTTCAGCATCAAATAATAATTCCTCAACATCTGGAAGACCAACAGTGACAATTTCATCCCATTGCTTTCTCCAACGTTCGAATAATTCCTCCGTTTGACCTGTCATGTTAAGCTCTTTCACTTTAGCTATTTCATCGGTGACTGGCCGATTCATCATATCTATCTTCCAGGCTTCAAGCCTATCAACATCTTTATATATCTTTTTTCTCGAATAAAACCCAAATATAGTTACTGAACTTGCTACTACGATTATGCCGATTATGATCTCCATAATTTGGCCTCCTTGCTCCCACAATCAATTGTTTCTAGACATTTATGTATATTAGTTTTTAATTTTTATATTGAATATCACAATCAAGTACGCCTTGGCGTAATTGCCGCCCAGATTTTTTCGAGCCTGCTCGAAAACTTACCATTGAAAATCTGTGGCATCCGCCAGAGGCTATTACTTTATCTCGCAAAAATTTGCGAAATAAAGTAATAATGTTTTTTTATTGTATTTATGATACCATGTAAACGACAATTTTTGACTAAAACTTTTAAAATTTTTTACAAAATTTATATAAAAATGAGGGATTTGTCAATGAAAGCAGATGGTCATATCCATACACCCTTTTGCCCACATGGTACAAAGGACCCGTTTGAGGATTATATCGCCCGTGCACTCGATTTAGGATTTGATGAAATTTCGTTCACAGAACATGCACCACTTCCATCTGGATTTAACGATCCCACACCTCAAAAGGACAGTGGAATGGACGAAAATCATCTAGAAAACTATTTTTCTGTATTAACCGAGCTTCAAAAAAAGTTTGCATCAGATATTAAAATCAATATTGGGTTAGAAGTCGACTATATTGAGGGATATGAAGAGGACACGAGGACTTTTTTGAACGAGTATGGCCGATATTTGAACGATAGCATTCTCTCTGTTCATTTTTTAAAAAAACAAGATCAGTATTATTGCCTCGATTATAGTCCTGACACGTTTGCGACTATGATCAGTGACTATTCCTCAGTTGAGGCAGTCTATGAAGCTTATTATGATACATTGGCGCGTTCTATAACGGCAAACCTTGGTCAATTTAAGCCAAAAAGGATTGGCCATATTACACTTGTTCACAAGTTTCAAAAGAAATTCCCGGTAGCGAAGCAATTCGATGAGAAGATTCACTCAATACTCGACCAAATTGCGGATCTTGGATTAGCCTTGGATTATAATGGTGCTGGTATTAATAAGCCACTTTGTCGAGAGGTTTATCCACCAGAAGACATTATTAGAGAGGCAATAAAACGAAAAATCCCTCTCGTCTATGGTTCCGATGCCCATAGCAGGAAGGATTTAAATCAAGGATTTGATCATCTATTTAAGAATGCTGTGTTAGTGTCACCAACTAGATATTAACAGGAAGCTGAGTTACTTTGCTTTTTATCGTTTGTGGTTGTTTACAAATTGTCGTGTTTACCCATTTTTCTATTTCATGACAATATTGTTCACTAACATACAACTCATAAGGCATTAAATGTAAAACTTCTGACATATATTGAGGGTGTAGATAGGGCATGGATAACATCCCCTTTAATTGCATGATGGCATAAGGGATTGGAATAAGGGCAAATTCCTGTTGTTTTATACCTGTTTCAAAAATGGCTTGGAAATAATATTTTTCTTTCGTCATATAGGTTGTCATGATTTCACGAATCAAAGTGGTATCAAATGTAATTTCCCGTTGGACAAAACGTGATAAGTGACGATTATCCTTTTGGTATTCCATAATCCCTCTGACCGCAAGCAATAAACATTCTCTTGCCGTTCTGTTATCCAATTCAATATAGGCATGCTCGACAATCGTTAAATATCCCTCAAGGTAAGAAGAAACTAAATGTTCTAATAAACCTTCCTTATTTCCAAAATAGTAGGAGATATTGGCGACATTACAATTTGCTCTTTTCGCAATTTCACGTACTGTTGTTCCATCAAAGCCTTTTGTATTAAATAAGAATACGGACGACTCAATAACTTTTTGTTTCATTGTTTTACTTTTCATAACCAACCCACCTTACCCTTAATATAGTATAGATTTCGATATGCTAAGGTGGATTCCTTTAAGAATTTATCGACAAGTCACGCGCTTTAAGCTATCATTTAATATAATTTATGTAGGTATTACTCAAATGGAGGGGAATCATAATGTTTCATGTCGAACAATACAAAGGTAATAAAGCAGAAGACTATAAACTGGTAACAAAACAGCTAAATGCTTTGCTTGAAGGCGAACAAGATCAAATAGCAAATTTAGCAAATGCATCAGCATTACTTAACCAATTTTTAGATAATGTCAATTGGGTTGGCTTTTATGTAAAGAAAGAGGATGAACTTATTCTCGGACCATTCCAAGGCTTACCTGCATGTGTGAGAATTAAAATGGGGCGTGGGGTTTGTGGCACTGCAGCCCAAAATCAAAAGACTGAAAGAGTGGCAGATGTTCATCTATTCCCAGGTCATATTGCATGTGATAGTGCTTCCCAATCGGAAATTGTTGTTCCAATTATGAAAAATGGTGAAGTTTTTGGTGTGTTAGATATCGACAGCCCAATCAAAGAGCGTTTTGATGAAGTGGACCAACAATGCCTTGAAGAATTTGTGAAAGTTTTAGAACAACACATATAAGAATAAGCCAGTGAGGATTTTTAATCCTCGCTGGCTTTTGTTTATCCGTTTAACGCTTGATTTAAATCATCCCATATATCTTCCCATGCTTCTAATCCTACAGAAAGTCGAATCAAATTATCCGTAATTCCCATCTTCAATCGAGATTCTTCTGGTACAACAGCATGTGTCATTGTTGCTGGATGCTGAATGAGAGTCTCTGTATCACCTAGACTCACAGCAATTTTGATTAATTTCACCCGATTTAGAACGTTTTGAGCATCCTTCTTTGTGCCTTTAATTGTAAAGGATATGAGTCCACCAGGCTTGCTCATTTGTTTTTTCATAATCTCGTATTCTGGGCTATCTATATCTCCAGGATAAAAAATTTGCTCCACATTTTTATGTTCTTTTAGTAACGATGCGATTTTTTCTGTATTATCACAGTGGCGGTCCATCCTTACTGGCAGTGTTTTTAGCCCACGAAGTAAAAGCCAAGCATCAAATGGTGACATAATACCACCAATATCCTTTTTCGTTGTCATTGCCACCTCTTGAATAAATTCCTTTTTGCCAACGACAAGACCTGCGATCACATCACCATGTCCTCCAATATACTTTGTGGCACTGTGTACCACAATATCACAACCCAAATTAATTGGTTGCTGCAAATACGGTGAACTAAAAGTATTGTCCACGACAACCGGGATATTAAGCTGTTTCGCAATCTTAACAACCTTTTGTAAGTCAATGAGTTTCATAGTTGGATTAATGGGTGTCTCAATGTAGATTAGTTTTGTTTGTGGAGTGATTTTTGAAAGGATTTCCTCTTCATCATCCATCTCACTGAAATCATGCTCGATGTTGTACTTCTCGTTCATCATCTGAAGTAGACCAAAGGTACATCCATACAGTCCCTGTGAGCAGAGGATATGATCGCCGGATTTTGTTAATGCAAATAACACAGCCGAAACAGCAGCCATCCCTGATCCAAATGAAAGCCCAGCTTCCCCACCCTCTAAGAGAGCAATTCTATCTTCTAAAAGTTTTACTGTTGGGTTCCCTAATCTAGAATATATATATCCTTCATCTGTACCAGCAAAACGGGCTTCTCCTTGTTCAGCTGTTTCAAATGTAAAAGTTGATGTTTGGTAAAGTGGTGGTGTTAAACTCCCATTTGGAGAAGTTGGTCCCCCGCCATGTATCGCTAAAGTGTCAAAGTATTTACTTTCCTTGCTCATGCTCCCCTTATCCCCCTTAAAACTTTTGATTATATCATTAGCATATGACAAGAAGGGTTGTATTGAAAGCGTTTTCTATTTTCGTAGAGGTTTACTTGGTTTTACTCGTTAACGAGGACAAGTTCCTTTTCAACCAAAAAGGACATCCATTTATAGATGCCCTTCAATTACTTTATTTTCACTAGCAATAACTTGATTTTTTCCTGATTGTTTAGCCACATACAGTGCATTGTCTGCACGGTGGAATAAACTTTGGAATGTTTCTCTGTATTCCTTATACCAGGTAGCCACCCCACACGAAATTGTGATTTTGGGATTTGAATTCTGTTCCACTCTTTTTCCGAGCCGTTCTGCAACAGCAATCCCTGAAGCTAAATCCACTCTAGGCAGATAAATTGCGAGTTCTTCTCCACCCCATCTTGCTCCAATATCGTTGTCACGGATATTTTCCTTAATGAGAGTAGCTATTTGAATAATCGCTTCGTCCCCAACTTGATGACCATAAGTGTCATTAATGCCTTTGAAATCATCAATGTCAATTAATATAAACGTACCAAAAGCATCTGTTTCCAATGATTTGTGTACACAATCCTCTAAGTGATTACGGGAATAAAGTTTGGTTAAATAATCGGTAATTACCAATTTTTCAAGTTCTTCCCGGAGGATTGAATTTGTAAAAGCCAAGGATGAATGATAGATCAAGGATTGCAGGAGTTTAAACTTATCAAAAGAAAAGAAATAAGGCAGTTCATGTAAAACAATGGAAACACCTAAAATTTCATTGCGTTGTACAATTGGAACAGACATCAAAGATCGATAGACGGATTTTCCAAATGCTGGTTCTCCCTGTAAATCGCCTATGAATAGAGGTTCTTTTTCTGTTAAAATTCGATCAAGGCAATATAAAACATATTGCTCGCCATGTCCTTCTTCAAAAAAAGCAGTACTTCCCGGAAGTACCTCTATTTGTCCATTTGATTGTAATAAAAAGCCTACTTCATTTGCGCCAAAGGAAGCTTTGATTTGAGATGTCATGAATGTCATTGTATCTGTTAATCGCAAATTAGAATTTAACTTATGTGAAGTTTCGTTAATTAATTGTAGATCGGCAATTAATTGTTTCGACTGTTGATAGAGTTGGGCATTTTCGAATGCATGTCCAGCTGTATTTGCCAAAAGTTCAATAAACTGGATTTCTGATTTCGGAAATACTAGTCCGTCATGGGCGTTGATTTGCAAGACTCCATAAACACCCTGCCTACCTTTTAAAGGGGCATAAATGACCGATTTTTTATCAGTAACTGAATCTTCAAGTTGTAGAGTTCCGTTTACAAACGCTTGCATAACTAGCGAGTGTTCACCATTTTCATATTCTTGTATATCTTTAATCGGAATAACATTATGTCGTTTATTATCATGTGCAAGAAATAAGGTAAATGTAAATGATGGGTATACATCTTGTAATGTATTCATAACCTCTTCGAGCACAGCATCTATATCCATAGTTGAATGAAACTTAGAGGTTACTCTAAATAATTGCTCATATCTCAATTCTTCATTTGGAAAATTCATGATTTATCACCCATCTATTATCAAATGCGCCTTGGCGTATTTGCGCCCAGATTTTTTAGGCCCACACGAGGTGGGTCACAAAGACGTTGCCACAGGACGTGGCGTTCTTAGTCTTTGATCTTATGCTCGAAAAATTACCTTTGAAAATCGCATGTCTCCGCCGGAGGCTTTAACTTTATTCAGCCGGAATTTGAACCTCTACTCAAATTTTCATAATATATTCTTTCATCCCACATAAATATGGAAGAATTTCTGCTGAATAAAGTTAGTACTTATTAAATCTATTATAATAGAAAATGCACGAAAAATGTTTTATTATATCGTAAAAAACCCAAATTTATTACATCTTCATGTTTATAATCGAATTTCCTCCATAAAAAGTAGAAGATCTTGCCGTTTTATGTATTTTATCATGATAACTTGACTTCCTTTAGTAAAAATCATATAATGATCGTTGTGTAAAATATTGCAGCGTATGTGAGTAGGTTTTTGTTCTATTTTGTTCCTCTGCATGAGTTTTTAGCTCATAGATGGTGTATCACGTAACTCTTGGCTGCTAGAGCGAAGGTACATGAAAACAAAATAGTCGAGAGCATCTAGCACATCTGTTTTTATTTTACAACAAAATAAAAACATTGAAGGAGGAGTCATTCATGGCTCGTTATACTGGTCCAAGCTGGAAATTATCCCGTCGTCTTGGAATCTCATTAAGTGGTACTGGTAAAGAATTAGAAAAGCGTCCTTACGCTCCTGGACAACATGGTCCAAACCAACGCAAGAAGCTTTCTGAATATGGTTTACAATTACAAGAAAAACAAAAGCTTCGTCATATGTATGGTGTGAATGAGCGTCAATTCCGCACTACATTCAACAATGCAAGCAAAATGCAAGGGATCCTTGGTGAAAACTTCATGATTCTTCTTGAATCACGTTTAGATAACCTAGTTTACCGTCTTGGTCTTGCTCGTACTCGTCGTGCAGCTCGCCAATTAGTTAACCATGGTCATATTATTGTAGATGGTGGCCGCGTTGATATTCCATCTTACCGTGTAAAACCTGGTCAAACGATTGCAGTTCGTGAAAAATCACGTAACCTTGTTGCAATTAAAGAAGCTATCGAAGCTACTACTTTCGTACCAGAATATTTAACTTTTGATGCTGATAAGCTAGAAGGAACATACACTCGTTTACCAGAGCGTTCTGAATTACCAGCAGAAATTAACGAAGCATTCATCGTTGAGTTCTACTCACGTTAATCTTCCTAAAGAGGAAAGGGATATCCCTTTCCTCTTTTTTTTCATAGATAAAATGAATAAGGTGCTCCTCGGGAGCACCTTATTCATTTTAATATTTAATTAAGAAATATTTTTTCTTACCTCGTCGAATGACGGTGAATTGACCTTCGATTCGATTTTGCGAAGTTAAAACCGCATCTACTTCTTGGATTCTCTCACCATTGACATAAATGGCTCCATTTCCAATATCCTCACGTGCCTGACGCTTAGATGGGGAAATTTTACTCATTACTAATAAATCAACTAACCCAACCTCAGTATCCCCATTGTACTCATATGAAGGAACATCCTTAAAGCCTTGCTTAATTTCCTCTGCACTTAATTCACTGATAGAACCGCTGAATAATGCTGTTGAAATTTTCACAGCTTGCTCTAAAGCAGCTTCACCATGAACCAATTTCGTTACTTCCTCAGCCAACGTCTTTTGTGCCAATCGCTTTTCAGGTGCATGTTGAATTTCTGCTTCAAGACCCTCAATTTCCTCTTTGGATAGGAACGTAAAATATTTTAAATAACGAACAACATCACGGTCATCTGTATTGATCCAGAATTGATAAAACTCGTATGGTGACGTTTTATCTTTATCTAACCAGATTGTACCACCTTCTGTTTTTCCAAACTTCGTTCCATCAGCTTTCGTCACGAGTGGTATAGTTAGACCAAATGCTTTTGCATCCTCGACTGTCTTACGAATTAATTCAAGTCCGGCTGTGATATTCCCCCATTGGTCACTTCCACCAATTTGAAGTCGGCAGCCTACATCTTCATATAGTTTCAAGAAGTCATAGGATTGTAAAATCATATAGCTAAACTCTGTAAATGAAATCCCAGCATCAAGACGAGATTGCACAGAGTCTTTAGCGAGCATGTAATTTAAACCAAAGCTTTTACCTATGTCACGCAAGAAAGTAATTAAGTCTAGACTACCAATCCAATCATAGTTATTTGCAATTTGAGCTGGGTTTCCTTCTGCTTCAAAATCCAAAAAGCGTGAAAGCTGATTTTTAATGCTATTACTAAACTCCACGACTACCTCTTTCGGATTTAGCGTTCTTTCAGCCTTTTTACCACTTGGGTCACCAATTAAACCTGTCGCTCCACCAACTAATGCAATAGGTTGGTGCCCTGCTAATTGGAATCTTCTCAAGGTTAAAACCCCTACTAAGTGTCCAATATGTAAACTATCAGCTGTTGGATCGAATCCACAATACAATTTAATCTTTTCATTCTTTAATGTATTCTGTAGTCCTTCCTGATCCGTTACCTGATTTATCAATCCCCTATAGGTCAAATCCTGTATAACATCCATTAAATATCGATTCTCCTTTTAACCTTCTAATAAGGTTTTTCTATCACATTCTGTCTATTATTGTCAAATTAAATAATGGAAATTCATAAAATAATATTAATGACCCTACGCTATATGCTATAATAAACTTGGATTTTTAGGGGGATGATTATGAATCTAAATAAATCACAGATATTTGAAAAAATTAGCTCTTTTTGGCGAAGAGTCCTATCAAATAAAGTCATTCAAGCGGTTACAGGAAACAAAGTTCGAAAAGGCGCAAGAGTTACTTACGGGGTTGTATGGAACTTATTTTTAATTTTCTTTATTATTGGTCTGCTTGGACTTGGCTTTGCCGGTGGAGCTGGTGCAGGATATTTTGCATCTTTGGTTAAGGACGAACCCGTCCGAAACTATGATAGTTTACAAAAAGATATTTATAACTATGAAGAAAACACGGAGGTCTACTTTGCAAATGAGGTCTACCTTGGTCAATTACGGGCGGACCTGCAACGTGAAGAAGTAGCACTCGAAGATATTTCACAATTTGTCTTAGATGCTGTTATTGCTACTGAGGACCAATATTTCTATAAGCACGATGGAGTTGTGCCAAAATCAATATTACGGGCAATCGTACAGGATGTAACTAATTCACCTATCCAAACTGGAGGAAGTACGCTAACCCAGCAATTGATCAAGAATCAAATTTTATCAAATGAAGTTTCCTTTGATCGGAAGGCTAAGGAAATTCTCATCGCACTTCGACTTGAAAAGTTTTTTGATAAAGAGGAAATTCTAGAAGCATATCTAAACATTATTCCTTATGGCCGTAATTCATCAGGTCGAAATATTGCTGGAGTTCAAACAGCAGCCAAAGGGATTTTTGGAGTAGATGCAAAGGATTTAAACCTTCCACAAGCTGCATTTATCGCTGGGATACCTCAAAACCCATATGTATATACGCCATTCTTAAATCAGGGTGGAAAGGTAAAAGAGAACTTGGAGCCCGGTATCAACCGGATGAAAACAGTCTTAGAGCGTATGCTTACAGGTGGCTTCATTACACAGAAGCAATATGAAGAAGCACTTGCCTATGATATTCGTGCCAACCTAGCTCCACCTAAGTCAGAGCCTAATGAAAAATATCCTTGGTTAACTGTTGAAGTAGAAAAACGTGCCACTGATATTTTGATGAAGAAATTGGCTAAGGATGATGGATACGAGGAAAAGGATCTTGAAGAAAATAAGGAACTTCGATCACACTATCAAGTGATCGCAGATAGAAACCTTCGTCAAAATGGATATAAAATCCATACAACGATTGACAAAGAAGTATATGATGTAATGCAAGAGGCAGTAAAGAATTTTCAATATTTTGGTCCAGATCGAAAAGAAACGAAGAAAAACTTAGAAACGAATGAAGATGTGCAAGTAATCGAACCAGAAGAGCTCGGTTCTGTATTAATTGAAAATAGGACAGGAAAAATAATTAGTTTTGTGGGAGGCCGTGACTTCGAGCGTGAGCAAACCAATCATGCATTAGGTGCGAAGCGGTCAAATGGTTCAACAATGAAGCCGCTCTTGGACTATGCACCAGCAATGGAACTAGGACTCGTACAGCCTGGAAGTGTAATTGCCGATGTAAAGTTTTCATATGGAAAATATACGCCATATAACGTGGGTGGGGCAAATGACTTTGATGGTCTAATGTCTGCAAGACGTGCTTTACAAGTCTCTAAGAATATCCCGGCCATCAAGACATACTTAAAGGCATTTGATCACCGCCCAATTACTTTCCTAGAGAAAATGGGGTTCACTTCTTTAAATGAAAAAGATTATCATGCCCCATCTTTAGCAATAGGCGGTATGACAGATGGTGTTTCAGTTGAAGAGAATGTAAATGCATTTGCAACATTTGCTAACGAAGGTAAGTTCATCGATGCCTACATGATTGAAAAAATTGAAACGAACGACGGAGATGTTATATACGAGCATGAAGTGAAACCTGTTGAGGTTTTCTCTCCACAAACTGCTTATTTAACAATCGATATGATGCGTGATGTTATAAATGGTGGTACAGCTGCATCTATGAATAGTTACCTTAAGTTTAATGCGGACTGGGCTGGTAAAACAGGTACAACTAACGACTGGTGGGATATTTGGTTTGTAGCAACGAACCCGAATGTAACCTTTGGTACGTGGATTGGCTACGATACACCAAAGCCAGTGGCATTAAATTATAAAGGACTTTATAATTCAAGAAGAAATATTCTTCTGTGGGCACAACAATTAAATGCAGTATATGATGTAAAACCAGAGCTTGTTAAGCCAAAAGAAAACTTTAAAATGCCTGGAGGAATTGTAAGTCGCTCCTATTGTGGAATTTCTGGATTACTTCCTTCAGATTTATGTCGTGAAGCCGGTCTTGTACAATCTGACATATATAACGCTAAATTTGTTCCTACAAAGGTCGATGATAACCTTGTAAAAGGTAAGTATATTGAAGTAGATGGCAAAGCCTATCGTGTACCATCAAGTGCACCACAGGAATTTGTCCAAGAAGGAATCATGATCAAGAAAGAGTTTTTAGCAGAGCATGGTTTAAAAGATTCAGCGGCAATTTCACAATTGCTTCCTAAAAATGATCGTTGGAAGAACCTTGTCGTTACAGAATCTACTGAACTTAAAGACAATGGTTCAGTTCCGTCCCAAGTAAAAGGTGCCTCGATTTCTTCAGGTACATTGAAATGGGCAAAGCATGATCACAATGATGTCATTGGATATCGAATCTATTCTGCAGCAAATTTCACAGCAGACTTCAAGAAGATTGGAAGTGTTCCTGCTACAAAGAATTTACAGTTTAACGTTGGAAACGCCGTTGCAGCCTATTATGTTACTGCTGTTGATGTCACTGGTAAAGAAACGCCACTTGCAAATTCAGTTTTAATCAAAAATGGCGACTACAAACCAGAGCAAGAAGTGGTTACCCCACCACCGGCAGACCCTCCTGCTGAGGGGGATAGTGGTGCTAATAATGAAAATGGAAATAATGGCAATGGTAAAGGTAACGGTAAAGAAAAAGGTAAAGAAAACGGTGGAAATTAATTAATAAAAAAGAGTCTGGGACATAACTAGCTTCGAATAGTGAAAAAGGTGAATTTGAGCGCGCTCAAACT
>NZ_JBHUEK010000022.1:0-101295 GCF_042680725.1 Ferdinandcohnia salidurans
AATAGAAAAAAATAAAAGGCATTTGGGAATAAGAGGATTCCCAAATGCCTTTTGTCTACACTCTGAATCCCGTTGAAACACAACGGGATTTTTTAATTAATAAAAACAGGTACCCAGAATTAGGTACCAGCTTAACGATGAAATAACACTAATTTTCCTGATGAGCTTGTGCAGCGATGTGTCGTTTCTATATAGTTTTTTTCCTTCAGAATTCTTTCGCCAGTTTCCTTTGCCTCTTTTTCAGTAGCAGCTTCAAATGTTTCTTCTAGTAACTTTTCTCCCGTTTTATCAAACACTGTTAACACATAGTTCATGTCAGAGTCCCCCATAAATAAAGTTAAAATTCAGATACTTAAAGTGTAGTTGATTGCAAGTTTCAGCGCAATAAAAATACTAAATAAATGTGTTATGATTATTTTTGAAACTTTTTCCTAACTCATTCGTAAAAAACAACAGGAGAAGGAGGAGTCGAAATGGCATTACAGCTAGAAAATGTGACAAAACGATTCGGTAGCTTCACAGCAGTAGACAACCTATCAATCGAAATTCCTGAGCGTGAAATGTTTGGTTTTTTAGGCGCCAATGGGGCAGGGAAGACAACAACATTTCGGATGATACTCGGGTTATTAGATGCCAGTGATGGCCGAATTAGTTGGGATGGAAAAAAGATTAATTATGATACTAGCCACATGATTGGGTACTTACCAGAAGAAAGAGGACTGTACCCAAAAATGAAGGTGCGTGAACAACTTGTGTACCTAGCGAGACTACGCGGTATGCAAAAACAGGATATTTTAAAACAAATTGATTACTGGTTAGAGCGATTTAAGGTTCCAGAATATGCAACGAAAAAAGTTGAGGAATTATCAAAAGGGAACCAACAAAAAATACAATTTATTGCATCTGTTATTCATAAGCCAAAGTTACTAATTCTTGATGAACCATTCAGCGGACTTGACCCTGTGAATGTAGAGCTTCTAAAAGAAGCCGTTGTGGATTTGAAAAATGAAGGGACCTCAATTGTATTTTCAAGTCACCGGATGGAACATGTTGAGGAATTATGTGAGCATTTATGCATTATGCATCATGGTAAACCGGTTGTACATGGTTCTCTAAAAGAAATTAAGCGTTCTTTTGGAAAGAAAAATGTAATTGTACATGCCGATTTTGATATCAGTCATTTAAAAACATTAGCAGGTGTTACAAGAGCGAAGGAAACTGCGGAGGGCCTCCATTTACAGGTTGAAAGTGAACAAATTTCACAAAAAATACTAGATTCTATTGCAGGAAAAGGCTTTGTTCGAAAGTTTGTATTAGAGGAACCTTCCTTAAATGATATTTTTATCGAAAAGGTAGGTGCTTCTTATGAATAAGTTTTGGATTATCCTTTTTCACACATATGTGAGTAAATTAAAAACAAAATCATTTATTATTACGACATTGATAACTGCACTCATTATCTTTGGTCTGGCAAATATTCAAACCATCATCGAAAAATTTGATGAAGATGAAATAAACCATGTAGCGGTTCTAAGCGAGTCAGAGGATCTTTATCAAGCTTATGAACAGACTTTAACCGGAATGACTAGTGATATCGTCATTGAAAAAATGGAAGGGTCAGAAGAGAATGCGCAAGAACGGGTTACTGCAGAAGAATTAACCGGTTATCTTATCCTAACGGAAACACCTGAAGGTCTACCAGAGGGAGTTTATAAAGCACCGTCGATAACTGATTCAGAAATCACTGGGCAACTTGAACAGGCTCTTCAACAGTTGAAGGTGACAATCGCAACCACAAAAGCGGGATTAACGCCAGATCAGATTAATCAATTGTATGCACCGGTCCAATTTGATAAAGTGGCCCTTCAAGAAAATGCAAAATCGGAAGAAGAACTTAATCAAGCACGTGGTTTAGTTTATGTCCTTTTATTTGTTATCTATTTTGCAGTCATCATGTATGCAAATATGATTGCGATGGAAGTGGCTACTGAAAAATCTTCTCGTGTTATGGAAATTTTGATTTCAAGTGTTTCTCCGATTAAGCAAATGTTCGGTAAGATTCTTGGAATTGCACTATTGAGTTTAACTCAATTTGCTGTGATTTTATTGGTTGGATATGGCTCCTTGAAGCAAAGCATGAGTGGAATGGAAGGCGGATTTTTTGAAGTGTTTGGTTTTGGCGATTTGCCTGTATCAACCTTTGTATACGCTGGTGTTTTCTTCATTTTAGGCTATTTCTTATATGCAACACTTGCAGCCTTCTTAGGCTCTCTAGTAAGTCGAATCGAAGATGTTCAACAAATGATTACACCGATGACCTTGTTAATCGTAGCAGCATTTATGATTGCTATGTTTGGGCTAACAAAACCAGAATCATCCGTGATTACAATTACTTCTTATATTCCATTTTTCGCACCAATGATCATGTTCCTTCGGGTTGGCATGCTAACACTTCCAACTTGGGAAATTGCATTATCAATTGGGCTACTTGTTTTAACAATTACTCTATTAGCGATCTTTGGAGCTAGAGTCTACCGCGGAGGAGTTCTAATGTACGGTAAATCTTCATCTTTCAAAGACATCAAAAAAGCATTACAACTTACAAAGAATGATAAATAAGCTTGCCAGATAAAAACCGAGGGTTATTCCCCTCGGTTTTTATTTGTTTTAAAACCTATAAACTACCTGATAAATTCATAAAAATAAGAACGTGCATTCGTATCAAGTAGGTGATAGAATATAGGTAAAAGAGTCTAAAGGAGCTATTTAATGGATGCACTTACTTTTTTACATATTGCGGATTTACATTTGGACAGCCCGTTTTCAGGGTTAACCAATCTGCCAACGAAAGTTTTTAAACGTGTACAAGATAGTACTTTTACCTCCTTGGCTAGATTAATTAATATTGCGATTGAGCAAAAGGTTGATTTTATCATCATCGCCGGTGATTTATTCGATGGAGAAGACCGAAGCCTTCGTGCACAATCCCGATTTCGTAAAGAAATGGAACGACTTCAAGTTCATAACATAGAAGCTTTTATCGTCCATGGGAACCATGACCATCTTGGTGGAAATTGGCCGCATTTTGAATGGCCAAGCAATGTCCATGTGTTTCAAAATGAAAATGTCGAGGTCATTCCTTATATAAAAGATGGAGAAACCGTTGCGAATATTTATGGGTTTAGCTATGCACAAAAAGCTGTGCTCGAAAACAAAACCAAATTCTATGAAAAGAAAGACGGTGCTACATATCATATCGGCATCTTACATGGAAGTAAAGAAGGGGAGAGTTCCCATAGCCGTTATGCGCCGTTTTTGTTATCAGATCTCCAGCAAAAAGGATTTGACTATTGGGCTCTTGGACATATTCACACAAGGGAGATTTTAGCTGAAGACCCTCCTATTATTTATCCTGGCAATATTCAAGGTAGACATAAAAAGGAAACAGGTGAAAAGGGTGGCTATCTTGTAAAGCTTTCAAAAGCTAAAACAGAATATACATTTTTTCCAACATCGGATTTAATTTTTGAAAATACGACTATCGATATTTCTGAGCTTATTAGTTTTGACCAACTTGTTGACAGATCACTTTCTCATCTTGATTCCCTCCGTAAAGAAACCCAAGGCTTATTTGTAACGATTGAATATATAGGAACCGGACCACTGCATGCACAACTTCAAGAAAATGCGATAAAAGCAGATCTCTTATCTCTTCTAAACGATGATATAGAAGAAAAGAATTTTGTTTATGTGGTAGGACTTAAACATAACTTCCAAATAGAAATCAATCGTCAAAAATTAAAACAGGATTCTCATTTTATTGGTGATTTATTGGAGAATATGGAAACCTATCAGGACTTTGATCAAGCACTACTCCCTTTACGGAACAATCAAAGTTTTCGAAGGCATATTGATACTTTTACAAGTGAAGAACTTCAGGAAATACTTCATGATGCGGAGAACTTAATTTTACGAGAACTCTATTTTTCCAATAGGAGGTGACGATATGAAAATCATTGGTGTTCAGGTCTATGGATATGGAAAACTGGATAACTTGGAACTTGGAAACTTATCCCCAAATATTCAGGTCTTTTTTGGTCAAAATGAAGCTGGAAAATCAACGCTTATGTCGTTTATACATAGCGTTATATTTGGATTTCCTACGAAACAACAAAATGAGCAACGTTATATCCCAAAAACGGGAACCAAATATGGTGGAAAGCTCATTCTCCAAACCGACGAATATGGAACAATTATGATTGAAAGATTGCCAGGAAAGGCTGCTGGAGACGTATCTGTATATATGCCAGATGGAACTGTCAAAGGAGAAGAATTTATATCAGAGCTCTTCCAAGGAATGGATAAAAATCTTTTTCAAAATGTTTATTCCTTCAATATTCATGGACTACAAGGTGTACATAATTTAAAGAGTGAGGATGTAGGAAGATTTTTATTTTCTGCGGGGACAGTTGGAACAGACGCCTTACTTGAATTACAAAATAAATTAGTAAAGGAAATGGATGGTTTATATAAACCAAAAGGAAAGAATCCACCACTTAATATGGAACTTAGCGGACTAAAGGAGGAACATGCAAAAGTTACGAGGTGGCAGGAGAAAAATAGTGAATATGAATCTCTCCTAAACGAACAACAACAGATTGAAAAGGAACTTGTATCCTATGATTCCCAGATACATTCTATAAAGCAAAAAATTCAAGAATCAGAGAAACTACAATCAATTCAACCAATCGTAGAAGAATACCAAACCTTACAAAATCGATTGCAAAGTTTACCAGCGTTTGAGCCTTACCCTGAGGATGGGCTGAAACGCTTAGAACAACTGCATGCGCAGATAAAACCGTATCAGGCTCAATTAACTGCCATAAATGGCCAAATTCTAGAATGGAACAAGGAAAATAGTGAAATCCGATTTGCCAAACAATACATTGAAAACGAACAACGGATTTTGGAATTGGTAGAAAATAAAAGCCTATTTACTGAAAAAGAAAACAGATTCCAGCTCGTTTCTAAAGAACTTCAAGAGATAGAAGATGAATTGAATCAACTAATAGATCGAATTAATTTTACATTAACAGAGACAGATGTTTTGAAATTAAATCTAGGAATTACTGCAAAAGATATGTTTTCTGAAATTGTTTCTGAAACTGTACGACATAGGCAAAAGAAGCATTTCTTAGATAATAACTTTACTCAAGTAAAAGAAGCGCTAGATCTTAGCGAACAAAAGTTAAGTGATTTAAAGCAACAGCTTCTCCCAGAGGATCAACGAAAACGCTATGAAAAAAAGAAAAGCCAATATACTTCTAAGGATAATCTAGAAAGTGAAAAGCTGTTGATTGAGGAAGAGGTAAAAAGAATCGATCAAAAAATACAAGGAATGACAGCAAGAGAATCCGAAAACAAACACAAGTATACTCGATTGTTTTATGGAATTGGTTTTACATTATTGATCATATCGATTTATTTCTATGTTACAAAAGAATGGATAATTGGTGGGATATTAACTGTCCTAGGTGTTCTCATGTGGCCAGTTGGGAAAACAGTAACCTCCCAGATGTCTTCCTCATTTATTAATGAATTCCAGGAAGATAGAGAAAGACTACTGAAAAAACTGGAGGCTATTAAAGAGCAACTAACACATAGCAACTATTCAGATCAAGAAGAACTAACAGCAATTCTTATTCGTGATACGCATGCAAGGCAGCAGATTGAAATAGAAAAAGCCTCACATCTTCAAAACGAGCGTGCATTAGATAAGGTATTTAAAGACTTTGAGGAATGGGAGAAATCTGAGTACGCCTTAGAGGAAAAAGCTACAAACATCAAGAAAACATATGGACTTCCAATGCAAATATCAAATGAACGATTATTGGATGCTTTTCAAATTCTTGAAGCCATCAAGGAGAAAGTATTAAATAAACAAAAACTTACTGAAGCAAAAGTAAAGCTTCAAAATGAAATTTCTAACTTCCAATCTAAAATTTATACAGTTGCAAAACAGATAAACATAGAAGACCAAAGTTCCATCAAAGTTGACCAGATGGCAATCCGATTGCAAGAAGAAAAAAAGAAATATGAACAGCTTTTACAGATCGATGCGAAAATAAAGGATTCAGAAGAACAGATTTTAAAGCTTAGTATGGAAATCGAACATCTTCAAAAGGAAATTCAAGTTCTATGGGATATCGCGAAAGTTTCGGATGAAGAAGAGTTTCGGGCAAAGGGACAAGCAAACGATACCGCACGAGAACTTAAAGAACGAATGAATCTACTTTTGGCGCAACTCGAACGCTTTGGAGAGTTAGTAAAGAGTTGTAATATAGAAACAAATTATGAAGTTCTAATTGAGGAGATGTCAGCTGAAATCACTCGACTTCAGGCAATTGAAAAAGAAAGGCAAGGTCAACTGTCAGCAATAAACCACCGAATACAAGAACTAGAAGAAGGTGGAACCTATGCAGATTTACTTCATTCTTATGAGGCAAGTAATTCGTTAGTAAAAAACTACGCTAAAAACTGGGCAACGCTAGCAGTTGCAAAAGATATACTAGCTAAAACTGTTGACCACTATCGAACGCTCCGCTTGCCTAAGGTAATAAAAAGGGCTGAGCATTATTTTTCTATTCTCACAGATAAGAAGTACAAAAGAATCTACATTGACAATGAAATCGATGGTTTTATTGTCGAGAATGATAAGGGTGTACGCTATAAGCCGAATGAACTTAGCCAGGCCACTTCAGAGCAATTGTACATTGCGCTCAGATTTTCGCTTGCTAATACGATGCATCCCAGTCAATCATTTCCATTTATTATTGATGATAGCTTTGTTAATTTTGATTCAGGCCGTTTATCAAATGCCATCTCGTTAATTAAAGAGCTATCAAGAGAAAATCAAGTCCTCCTATTTACTTGTCATCAACATGTGTTGGAAGGATTTGGTGAAGTCAAACCTATTATACTAGGTAATGAAGGTATCATAGAAAACCATAAAAGTATGCTATAATTTTTCTAAGAAATTTGTTATTTTCATAGTCCTCATTTTGATAGAAGTGAGAGTAAATAGATAAGCAGGGGGAGAAAATATGGTGAAAGGCATTGTACATTATGAGGTGGGACAGCAGGTTGACGTCTATTTATTTATTAAATCATCAACAAAAGGCATTGCAAGTAATGGAAAACCATTCTTAACTTTAGTATTTCAGGATAAAAGTGGAGAAATTGAAGCAAAACTTTGGGATGCAACACCTGAAGATGAGACAAACTATGCTGCTCAACAAATAGTAAGACTTGCTGGTGAAATTAATAGCTACCGAGGACGAAATCAGTTGAAAATCAGAAATATCCGACCTATAACTGATTTAGATGGGGTTACTATTTCCGATTTTCTTGAAGTTGCACCTGTACCGCAGGATGAGATGGCTTCAAAGATCACACAATATATTTTTGAAATGAACAACTCGAATATCCAGAGAATTACGAGACATTTACTGAAAAAGCATCAAGCTGCCTTTTATGAATATCCAGCAGCAACCAAGAACCACCATGAATTCGTATCTGGCTTAGCCTATCATGTTGTCTCAATGCTTGACTTAGCAAAAGCAATCGCTCATCTATATCCATCACTTGATACCGACTTATTGTACGCAGGGATCATTTTGCATGACTTAGGCAAGGTTACCGAGCTGTCAGGCCCTATTTCAACAACATATACAGTAGAGGGAAATTTATTAGGCCATATTTCAATTATGGTAAATGAAATCGGACAAGCCGCAAAAGAGCTTGGTATTGAAGGTGAAGAAGTTACGGTATTGCAGCATATTATCTTAAGCCACCATGGAAAAGCAGAATGGGGTAGCCCTAAGCCACCAATGATTAAGGAAGCGGAAATTCTCCATTATATAGATAACCTCGATGCAAAGATGAATATGTTGGATCGTGCTTTAGAACGTGTAAAACCAGGCGAATTCTCAGACCGTGTCTTTGCCTTGGATAATCGAAGTTTCTATAAACCAACCTTTCATAAATAATCAAACAAAACTCGACTCACTTTTTTTGATGAGTCGAGTTTTTTTATAAATAGATTTTCATCATTTATGGAAAGCTATGTAAAAAAAGAGGTCCTGAAGAATGACAAAAGCAATACTTCTATTTTTTCTTTTTTTATTTAGCTTTCATAATACAGCCATTGCGGTTACAAGTGAATATGACGAGAAAGATAGCCCATTAAGCTTTAAAGTAGAAATGGTTCCTTGGGATATCGTGAATGAGATTCTTCCTAGAAAATCCTTCTTTACGATTATTGACGTTGAAACGGGTCTTCAATTTCGTGTGCAAAGAAGGGCTGGAAGCAGACATGCCGATGTTCAACCACTCACAATTGAGGACACTAAAATCATGAAGAAAATTTACAGTGGGAAATGGAGCTGGAAGCGAAGGGCGATTATCGTGAAATATGGAGATCAAATGATTGCCGCCTCTATGCACGGTATGCCACATGGTGCAGGTGCATTAAAAAACGGCTTTCCTGGCCATTTTTGTGTGCATTTCTTAGGGAGTACCACCCACAGTTCAAAAGAACCAGATTTTGCACATAAACTCATGTTATTAAAGGCGGGAGGAAGGTTAGACGATTACATTGATAATGCGGACCCGTATCACCTAATTGAAATATTTGTAGCGGGTATTAACCAATCAGATCAAAAAATAATCAAACAAACCGTTATACCGAATTCAAAAAATAAGAAGCTGTACAAAACCTTAAATCAAATTACTGTTTTTTCAATCACAAACATGTCTTATTTACCGCTAAGCGATTTAAAAGGACTATTAAGTATGGAAGTCCCAGTTGAAGTCGAAATATACTGGGAAAACCAAGGGAAGGAACGAAAACAAATCGTTTTTGTATTGGTCCGCAATAGTATTGTTGACCGTTGGTATATCCAACAAAAGGACTTATTACAGCAACTGTAATTTTGTAAAAAATATGAAAATGAAAAAGGATTTCTTCATTTTTTGTAGAATTCTGTAAATACTAGTTCTGATTTGGAGTGATTAAGATGACATCAACAAAGTCTCTATTATATGGAGTATTAATTGGAAGTGTGATCGGTGGTGTATCAGTCCTTTTAAGTTCACCTACTTCAGGTAAGGAATTTAGAAGGGCCTTAAGAAATAATCAAAAGCAAATCTCTAATTCCCTGTCACAGGTTGTTTCCGATGGTAAATCCTTAACAGAACAGGTTTCTAAGTCAACGAAACAGGCGGTGAATACAATAGCAGAGGTATCCAGTGATATTAAGTATTCACTAAATCATTGGAAACAAGAGATTGAAGGTAATCAAAAAAATATTCAAAAAGAGCTTTCGGAAATAGAAAGCGCTTTAGAAAAATTAGAAAAAACGGTTACAACCCCATAGAATCAAAATTTTTTAACCTAATTTAAAAATTTCGTAAATTTACATCTTTATTAATTTTTATTTTATTGGCATAATAGTAATAAGAGAAAATAGAAAAGTGGGTGAATCTATGAAACATGAAGAAAAAATGGCCTCCATCAAAGAAGCGCTCCTTTTTAGTCAGAGAATCGCACAGCTAAGTAAGGCATTATGGAAATCTATTGAAAAGGACTGGCAACAATGGATCAAGCCTTATGATTTAAATATTAATGAACATCATATTATTTGGATAGCGTATCATTTGAAAGGTGCTTCAATTTCAGAGATTGCTAAGTTTGGAGTTATGCATGTTTCAACTGCATTTAACTTTTCTAAAAAGTTAGAGGAACGTGGACTTTTACAATTTTCAAAAAAGGAAAATGATAAGCGTAACACGTATATCGAGTTGACACCCAAAGGAGAAGAAATCTTTTTAAAAATTGTGGAAAGCTATAATCCTAGTAAAAATGGAGTTTTGGAAGGAGCAATTCCACTTAAGAAGCTTTACGGTAAGTTCCCAGAAATCGTTGAAGTTATGAGCATTGTCCGTAACATATATGGAGACGATTATATGGAAATCTTCGAGAAATCATTCCGAAACATTGAAGATGATTTTATTGAAGTAGATGGAAAGCTTTACAAACGAGTAGAGGAAAAAATAGAGTTGTAATCTCGATTAGTTTATTTTGTTGATTATCCCTTTAAACTCGTACATTAAAGGGGTATATTTTCTTTCTTTAGCTAATACGTCGATTGTTGTTTTTGGATCTAAGTGGGGATGAAGCATCCCAACAAATTGAGTTAAAAGCGGCGTGAAACATATAAATCCCTCCGCTTTTTGTTTTTTATATTTAATGCTCATCTCTTCACAAAGGTCTAATAAGTCTTCAACGTCTTTTTTTGTTAATTTTGCTTCCATAATTAATTGATGAAACGGTGGTAACTGATCCCCTAACAACGGTAAGATGAGTGACTGATAATATTCAAGTCGCTCCAAACGCTCTTCAATTGACTCCATAGTTAACACCTCAAATTCTTTTTTGAATGAAATTGTTTTTAAATAATATGCCCAAAAACCGCGAAAAAAGTCGAAAAAACATGTATTTTATCGTTCTTTTGGATACCTATTGCATTTTTGTTAGAAACAAAGTAAAGTAGTTTAGTAAGTTTAGAGTAACTAATTTAGAAATTTTTTTTACTTTGATTTGGATACGACTTCCAATTATTTACTTCTTATGATTGCGGATGGTGATTAGGTATGACTTGTTGGAAAACCATTAATCTTTCAAAGGATTATGGATTCCATCGAATTGTGTTGGTATCCTTGATATCAATGTTCATTGCATTTATTCTTTTTTATTTGCCAATGAATCTTATGTATTCTTCAATTAAACTAAATGAAGATGGATCAATTTATTTTTTATTAGCTTTATTGTTGATTTATCCATTACATGCAGCCCTGCATGTTTTACCGTTTTGGGTAACTGGTAAAAAACTAAAAGTAACATTTAAATGGATGTACGGAATCATTCCAATTGTTTCTACTCGTTCAAAAGATGCACTTTCTAAACCGTTTATCATTTTTGTAATGAGTACACCATTTTTATTGATTACTACTCTTATGCTTGGTGCGTGTATTGCATTTCCGGTCTATATACATTATTTTTCCATTATTGCAGCGATCAATTTTGGATTATGTGTTCCTGATTTTATCTATTTAGGTCAGTTTATTAAGGCACCAAGATCTTGTACTGTTGAAGAAGTAGAGGATGGCTATGATATTTTAATTCATAAATAACTTTATTTATTTGGGATTTTGAAGTAATGAATAAAGTTGAGCCTTCTGGGAGTCTTAGATTTTCATGATTGAACAAAATCTAGGGGAAAAAATGCCACGGCATATTTGATTTTAGATGGGGGGATGAGGAGTGCTCTTATTTTATATTCCATTTGCTGCTTTTATTTTGTTTTACATTAATCAAATGACTTACCGGCTATGTGAGCAAAAAGAAATTCCTGATGACCGCCAGCCAAAAGTTTATCGAACAATTAATATTTTAATTACCATTTTACTTATTTCCTCCTATGTAGAGGTCTTGTTTACGTAAATGGAAAAAGGATGACCGATTTTTTCGGCCATCCTTTTTCTTTTTTGAATATGGTTTTCTAAATTGTCTAGCTTAAGCGCCTAGCCCCTCTCTGGTCTAGCCAACCTGTCAAGAAGGATAAAAGGCATCCTTCTTGAAAGCTTTACTTATGCTTGTCGGACTTGCGCAGGAAGTGCTGACGTCCACGTTAGCCACAGGACGTGGCTGTTTTTAGTGGACGATCAATAAGCTTAAGCTTTTCTTAGAACCAAGCAGCACCAACGATGATTAGAAGGATGAATAACACGACGATTAGCGCGAATCCACCAGCGTATCCGTGACCCATAGTAACACCTCCAATATCTTAGTACGGTATTTTATGCGAAATCATTTGTGAACGAATAGGCGAGTGTCTCGCCTTTAGGAATTCTTTTTCACAATCAACTGAATTTTTGAACTTGAAAGGCTAAAGCCTTGTTATTCAGTTCACTATATCCTATTCGCATAAAGCCTATATGACTGTGCGAATGTCCCAGATTTTTGAATAATCTTGCGAAAATGTTTTCTTTCTTTTTTAAAAGTATGTTATAGTAATTTTTGTACCCTTGGACAAACCGTATATAAAAAACGTACATAGTAGGAGTGTGTGTAATGAAAAAATCAATAATTGCTTTAACAGCTGCTGTAGGTATTTTTGGTCTAAGTGCATGTAATAATGCCGACGATTCAGCAGTACTTGTAGAAACAAAAGCTGGAAATGTAACAAAAGACGAATTATATAATGCCATGAAGGATCAAGCCGGCGCAGTGATCCTTAAAGATTTAGTTTATACTAAAGTACTATCAGAGAAATATGAAGTAACAGATAAAGAAATAGATGCAAAATATGAAGAAATGCAAGCTGCTCTAGGTGCTCAGTTTGATGCAATTGTTGAGCAAAATGGTGAGGAATTCGTTCGTGAACTTCTTAAGTCTGACATGTTAAAAGAAAAAGCAGCATTGGAAGAAGTTGAAGTGAAAGAAGGCGAAGTGGTTAAAGCCAGCCATATCTTAGCTCAAGTTCCACAGGATGCAACAGAAGAGCAAAAAGCAGAAGCTAAAAAGAAAATTGAAGAAGCCAAAGCTAAGCTTGATAGTGGTGAAAAATTCGAAGATGTAGCAAAGGAATATTCTGAAGATGGCTCTGCTCAAAATGGCGGCGATCTTGGTTGGTTTGGAAAAGGACGTATGGTTCCTGAATTTGAAGAAGTTGCCTTTACCCTTAAAGAAGGCGAAACAAGTGATATTGTTGAATCCCAATTTGGCTATCACATCATTAAAGTAACCGGAACAACTGAAGGTTTCGATAAGATGGATCAAGAGAAAAAGGACGAAATTCGTAAAGCTTTACTTCAAGCAGACCAAACTGCTCTTCAAACTGCTTTAGACAAAGCAATTGATAATGCAGATGTGAAAGTGAAGGATGACGATTTTAAAGACTTATTCAAAGCTCCAGCAGCAGAATAATGTGAAAGGACCGTTGATTGAACGGTCCTTTTTATGTGCCGTTTTTTACATAGCCTCTGGTTTATTCATTTGCTTAGAACGTTTCTCTTTTTCGCTATTCATACGTTCGATATATACATTGCCTTCTTGCTCAATATAGGAGTCTTCAATTTGCTTTTCCTCTCTAGATGTCCTAATCACCATATATGCACTAAAAAGAACTCCAAATAACGCTACATATACAAACCAAGGTACTGTTAACATAGAATTCCACTCCTTGTCCCACTTTTTACTTCTACTATATGATGAAAAATGACTAGATATCACTTAATTTCATAGATTTTTGTTGGAGATGAAGAGTAGAAATGGTGGATCACTTGATTCTATCAACGTTATTTCATTTCTATCAATTTTTTTTCATTCTATTAGTCTTCATTCAGTTCTATCGATTTTAACTATTTCACAAAAAAATGGACAGAAAAAGGGTGCCCGCCAAATGGTCGGACACCAGAAATTCATGATTATGCACTAACTGTAAAGTTTGTACGTCTTATAATTTGTTGTGCAACTGGATAAATAATCGCCATTGCAATTGTACCCATTACAGTTGCTGGGATGACTACACCGATGAACAATCCGATGAATGTTCCAGGTAGACCAGCAATAATAAGTGCAGTGTTTAAGAAAACAAATCCAGAAACTAAAATTCCTACTGCAGTAATAGCACATACCATTACTAGTGATTGTGTCTGCTTTCTTGCAACTGTAAACATGCCATAGAATACGAATGCTGATATTAATTTATCGACAGGGTTCGCAATTTGACCACCTGGGAAGGTTGTTGTTAATGCTGAAATCACACCGCCGACAATTGCCACAAGCAACACGTATTTCTTTTCAGGGAATAACATAATTCCTAAAAACATGAAGATTAACAATAAGTCAGGCTTCATTCCTAGGTAAATTCCCGGCATAACTGTGTGCAGTACAGCACCCATTCCAACTAATAATGCTAAAAATACTAAAACTTTTGTATTCATTTCTCATCTCTCCTCAGCTTTTCTAAGCTATATTTTTGGATTCTCCAATAGTGCACTCATTGCCTATTGCAAGAATCTTATCTATTAGTATACCAGACTATTAGACCATTTTACAGTTCTAATTAACTGATTTAAAAGCCTTCATAAATGAGGCAAGGGCCTCAACAGAATCATAAGGGACCGCATTGTATATAGAAGCACGACAACCACCAATTGAGCGATGTCCATTTAACCCTACGAATCCTTTTTCCTTTGCTTGTGCTAAAAACTTTTTCGTAAGCTCTTCGCTTGGAAGTGTGTATGACACATTCATCGTGGAACGGCTGCCTTTTTTAGCATGTGCTTTATAGAAACCATCTGATTCATCAATTGTATGATATAAAAGAGCTGCTTTTTCATTATTCTTCGCTTCAATCGCAGGTACGCCACCTTGCTCCTTGACCCATTCAAGCACAAGTGAAAGCATGTAAATTGAAAAAGTAGGTGGTGTATTATAAAGTGAATTAGATTTTACATGTGTTTTGTAATCCAGCATGGTAGGTAGATCACTATTGCCTTCTTTTAATATGGAATCTTTAATGATAGCAACAGTTACCCCAGATGGACCAAGGTTTTTTTGAGCACCAGCATAGATCATCCCAAATTGTTCCACATTAATTTCTCTACATAAAATATCACTGGACATATCTGCAATTAATGGCACATTGGTGTAGGTTGGGTACTTTTCCCATTGTGTCCCATAAATGGTGTTGTTTGATGTTATATGAACGTAAGCAGAGTTCTCTGAATGAGCGTTCTCACCTATTTCAGGGATGTAGTTGTATTTGTCTTCTTTACTGGATGCGACTATATTGGTTTCTCCAAGTTTATTTGCCTCATCAAGTGCTTTTTGAGACCATGAACCAGTTAATATGTAGTCACCTTTTTTACCTGGAGTTAGAAAGTTCATGGGAATCATTGAGAATTGTAAACTAGCGCCACCCTGTAAAAATAATACATGGTAGTCATCTGGAATACGCATTAGACTACGTAAATCAGAAATAGCTTGTTGATGTACTTGGTCATATTCTTTACTACGATGACTTAATTCCATTACAGACATGCCAGTTCCTTTGAAATTATTAAGTTCGGCTTGGGCTCGAATTAACACTTCAATTGGGAGAGCAGAGGGACCGGCATTAAAATTGTATGCTCGTTGCATGATTGAATCCTCCTATTTTGTCGCTTTAGTTGAATAAAGTTATCTTATCATGTTTTTATGAAAAAAAAAGTGAAATTTTTAGAAAAAACACGAAATAGCGCTTTCAAGACATAAAGAAAGACAAGACCGTAAGTCTTGCCTTTTTAGGGTTAATTCTGTTCGATTGATTTTGAAATGCTAGAGGCAATATTTTGTAAATCATCGGCTGAGTACTGACTTTCATGAGACTTCCATACAATGCCAAATCCATCGCCTTTTCCATAACGAGGAATGAGGTGTAAGTGGAAGTGGAATACAGATTGTCCAGCTTGCTCACCGTTATTTTGCAAAAGATTCATACCGATTGGATTGAATTCTTTTTTTATGGCATTTGCAATGGATGGAACAACTTCAAAGATATTTTGGGCAATTTCTGGCGTTAATTCAAATACATTTTCTTTATGTACTTTTGGGATAACAAGAGTATGTCCTTTTGATACTTGGCTGATGTCTAGGAAGGCATACACGTGTTCATTTTCAAAAACTTTTGCACTTGGAATTTCTCCATTGATGATTTTACAAAAAATACAATCACTCATTTACGTCCATTCCTTTCAAAATTCAGTTAATAACTAGTATTTTATCACATGTTCTTTCGATGTTAAAATTTTCATGTTGTAATAAATTTTTAAAAAAAGAAAACAGGATGCGATCGCAAAGGATGCATCCTGTTTTTGAAGAAGGCTTTTGTTATAGGTTAACGGTATCTTTGATAAACACCTCATTTTTTTTAGGAATGAAAGTCTTTATCTAATGGAGTGAGTCAATTCCGTAGTTCAAGCGGACCATCCCCTTGTCTAATGTTTATAAGTTAATACAACTTATAAAGCGACTAGGTAGCCTTTAACAAACACCTCATTTACAAAATAATGTTTATTTTGTTAGTGGTAATTTGTTTCGAACTTACTTTTCTCTCACATTTCCCAAAGTAACCATCCCCTTATAACAGGTATAAAAAGCTGTCGTCTAAAACAAGGATATTGTCTTTAACAAACACCTCATTCCAGGTAGATGATTAACATCAAAGGCTTTTTTCTTGCCCTCTTCAAAAATTAGTATGGCCGTTTTTATATGTTCTATTCAAATTTTTTTAACTATGTAAAAATGGCAATTTTTGATATGATATAGGAAATATAAGTAGGTAAGAAGGGAGCTTTACATGGCACTACTAGAGATAAAAAATCTAACCGGTGGTTACACTCAAAATCCTGTTCTTAAGGATGTTTCCTTCAAAGTTAATCAAAACGAAATTGTAGGATTAATCGGATTAAACGGTGCGGGGAAAAGCACGACAATTAAACATATTATTGGCCTAATGGAGCCAAAAAAAGGGTCTATCCATATTCAAGGGAAAACGATTCAAGAGGACATGGAAGCTTATCGATCCAAGTTTAGTTTTATTCCAGAAACACCAATCCTTTATGATGAGTTAACCCTCTATGAACATCTTGAATTAACAGCAATGGCCTATGGACTTGAAAAGAAAGTATTTGAAGCTAGGCTTGAACCTTTATTAAGAGAATTTCGAATGGAAAAAAAGGTAAAGTTTTTCCCAGCTCATTTTTCAAAAGGAATGAAGCAAAAGGTCATGATTATGTGTGCCTTTTTAGTTGAGCCGGATGTTTATATTATTGATGAACCTTTTGTAGGTTTGGACCCACTTGGTATTCAATCCTTGTTAGAACTAATGAATAAGAAGAAAAATCAAGGAGCGGGCATCTTAATGTCCACGCATATTTTAGCGACTGCCGAAAAGTATTGCGATTCCTTTATCATTTTACATAACGGAAAGGTAAAGGCTTCAGGCGCCTTAGAAGATCTCCGCAGACAATTTAAAATGGAGAATGCATCACTCGATGATATATATATCAGCCTGACAAAGGAAGAAGAAAATGATTGATATCAAAGAACTATGGAAAAAGCGCCAGGTCCAACATTTTAAGGAAATAAGCCGTTATATGCGGTATATGTTAAATGACCATTTGCTAATCGCTCTTCTCTTTTTAGGTGGGGGAGGGGCATACTACTATAATTATTGGTTGCAGGATGTTCCTAAGGAATTTCCTTACGCGATAATAATTGCACTTGTTTTAGGGGTTATATTGACAAGAAGTCGAGTTCAAACCTTAGTGAAAGAGCCTGACCTTGTTTTCTTATTGCCTATAGAAACGAAGTTAACTGCTTATTTTCAAAAGGCATTTTGGTATAGCTTGTTTTCTCAAATTTACTTATTGTTAATTGTGTTTGCAATTGCAGCGCCTTTATATCTTGCTGTTTCAGATAAATCCTTTTCGTCTTTAGCAGCTATTTTTGTAATTGTTCTTTTAAGCAAAGCATGGAACCTGCTATTGACATGGTTAACTCAGCATGACCAGGAGAACTCAACTTATTATACTGATACCGTAATCAGGCTGATTTTAAATATCGTACTTATGTATTTATTATTTTCTGGTGCATCGATCATAGTTATCGGTTGTGTCGTAATACTCATGCTCGGGCTGCTTCTTTATTTTCATAAGGCAGTTGAAGGAAAAGGCTTGAAATGGAATACATTAATCGAGTTAGAGTCAAAGAGAATGCTTACTTTTTATCGAATTGCTAATTTATTCACAGATGTTCCTAAACTAAAGGAGCGGGTGAAAAAACGGCCATGGCTTAACTGGGTTACCGGTCTAATTACATACTCTAAGAAAAATACATTCCGCTATTTATATACGCGTACCTTTTTGCGGACAAGCGATTACTTAGGAATGTATACGAGGCTAACCATCATTGGCGGATTGATTATTTATTTCGTCCCATTTCAATATGGTAAAGCGTTTGTTATGTTATTGTTTTTGTATTTAACAGGCTACCAGCTTATCACATTATGGAGACATCATAGCTTGAAAATATGGGTTCGATTATATCCGGTAAGTGAAGAATCGAAGTTAGCCTCTTATTTGCAGTTTCTATTCCAGTTACTAGTTGTTCAATGTGTTTTATTTACAGTAATCCTTTTACTAACAGTTGGAATCTCGACAACATTCTTATTATTGGTTGTAGGTCTAGTGTTCGTCTATCTTTTTGTATTTGTTTATACAAAGGGGAAGGTACAAAGGCTTGACCGGATGTATAGTTAATCATTTGAAACCTATCCCTATTTTAAATCGTAGTAAGTATTAAATGAAAAGAGGGTAGAGGCGCATGGATGATTCATATCTGTTAAAGGTGGAAGAGGAATTATTTCAATGGCGAAAAAAGCTGATTAAAAAATCTACTATGCTCCAACGTGTTTCAAAAAAAGCTCAAACAAAAGTGAACGAAATGATTCCTGAAAAGGCCCACACGGTCGTTACCGAAAGCATCAAGAAGATGGTTCAAGCTACATTAGTTGGTTCAGAATACACTACAAAGGGAAACTATCCGGATGAAATGACATTGCAGGTAAAAGAAAAGCTAATAGAAGAAAAATTAACAGTCTATAGACGAACTGCAGCTGCAGAAGGGGCTGGAACAGGGGCGGGAGGATTTTTTTTAGCCTTGGCCGACTTTCCTTTGCTTCTTTCAATTAAGATGAAGTTTTTATTTGAAGTAGCAGCGATACATGGGTTCGATACGAAAAATTATGAGGAACGTCTTTTCTTGTTGTATGTGTTCCAGTTGGCTTTTTCTAGTGATGAACATAAGAAGAAAACATTTGGAATTATCGAGAATTGGGAAGTAGAGAAAGAGAGCCTAGTGGAAATGGATTGGCGTGTCTTCCAACAAGAATACCGTGACTATATTGATTTCGTAAAAATGCTTCAATTACTTCCAGGTGTTGGAGCTGTTGTTGGGGCATATGCTAATTACAATTTACTCGATCACTTAGGTGAAGTCGCAAAAAATTGTTATCGTATTCGAATACTACAATAATAAAAACGCAAGAATGCTGTGAAAACATAACATTCTTGCGTTTTATTTTTATACTGTTGCTTCTTCTGATTTTGCAACTGATAGATAATTTAATGTTGCTGATCCTAATGTTTTGGCAGCTATTAGCATTGCTTTTTCATCAATATCGAATTTTGGATGATGATGTGGATAGGCTTCTGTTACATCAGCAGGCTTCGCACCTGTAAAGAAGAAAGTTCCAGGTACATGTTGTAAATAATAAGCAAAATCCTCGCCACCCATTTGAGGTGCAGTTTCCGTAACATTTGTCACTCCCGGTACATTTTCTGCAGCCTTAACTAGGAAATCGGTTTGTTCTTTATGATTGACGACAGCAGGATAACCACGATGAAAGGCATAGGAGTAAGTGGAATCAGCTGCAATACATGTTCCTTTTACAATTCGCTCAATTTCATGCTCGATTTGGTCTCTGACATCTTCACTAAATGTTCTTACTGTTCCTCCAAGTTTTACGGAGTCTGCAATTACGTTAAACGGATTTTCTGCAACGAACGAACCAATTGACACAACTGCAGATTCAACTGGATCAACACGTCTGCTCACAATTTGTTGTAAGTTCATAACTAACTGAGACCCAATAACAACGGCATCCTTCGTTGTATGTGGATGTGCTCCATGGCCACCTGAGCCTTGAATTTTAACTTCAAAACGATCTGCAGCAGCCATGATAGGTCCAACGCGGTATTCAATCGAACCAGTAGGTGTTGTTGCCCATAAATGAGTACCGAATACGACATCTACACCTTCAAGACATCCATCTTCAATCATAGAAATAGCACCACCTGGAGCAAATTCTTCTGCATGTTGGTGGATGAGGACCACTGTTCCTGCGAGTTGTTCCTTCATTTCATGAAGTGTTTTTGCTAAAACTAGCAATGTAGCGGTATGTCCATCATGTCCACAAGCATGCATGACACCAGGGACAGTTGATTTATAAGGTACATCCTTTTCATCCTGAATTGGAAGGGCATCGAAATCAGCGCGTAAAGCTACAGTTGGACCTGGTTTGTTTCCATGGATTTTCGCTACAACACCATTGCCGCCTACATTTGTACGCACTTCAATTCCCAAATTCTTATAAAAATTCGAGATGTATTCAGCAGTTTTATATTCTTTAAATGAAACTTCTGGGTGTTGGTGTAAATAACGTCGAATATCAACCATTTCAGTATATTTTTTGTCTAAAGATTCATATAGGTTTTGTAACATTTCTCGATTCTCCCCTTCACTTTATAATACGTATAAATTATATCATGATAAGTTGTATAGTATCGTATTTTTCATGAAAAAAGGAGGCCAGGTGGCCTCCTACTCAATCGAATGTAGTAATGCATTTCCGTTTTTCGAAACTTTCACTTTAGCGTACTTTGCATGACGCTGTAAGTCTAATCCTGTACCTTCTTTAACAAAATAACTTTCTATACCGATGATAATACCATTATAACCATTATACTTACCGGCAATAAGAACCTCATCTTGAGCAAGTTTATAGTCACGAGGATCAATAGAAGTGAGTATTTTCTCCCGTTGATAGATACCATCTTGGTCTTCTTTCGCAATAATAAACACTTTATTACCTGAATGTACATTTTTTAATTCATTGACTTCTGCAATTTCATAACGCAAGACAACATAGTCACCCTGAAGCATCGAACGTGGGTCAACAGGTGCTAACTCAAGTGTAATTTCTTTACCGTTATTTAATAATGATTCACTAGTCCCAATTTGGTATCCCACAATTGCCAACTGCAAAAGAAGAATGAGTCCAAGAAGACTCCACTGCTTTTTCGTAAAAACCTTTTCTTTCTTTAATTCATTTTTTCCAGTCCTTCGTTCAAAGAATTGTGTGATTACGAAGAAAATTAGGCCGATCAGAAGCAGTGATAGTGATTTGTGTACAAGTGACCAAACAAGGTCATAATAAGTTGAAATAAATAGAGCAATCCAGAACAATAATGTCATTCTAAATAGAAATAAATCATCTATTCGAGAGAAGAAAAGAACAAGTATTGTTGTTATGATAAAAAACAATAAGCTATAGATAATTTCCTGCCAAACCAAATTATCTAAAAAGGTAAGAGCGTAGAAAAAAAGTAAAGCGTAAAACAAACTTATTCGTTTTAATGCAACTTGCTGTCGAACAAAATAATAAATGATGGCATTGACTAGTGCAAAACATATGAATACGGATTCTAAATGAACCCACATTTCTAATTCATCTAAAATTAGGTTCACTAAACAACCAATGGTTGTTGTGTAACTCAAGAATCTTATGATTCCATCTTTCATGACCACAGTTACGACAATAGATACGATTAAAAAGAAAATTGTAATGGGTGTAGACAGGAAAAATGCTTCCAGTAGACCTGAGAAAAATCCGATAAACAGTAGCGTGTTTCGGACATATGGCCCAAGCTTTTTCACAAATAAACCTGTAGAAATAAATAATAAGCTCAAAACAACTGTAGCATAGAAGCTAGAGAATAACAGGAAGAGAACTCCTCCAAAGCTAATCGAAAACATGAAAGAACCAATGAGTGTAACAATCACGATTAATGTGCCTTTAATCGCTTGACCTATTGGAGCTTCTGAATGTTTAGATGATAAATGCCTAGCCAACAAGATTCCGCCGATAATTAGAGCGATCGAGGCAATCGAACCTACTATTTGCAAGCCAAGATATCCTATTGAATCTCCGAATAAAAACGGGATTTCAATAATCTTTGTACAAACGTATATACTGACCATTGTGAATAGAATAATGGAAAGATACTTATCAATTTTCTTCGTTGCCAGATAAAAATAACAAATGGCAGCAAACAAAATATATAAGACATTCGTCCAGCCACTATATGGTTCATACAGTTCGAAAATACTCATTCCGATTAACATAATATGGGTCATCGTATAAGACATATAGCGAATTGCCTTATTATCCAATACCGGAGTAAAGGTAAGGATAAAGAGGATAAGATTAAGTACAGCAATTACAAGATATATGAGCCACTCTTGAAAGTCTGTGCGAACAATGAAGTACGATGAGGGATTCATATAGAACCAATATGCGAGATGAAAAAGGATAAAGCTCATAATGGAAAAAGGAGCATAATTTGTGCTTATTGCAAGCAGTAAAACTGGTACTAGCCAAACAAGAAATAGGACATAACTGTCTGCATGAGAATTATAAATTTGACCAATTAATGCAATAGATAAACCAAAGGTAATTGCACCGGCCACTAACAACCATTTCCCTAAAAATACTTGTTGGGACAGAAGTTTTGTGGAAAGCACAGATAACAAATAAAACAAAAGCATTGCAGCAACCGAAAGTGAAAGTTTTTCATACCGTGAAAATTCAGGCCAGTTAGCAGCAAAAAAGTAAAGAATTCCAGATAATATCAAAACAATCGAAGCGAAGTAACCAAAAGGAATCAACTTCTTCATTTCATACTCCCCATTTCCTCAAGGAAAAATAAATATCCTACTAATACTATATGTGGTTAAGATGAATCGTTGTAATGATTATAATATATTTTTCCAATGTGATACCATTATTTAAAGAACAATTTCATGAAAGATTAGGGAAACCTAATCCCGAGGTGAATTACTTATGGAATTGTTTTCAGCAGAGTTTTTTTCAGCTCTATTTTCGATAATAGTAATTGATCTCGTCTTAGCAGGCGATAATGCGATTGTTATCGGTTTAGCCGCAAGAAATTTACCAAAGGAACAGCAAAAAAAAGCAATCATTTGGGGAACTGTTGGAGCAATCATCATTCGTGCTGCAGCTACATTAGTTGTTGTTTGGCTCCTTGAGTTACCTGGATTACATCTAGTAGGTGGAGTACTACTCATTTGGATTGCGTATAAGCTTCTTGTTGATGACCAAGACGAACATAATATAGAGGCCAAGGGATCTTTTGCAGCTGCAGTAAGGACGATTATTGTAGCAGATGCTTTAATGGGACTCGATAATGTTCTAGGAGTAGCGGGTGCAGCACATGGTAGCTTTGTTCTGGTCATAACTGGGCTAATCATATCGGTCCCAATCATGGTTTGGGGAAGTACGTTGTTCATTAAATTAATTGACCGTTTCCCAATCATTGTTACATTCGGTGCAGCCATCCTTTCCTATACAGCAGCAAAAATGATTGTAGGAGAGCCCTTTCTACAAGACTTCTTTGATAATCCATGGTTTAGGTACACATTTGAAGCACTAATCGTAATTGCTCTTGTACTGATTGGAACAAAGGCGAAAAGAACAAAAGCACAGTCAATTAAAGAAAAGCAAAAAGTATCTTAAAAAAAGGCAGCCATTTGGCTGCCTTTTGATATGCAAAATATTTAGTATAAAAAGTGGATAATAATGGATACTATAAACGAGTTTTGTACATGAGAAGAAAGGGAGTATCATAATGAAAAGAATAATTTTTACTGGTTTAGCTTTATTTCTAAGCTTTTTGTTAGTAGGTGAAATTCAAGCATCTGCTGAAATGGGGAACGTTGACCAAAAGCCAAAGGTGGAACTAACGGATCAGCAAAAGCAAGAGCTTGATAAGCTGTATCTTGATCTTCTTGAAACAAAAAAAGAGATAATAAATAAATATGTTGAATATGGTGTCCTTACAAAAGAAAAAGCAGATAAAAAACTGAACTGGTTAGACGAACATTACCAGAAGATCAAAGAACACGGATATATTCCAATGCATCGTCATAAAAAGCACGAAGATGATGACGATAAAAATGATAATGACTAAATCGATAATAATAAGCTAGGTAAAACAAGTCCTGTTTTATCTAGTTTTTTTTATTAAATCAGAAATAATCATTATCTCATTAAGTATCACATCCTCATATTAAGGCATCCTTTTTTATTTATTCCAATAGGAATAGTATAATAAAAAGTAAATAACGTAAGGGTGTTCAAAAAAGGAGAGGTGAAAATGCCCATTTCATTTATTAAAACAGAGAAACAAGAACGCTTATATAATCTGGCAAGTAAATTAGCTGATAAATTTAACGAAAGAGCGGCAGAGTATGATGAAACAGGTGAGTTCCCTCTATTAAATATAGAGGAACTAATAAATACAGGATATACTAGCCTTTCCGTTCCAAAGGAATATGGTGGGAAAGAAGGGCTTTCCTTATATGACTTCGTATTACTTCAAGAACGACTTGCTGTAGGAGATGGCTCAACCACTTTATCAATCGGATGGCATTTAGGCGCAACTATGGATTTGTTTGATAAAAAGCGTTGGACGGAAGAGAAGCGATCATTTTATGCAAAAGAGGTTTTACAAGGTGCTCTTTATAATCGAGCGGCAACTGAACCTCAAACAGGAAGCCCAACGAGGGGAGGTAAACCTCAAACATCAGCTAGAAAAGATGGGGATAAGTGGGTCCTGTCTGGAAGAAAATCTTTTACAACAATGTCACCAGTCCTCGATTATTTTGGTGTAATTGCCTCAATAGAAGGGACGGACCAAATTGGGGAGTTTTTAGTTGAAAGGTCTAAGGCTGGAGTTGCAATCGAAGAAACCTGGAACACAATTTCGATGAGAGGTACAGGGAGTCACGACCTTGTTCTAACAAATGTTGAGTTGAATGAAGATGATTTAGTTGAAATGGTAACCCCTGAGCAAAAAGCAATTCCAAATGGTTGGCTGCTTCATATACCGGCATGCTACTTAGGAATTGCAATTGCAGCAAGAAATTATGCTGTGAAATTTGCAAATGAATATTCACCTAACAGCCTAAATGGACCGATTAAAGCGATTCCAAATGTCAGGCGGAATGTGGGAGAAATGGAAGCAGAGCTTTTAAAGGCCCGCCATATTCTTTATGCAATTGCTGATAAATGGGACAGGACTGCTGATCGAAGTCAGCTTGGTCCAGAGCTCGGGCTTGCGAAATATATTGCTACAAATAGCGCTATTTCCGTTGTAGATAAAGCAATGCGGATTGTTGGAGCCAAGAGCCTTCAAAAATCAAATCCGTTACAACGCTATTATCGAGATGTAAGAGCGGGACTTCATAATCCCCCAATGGATGACATGACAATTGCAAAATTAGCGGATCAAGCATTTAAAGAAATGGAAAAATAAATTTATCTATCTAAATGAGAAAGTAGTCGCTGTTCGCGGCTACTTTTATTAATTTTAGAGTTAAAATAAGTTGACTAGAATAATATTTTTTCCTATAAATAGGTAATCAATTTCTTACTATCCCATCTCGTAAATGCCTATAGAGCCATATATAATAAGAGTAACTAAGATAGTGATTATTTACGGAACCCCTTAATTCAAATAGATTGAGAGAGTAATAAACATTCCTGTTAGGAGGTAAATAGTTTTGAAAAATAGTAAAAAGAAACTTTTAGGTTTGTCTTTAGCATTTATGCTAGGAGCAGGTGGTCTGGCTGCATGTTCAAGCTCTGGTGCTTCTAACAACACAAATAAAGATGGTAAAACTAGTTTCACGATTATGGCAAACCTTTACACCCCAGAAGTTCCATCTGATAGGATCGAAAAGCTCCTAGAGGAAAAGACAGATGTTGATTTGACTATCCAATGGACTCCAGATACGAGTTATGAAGAAAAGTTAAATACAGCATTTGCGACTGAAACACTGCCAGAGGCTGTTTTCCTAAAGAATCAAACAACATTCATTCAATTTAAGGAAGCAATCCGTGATGGACAGTTTTGGGAAATTGGCCCATATTTAGACGAGTTTCCAAACCTAAGTAAGTTAAATGAACAAATCTTAGAAAACACTGCTGTTGATGGAAAAATCTATTCGTTATATCAAGGTAGATCATTATCTCGCCAAGGTTTGATTTATAGAAAAGATTGGGCAGAAAACTTAGGCTTAGGAACCCCAGAAACAATAGATGATATTTATGAAATGGCAAGAGCATTTACGGAAGATGATCCAGACGGAAATGGTAAAGATGACACATTTGGAATAACTGACCGTGCTGACTTATCATATGGTGCATTTAAAACTGTAGCATCTTGGTTTGGAACTCCAAACAACTGGGGTGAAAAGGATGGAAAACTTCTTCCAGAGTTTATGTTTGATGAGTATAAACAAACGATGGACTTTATGAAAAAGCTACGTGATAACGGCTATATTAACCAAGACTTCCCGGTAACAAGTAAAGAAGATCAGCAAGCATTCTTTAAAAACGGAACGGCTGGTATGTACATTGGATCAATGTCAGACGTCATTAGTATTGATAAAGATGCGAAACAACTTAACCCAGATGTAGAATTTGATGTTCATAATAAAATTGTAGGTCCTAATGGAGAATTCGGTATCTGGGCTATCCCAGGATACGGAAACGTTGTATTATTCCCGAAATCAGCAGTTAAAAGTGAAGAAGAAATAAAAGATATCCTTGGTTTCTTCGATAAATTAGTTACACCTGAAATCTCAAACATGATATTCTGGGGAATCGAGGGAGAACACTATACCGTTCAGGATGGTGGAGCACTTAACTCAGAGGATACTGAATTAACAACAAGAGAAGTAAAACCATATCAGTCACTTGAAATTGGTGAACCAAAGACTAACGGAAGATATGAAGGAGTCCATACTCTTCCAGCAAAACAAAAGGCTGAAAAACTAATAGTAGAAAATGAAAATTATTTAATTCATGACCCAACAATTCCACTTGATTCACCTACTTTTGCAGAAAGAGGAGAACTTCTGAATCAAAAAATGATTGATGCAACATATCAATATATTCTCGGTGATCTTGATGAGGCTGGATTTGAGAAAGCGATTGAGGATTGGAAAAAATCTGGTGGGGAAAATGTAATTAAAGAGTACAATGAAGCTTACCAGAAAGTTAAATAAGTAGTTTCAAAGATAGTAAGGTGAGGGCTGAAATTATGCCTTCACTTTTTTTATCCACTTTGTGAAAGTTTCGAAACTTTTGTAAATGTGATAATCATTTTCTAATAATCATCAATGTAAGTGTTTACAAACCTTGATATTATAAGGACATGTGAGAAATTGATTATTCACATCATACGATCATGGAGATAAATTTAAGATGTACCAAAAAAATAAATAGGGGGAATTACTTTGAAACAAAGTAAGAAGAAGTTTTTAGGCTTGTCCCTTGCATTGATGTTAGGGGTTGGCGGATTAGCTGCTTGTTCGAATGAAAGCGCTTCAGATGCGAAAGACTCTGACAAGCCAAAAGAATCAAATGAGAAAGTTAGTTTTACACTTATGGCTAACCTTCACACACCTGAGGTTCCATCTGACAAGATTGAAAAGCTGTTAGAGGAAAAAACAGGAGTGGATCTAACCATTCAGTGGACTCCTGATACTAGCTATGAGGAAAAACTGAATACAGCGTTTGCAACAGAAACGTTACCAGAAGCAGTATTCTTAAAAAACCAGACTACATTCGTCCAATTTAAAGAAGCAATTCGTGATGGCCAGTTCTGGGAAATCGGTCCATACTTAGACGAGTTTCCAAACTTAAGTAAACTAAATGAACAAATTTTAGCTAATACAGCTGTTGATGGAAAAATTTATTCAATCTATCAAGGAAGACCATTATCTCGCCAAGGTTTAATTTATAGAAGCGACTGGGCTAAGAATTTAGGTCTAGGAACTCCTGAAACAACTGAGGATATTTATGAAATGGCTAAAGCATTTACTGAAAAAGATCCAGATGGTAATGGTAAAGATGATACATTTGGATTAACTGACCGAAGTGATTTAGTATATGGAGCATTTAAAACAGTTTCATCTTGGTTTGGAACACCAAATGAGTGGGGCGAAAAGGACGGAGAACTTCTTCCGGAATTTATGTTTGATGAATATGTCCAAACAATGGATTTCTTTAAAGACCTTCGTGACAATGGGTATATTAACCAAGACTTCCCTGTAACAAGTAAAGAAGATCAACAAGCATTCTTTAAAAATGGTACTGCAGGAATGTATATTGGTTCAATGGCTGACGTTGTAAGTCTTCACAAGGATGCAGTAGCCCTAAATCCTGACATTGAGTACGATGTTCATAATAACATTAAAGGTCCAAATGGAGAATTTGGCGTATGGGCAATTCCTGGTTACGGTAACGTAGTATTATTCCCTAAATCTGCTGTTGAATCAGAAGAAGAATTAAAAGGAATTCTAGGTTTCTTTGATAAATTAGCTACTCCTGAAATTGCTAATCTAATTTTCTGGGGTATTGAAGGTGAACACTACGAAGTACAAGATGGTAGAGCTTTAGCATCTGAGGACCAAGATTTAACAAATCGTGAAGTAAAACCTTACCAAGCAATTGAAATTGGTGAGCCTAAGACAAACGGAAGATATGAAGGAGTATTCACATTACCTGCTAAGGAAAAAGCAGAAGAGTTAATCATCGACAATGAGAAATACTTAATTCATAATCCAACAAATGCTCTTGACTCTGCTACTTTTGCAGAAAAAGGTGAGCTTCTCGGTCAAAAAATCAAAGATGCGACATATCAGTATATCTTAGGAGATCTTGATAAAGCAGGCTTTGAAAAAGCAATTGAAGATTGGAAAAAGTCTGGCGGGAACGATGTAATTAAAGAATTTAACGAGTCTTATAAAAAGTCTAAATAATTCATCGAACTCTTAATGCTAAAATAAAAGGCTGTCCATACAGCCTTTTATTTTATTACATCATCTAACTGAATAAATGGGTAACTCTACCTGCTATTCTATTAATCTGTATTTTAGGGAAGTGTACCATATGTTCCGCATTGAAAAGGCGAGGAGATTAAATGAGCAAGCGGTAATTTCCCTGGTGAATCATGCGATTTACCAATTCGGAAATTCGATGTCTTTAATCTTTCTCAATATTTATTTATGGAGATTAACCAATAGTTTATTTATTAATGCAATCTTCAATTTAGTAGCTATTCTTGCCCAGGCATTTACAACATTCTCAATAGGTAAATTTGCCAAAAGAAAAGGAAAACTACTCGCGTATCGATTAGGTATCTTTATCACCGCATTCTTTTATCTCTTTATTTTATTGGCTCAAGAACAAATCGTGACTTTCTATCTTCTATTTGCAATCATGAAAGGAATTTCGCAGGCTTTATATTGGTTGGGATATTTTACAATTGTTCATGAGGTTTCAACGGACGAAAATCGCCTACGGGTTCTAGGAATAAACACCATTGTAATGAATGGAACAAATCTTTCAGGACCGGCAATTGCAGGATTTATCATTGGCTTATACTCGGGATTTGAAGGTTATATGATTGTCTTTGGTGCTGCATTTGTAATGTTTGCAATTGCTGCAATGGGAAGCTTGAAGTTGAAAAAAGAAGAAAATCATCATACATCCTATTACATGAAGTATCTACCATTAATCGCAAAAAGGGAACCAGGGTTTAAGAAATCGTTACTTGGATGGTTTGTTTTAGGTTTTCCTCATGGAATATTATCGTTCATTCCGTCCATTTTGTTATATGAGATCTTTCTAAAGGAACAGACAGTAGCTTACTTAAACATTGTTTTCCTAACATTATCAATTATATCAAGCTATTTAATTTCAAGGTTTGCCCATGCTGAAGGAACTGTGAAGTATTTGGTTATTTCTGCAGCTGGTTTCACACTTTCGACCATATTCTTACTAACTGATTTATCTGCCTTAACGGTGATTTTGTTCATGTCCATCTATTCCATATTCAAGCCATTGCAAGGAAATTCATATGAGGCCTATTACTATAACATGATAGGCCAGCTCCCGTTAAAATCAAACTTTAGAACAGAAGCAGTTGTTTTAAGGGAGACAATTATCAATTTAGGTAGGGGTTTTGGAATAATCATATTCTTAACTTTTGTTAATGGCATTGAAGCAGAGAGTATTCCAATCGTTCTGTTTACACTTGCGGTTTTACAATGGCTCATCCCATATTTAACTGCAAATAAACAATCATTTTTAACGAAAAAAAGAAGTGGACAGTATAATCATAATCTAAGATAAGTCTTCAAAGTCTCATATACTCTCATAATCTACTGAGTATATGAAACTTTGATTATTTACGAAATGTAAAAAGATTTACACAATACAAGTATAAGGTTTGTTCCAAAAACGGTAACATGAATATCTCCCAATGTATTTGCATGACAAGCCTTTAAAAGCAAATGCATTCAAGATTACGATTATAAGATGAAAGGAAGATGAGGGTGAAGTCAGAAACAGTTGTTGAACAAAACAGTCAAACGGAACTAGCATTAAACAAAACAAAGCAAGTTTCTAGTACCGATTTGCAAAGAAGTTTTAAGGCCGAATTAAAAAGGCGCATATTCAAAAATAAATTATTATATTTGATGATCCTTCCAGGTTTGTTGTACTTACTTATTTACAAGTACGTTCCAATGTTAGGTCTCGTGATTTCATTCCAAGATTACAAACCATATCAAGGGATCCTTGGAAGTGATTGGGTCGGATTTGAACACTTTACACGCCTCTTTACAGATTCAGACTTCTGGATGATTTTTAGAAATACACTTGTACTTTTTGGATTGCATATTTTTATAGCGTTTCCAATTCCGATTATTTTGGCATTAATGTTAAACGAGGTCAAAAATCTTTTCTTTAAAAGAACGATACAGTCACTCATCTATATTCCACACTTTATGAGTTGGGTAATTATTGTTTCAATTAGCTTTGTGCTTTTAACAATGGATGGCGGGCTAATAAACGAATTATTAGTGAGTTTAGGATTAGATAAGGTGAACTTCTTAATGAATTCGGATTGGTTCAGACCGATTTATATCACACAAGTTGTGTGGCAAAGTGCTGGTTGGGGAACCATTATTTACTTAGCTGCAATCTCTGGGGTAGATCCTGGTTTATATGAAGCAGCAAAAATGGATGGTGCAAGTAAACTACGTCAAATTTGGCATATTACTTTACCTGCAATTCGCCCAGTTATTATTGTTCTTCTTATCCTAAAAATCGGTGACGTTCTAGAGCTTGGTTTTGAACATGTATACCTATTATTAAATGCATCAAACCGAAATGTTGCAGAAATTTTTGATACGTATGTATATACAACTGGATTATTACAAGGACAATACAGCTATAGTACAGCAGTCGGTTTATTTAAAGGTCTAGTTGGTTTAGTTCTAGTTGTCTTTGCAAACAGAATGGCTAAGAAATTTGGAGAAGAAGGTATCTATTAAGACAAAAGGAGTGAGAGCATGGTTGGAGAAAAACAGCTCGGAAGTCGTATCTTTCGATGGGGAAATTATTTACTACTTGTTGTAATTGCACTAACAATGGTCCTGCCCTTTATACATGTAATTGCGGCATCATTTACAACAAGTGCAGAGTTAGCAGATAAACGTTTTGTCTTATTTCCAACTGTTTTTAGTTTAGATGCTTATAAGTATATATTCTCAACTAATACAATTTTTAAAGCATTGTTCGTTTCAATAGGGGTTACCCTCATCGGAACGTTATGGAGTATGTTCATTTCATTATTAACAGCTTACGGATTGTCACGTAGAGATCTGGTTGGTAGAAGGCAAATCTTGTTCCTATTCGTATTCACAATGCTATTTAGTGGTGGAATGATACCAACATTCTTAATTGTAAAAGAAACAGGTTTACTTGATAGTTATGCAGCATTAATTGTACCGGTCACAATCAACGTATTTAACATGATAATTTTACGAAGCTTCATCATGGGATTACCGGAAGGATTAATTGAATCAGCTAAAATTGATGGCTGTAACGATTTTGGAGTACTATTTAGAATCGTAATGCCAATTTCAAAGCCAGCTCTTGCAACCGTTTCCTTGTTCTACGCTGTTGCATACTGGAACACTTATATGCATGCAATCCTTTATATCAATGATGCGGCAAAATGGCCAATTCAAGTATTGCTAAGACAAATTGTTGTTCTTGCGAGTGGGCTTAGCTACGATAGCTCTGAATTTACAAATATTCCACCGCCAGACATTACAATCAAAATGGCAGTAATTGTTGTCGCTACAATACCTGTATTAATGGTTTACCCATTCCTACAAAAATACTTCACAAAGGGAGCTATGCTTGGCTCAATGAAGGAGTAGTCAATTTAAACTAAATATAGAAGGAGAGCTACAGAAATGTATTATACCAAATCCTTTAACAAATTAGATTCTTTATTCGATGGATTCTTTGAGTGGCTGGCAGGACAATATGATCCGGTCACAGGCGGTTTTTATTATGCAAAAAGTTCTGTTTCTGATAGCTCCTTTACGCCTGATATCGAATCAACTGCCCAAGCTTTAAACATCTTATCAAGAAATGAATTATTTACTAAAATGCCCGTAGAAGTACGGGCAAAATTTGTTTCTTTTTTCCAAGATAAACAAGACCCAGAAACAGGTTATTTCTTGGATGAAGATCCTAATATGAAGCATGATGAAGTAATGGTAAGCAGAGCCATCAATTATTCATTAAATTCTCTACAGCGATTGGGTGGAGAGCCACTCTATCCGTCACCAGTAGACCTCAATAAAGCACCAATTTATGTGTATTCCGAAGAAGCATATCTAAATAAATGGAAAAGCATTAGTTTAGTGAATAGTTGGCGTGGCTGTGATTTATTAGCATCCTCTTGCATGTATATCGGGCAAATGGATAAAAACAGACAGGAAAAAATGATTCAGGTAGCTGCAAATTATTTAGAGAGCATACAAGATCCAGAAACAGGGCTTTGGGGAGAAGGTAGTATGTATGTGCGCATCTCAGGGACATTTAAACTACATACCTTCTATCATAAGTTTGGTTTACCTATGCCGAGAGTTGAAAAGATGTATCAAAGTATTCTTCATTGTTTACGAACTGAAATAGCAAAGGATATGTGCTACATTCGAAATCCTATTGATCTATTATCCTATATTAATCTTGATATACCGATTCAGGAACTTGAGGAAATCATTCAAATTACAGTGGATAATATGGAAAAGCTTAAACGTCCGGATGGCGGGTTTTCAAGGGAAATAGAGCATTCACCGACTGCACCAAATGTAGCCCAAGTTAAATCTGATGAGTATTATCCAGATATGCCTGTGGCGGTTCATCTCGGTAAAGGATTATACGAAGGGGATATGAATGCTAGTACGCAAGCTACACTCATTCGTTTGCAATTGCACAAGCTGGTAGGGAAAACAGCAGAACCAATAAAGGGTTCTGAGAATTTTTACAACCTATTAAAAAATAGATTACAAGTATAGCAAATAATTAAATGATGTAATCGGTATAGCATCGATCCGTAAAACGATAAATGGTATACCGCAAGCGGGTTAATCGGAATAGCATCGAATCGTAAAACGATAAATGGTATAACGCAAGCGGGCTAATCGGAATAGCATCAAGCTGTAAAACGATAAATGGTATACCGCAAGCGGGCTAATCGGTATAGCATCGAATCGTAAAACGATAAATGCTATACCGCAAATCATGTAATTTGTAGATCACCAAGAAGCAAAACGATAAATGGTATTGTTGGAGGGAATAGAATGGCGTTTTTAGACATCACACAATTAGGAGCGATTGGAGATAATCGTACAGATAACACGGAAATTATTGCTCAGGCAATTAATCAGTGTGCAGAAAACGGAGGGGGAACTGTTTTTGTACCATCTGGCACCTATTTGACGGGGCCAATTGTACTAAAAAGTAATATTACCCTTTATTTAGAAGCAGGCGCAACGATTACTTTTTCGGATGAATTTGATCGTTATCGGCCTGTCAAGACACGTTGGTCTGGCTATGAATGTTATGGGTATTCTCCACTAATTTACGGAGATAACCTTACGAATGTGGCCATAAAAGGAGAAGGTTCTTTTGACGGACAAGGAAAAGCATGGTGGTTGATTAATAGACAGCTTCGTGTAGATAGTAAAGCATACGCTTCAAAAACAACAGAAAAAATCGCTCAACTTAATCAGAACTTTATGGAACCTATTGAGACGAATCTCGTCGAATGGGATTCTCAATTCCTACGTCCACCTTTACTACAATTGATGAACTGTAAAAAAGTCACAATTGAAGGTGTCACTTTAAAAAATTCACCTTTTTGGAATACACACCTCGTCTATTGCGATCATGTAACCGTTCATAATGTGACATTTGAAAATCCAGCTGATACACCAAATGGTGATGGCTTTGACATTGATTCTTGTACAAATGTACGTGTTTCAGATTGCCATTTTGCCGTTGGAGATGATTGTCTTGTCATAAAATCTGGCATTAATGAGGATGGACGAAGAGTGGGTAAGCCGACCGAAAATGTGGTTGTAACCAATTGTACTATGCACCATGGACATGGTGGAATTGTCCTTGGTAGTGAAATGTCTGGCGGTATCCAAAATGTGACGATATCTAACTGTACTTTTATTGGAACAGATCGTGGAGTACGGATTAAAACAAACCGTGAACGCGGCGGATACGTGAAAAATATCCTTGTGAACAATATTTATATGGAGGATGTATTCTGTCCAATTGCGATTAATTCATTCTATCGCCATGGTGTAAATGAAAACGATCCAACAGTAAATAGCCCTGAGGCACAGCCAATCACTGAAAAGACACCAGAAATTGAACATATCCAAATTAGTCATATCACTGCTAGAAACTGCCGAGCAGCTGCTGGTTTTATATATGGGCTTCCAGAAAGACCAATTAACGATATTTCAATCTCTCATTCTACCATCGAAATGACGGTGGACCCAAATGAAGAGGGCGGAGAGCCAGACATGGTTCAAGAGGAATTAATAATGGCTGGAGCAGGAATTTTTGGAAAATACATTTCAAATTTAGATATCCATCATGTTCGTGTAGAAACACGCCAGGGTACTGGCCTTCAAATTGAAGATAGTCAGCATGTTAACATTGATCATTTTACTATGAGAAAGCAGCATGACTCTACCCCAGTAGTCATTTTAAAACGAGTGGAAGATAAAAATGTTGATGGTTATGCTTCACAAATGGCAAACAAGAGCTATCTACAAATAGATGAGCAGAGCAACTTTTTAAAACAAGATCTATAAAACATGTAGATCAATTCGAACGGGGGGATTTACATGTGGGTAATCCATCGATTTTTGGATGAATTATATCAAGACACTGTTAAAAGTGATAGGAAAACCTATGATGAAAAGTGGCAAACAGCTTTAAAGGCAAAATTTCAGGAACGAATCGGAACGTTTAATAATGACGAACCTCTACAGCCTACTTTGGTCGAACAAAAGGAATATGAGCAATATACAAGGTATACTGCTGAGATTACAACTCTACCAAATGTTAGGATGCAGATGTATGTGTTGGTACCAAAAAAAAATAATGGAAAAAAAGCTCCAGCGATTCTTGCCTTACATGGTCATGGATATGGAAACAAAGATATTGTGGGTCTAGACCCATCTGGAAATGATCGAGAAGGGGATCCCGGATTGCATAAGGATTTTGCAGTGGAACTTGTCAAACGGGGATTTATCGTTGTGGCTCCAGAATTAATTGGTTTTGGGGAACGAACCTATTCACATGATGACCGAGATAATCCATCTGATAATTCTTGTTATTCACTAGCGAGTCAGTTATTGCTTTACGGAAAAACACTTGCAGGACTTCGTGTTTTTGAATGTCAAAAAGTTTTAGATTTCATGGAGGGGTTTGAAGAAATCGACTCAAACCGCATTGGCTGTATGGGGATTTCGGGAGGCGGACTTGTTGCTGCCTACACCTCTATTCTCGATCAACGAATCACTGCAACTGTTATTTCTGGCTATACGAATACATTTAAAGGAAGCATCATACAGAGAAGACACTGTTTAGATAATTATGTACCAGGCATCTTGCAAGATGCGGAAATGCCTGAGTTAATCTCATTAATTGTTCCAAGGCCACTCTTTATAGAAGCAGGAAAACAAGATCATCTCTTTCCAATAAATGAAACTGAAAAAGCAATTAAGGAAATTAAAAGAATCTATTCAGAACTTAATAGTGAACAACTAGTAGAATCGCATCTTTTTGACGGTGGTCATGAGATATGTGGAGAGAAATCGTTTGAATGGCTTTGTTCAACCTTGGATGTAAGGTAACAATAAATCCAAATAATTGGTATGGAGATGATTGTTTACATGACGGAAGCAAAAAAAAGTGTTGCTGATCGGATTGTTTGGCAAGCAGATTTAGAGAATGGTTTTTATCAAAATCCTATTTTACATGCAGATTATTCAGACCCTGATGTTGTACGAGTAGGTAAAGATTATTATATGGTTTCTTCAAGCTTTCATATGTCACCGTGTTTACCGATCTTACATTCTACTGATCTTGTAAATTGGAAGATTATTAATCATGTGGCACAAACATTACCTTACGCTAGTTACGATAAACCACGACATGGCGAGGGCGTATGGGCTCCTAGTATTCGCTATCACGAAGGGAAATTCTGGGTGTTTTTTAGTGCACCTGATGAAGGCATATTTATGAGTACTGCAGTAGACCCAGCGGGGGAATGGACACCATTACACTTAGTGAAAAAGGTTAAGGGCTGGATTGATCCATGCCCATTCTGGGATGATGATGGTCAGGCTTATTTGGTCAATGCATTTGCAAAAAGCAGAACTGGTTTCAAAAGTATCCTCCATGTAAGTCGGATGAAACCAGATGGAACAGAACTACTAGATGAGGGTGTTCATGTATTTGACGGAACCAAGCACCATCCAACAATTGAAGGTCCGAAATTTTACAAGCGAAATGGCTATTATTATATTTTTGCTCCAGCAGGTGGGGTACCTACTGGATGGCAAACGATTCTGCGTTCAAGAAATATCTTTGGTCCTTATGAGGATAAGATTGTTCTACATCAAGGCAATACGAATATTAATGGTCCTCATCAAGGAGGTTGGGTTGAGACGGAAACGGGTGAATCATGGTTTCTCCACTTTCAGGATAAGGAAGCATACGGTCGTATTGTTCACCTTCAACCAATGCATTGGGTAAATGATTGGCCAGTAATGGGGCAAAACCAAAATGATGCAGGAATCGGAGAACCTGTGATCCAGTGGGAAAAACCAAAAGCACAAGTATCTTCAGAGGTTGTTGTTCCGGACATGAGTGATGATTTTACTTCGGATACATTAGGGCTTCAGTGGCAATGGCAAGCAAATCGTAAATCACATTGGTACAAATTGAAGGACCAATCGTTAAGACTATATGCTGTTGGCCATTCTGGTGAAACAAATCTTTATCATATTCCAAATGTCATGACACAGAAATTCCCGGCAGAAACGTTTAAAGTCACAACAAAACTGACTTTTTCTCCTGAATTTAATGAAGATCACAGCGGTTTGATTGTACTAGGAGAACAGTATGCTTCAATCGAAGTAAGGAAACTAGAAAATCAACTGGGTGTTTTTTATGTCACGGGAGATGAGAAAGAACTTCAAAATGTACAATGTATCGGCAAAATCAAAGGAAATGAACTATTTTTACATGTAGAAGTAAATGAAGGAGCGATTTGTAGATTTAGCTTTAGTGAGGATGGTATCAGCTTTGTTCAAGCAGAAGACATCTTTGAAGCTACACCAGGAAAATGGGTGGGTGCTCAAATCGGAATTTATTGTTATAACGACAACCGTGAGAATAGCAACGGATACGCAGATTTCGACTATTTTTCAGTACACAAATAAAAGGGCATTCAATGCCCTTTTATTGTTTTGAAGAAAGGGGAGAACAAATTGTGTACATTTAAAAATCCAATTATCCCAGGATTTTATCCAGATCCGTCTATTTGTCGAGTAGATGATGATTATTACTTAGTCACATCTACATTTGAATACTTTCCTGGTATACCCATCTTTCATAGCAAAGATTTGGTAAACTGGAGGCAAATCGGGCATGTGCTCACGAGACCAAGTCAACTGAATCTTGATGGAACACCGAATTCAAAGGGAATCTATGCAGCAACCATACGTTACCACGAGGGTGTCTTCTATGTCATTACAACCTTCGTAGAAAGTCAAACAGGTGCAAGAAGAAACTTTTTTGTAACAGCTGAAAATCCTGAAGGCCCTTGGTCTGATCCATATTGGTTAGAGGATTGCCCTGGTATTGATACATCCTTGTTTTTTGATGATGATGGAAAAGTATATGTGACAGCAAATCGAAGACCTCCAGGAGGGCAGCTTTACCCAAAACATATGGAAATCTGGTTGCAGGAACTAGACCTAGAAACAAAGCAATTGACCGGTGAGAAATACAGTCTTTGGGATGGGGCATTAAAAAATGTTCATGCTCAGGAAGCGCCACATATATATAAGGTCGATGGTATGTATTATTTAATCATTGCAGAAGGTGGCACTGGTTTTACTCATTCCATTACGGTCGCGCGAAGCGAATCCGTTATGGGCCCATATGAAGGTGCTAAAACGAATCCGATATTGACACACCGTCATTTAGGAAGAGAATACCCGATTTCCAATGTGGGTCACGGTGATATCGTGGATACAAACAATGGTGAATGGTGGATGGTTTGTTTAGGTTCACGTCCATACGGTGGTGAATATCGAAACCTAGGTAGGGAGTCCTTCCTTGTTCCACTCAAATGGGAGGAAGGGTGGCCAGTCGTCAATCCAGGAAAAGGCATTGTTGAAATGGAAGGAACTAAACCTAATATAGAGGAGAAAAAATGGCCAACCACACCAGCATGTGACCATTTTGATTTACCGGAACTACAGATGCAATGGAATTTCATCCGGACACCACGAGGTAATTTTTGGTCATTAACGGAACGTCCAGGTTATTTGCGATTACAATTGAAGGCTGAAACAATCACAGAAACCGTTAATCCTGCCTTTGTTGGTCTTAGACAGCGCCATTTAAATTTTGCAGCTCGGACAAAAATGGAATTCTCACCAAACAATAAGTATGAAGCCGCAGGACTTGTATTATTACAAAACTGTGATTTTCATTATCGGGTAGAATACACACAATCTGAGATCAAATTGATAAAGAGAGAAGCGGGGCAAGAAGAAATTCTTGCATCATGTCCTTACCAACAAAATGAAGTTTATTTAAAAGTTGAGGCATATGGTCAGTCCTATCATTTCTATGTAGCAAAAGAGCCAGAACAGTGGCAAGTCTTAAAAGAAGATGTGGATGGAAGAATTTTAAGCACAGATGTGGCAGGCGGTTTTACAGGAGCATATCTAGGAATGTATGCTAGTTCAAATGGTTCCGAATCGTTTAACCATGCTGATTTTGATTATTTTGAGTACATCGGATTAGATAAATGATGAAAAAATAAGCTCCCTATTTGGGAGCTTATTTTGGTAACCACTGATCATTCGTATGGAAAATTTTTTCTAAAGAGTAGTTGGAAGCTTCCTCTTCACTTAATGATTTTGCCCAGCTAACTCTGTGTGGGGAATCACTTCCAGGACCCATGCTATTCCATTCGGAATACCGAGCTGTTTTTTCATTTTCTTCATTTCGCCAATTATCCCATCCAAGGGGATGAATATGCTGGCCCATCCATGTATTGATAAAGACTGTATGGGCAAATGGGCGCCAAGGGCGTCCTAAGTATACTTCAGAGACATCCTTTGCTCCAGTTAGCTTACAATTTTTGAAAACATACCCATATTCATTTTCCTTAGGAGTTGACGCAGCGGTAATATAGCCTTTGCGAAGACTATGAATCGTACAATCCTCAAAAACAGCGACAGCAGAGCCAAAGATGAAATCTACATGTCCTTCAATATAGCATTCTGAGAAGTAATGCCTTCCCTTAGATGTGTAAAGAGTATCCTGATTTGCTAATAACCTAACATGTTTAAATGTACATTTATCTCCAGCTACATAAAGGGCAAGTGCCTGGCCGATTTCGTCACCGTAACCGGCAACATTTTGAATCGTTAGATGCTTCAATTGGAATAAATCAGCAAACGCATGGAAAGTAGCTGTTTCAAATGTCCCAATTTCATTCCCATCTGAGTTTTTTATTCTGGCAAATTTACTACCTGAAATAATCGTTTCGTATTCTCCAGCCCCAATAATGGTAATATTGGGTTTATTTTCAGGTACAGTTATGATTTCCTCGTATAAACCTTCTTTTACAAAAATGGTTACAGGTTCCAGTGGAAAGACTCGAACCGCATCAATAGCGGCTTGGATCGTAGAATAATCACCATCTCCATGTTGAGAGACTACTAGTTTTTGCATGAACACATTTCCTTTCTTAGGTCGCTCTTATAGACTCACGATATTTACCAGGTGTCGTTCCTTCAATTTTCTTAAAGGAGCGAATAAAGTTCTGGGAGTTATTAAAGTTAAGTCGATCTGAAATTTCTTTCACTGAAATATCAGTTTCAGCAAGCCATTTTTTTGCCATATTAATCCGATACATGGATAAATATTCACTAAATGAAATGTTCATTTCTTTCCTGAAAATACTGCTTAAATAATTCGGATTGTAATGTAACCTATTCGCAATCATATCGAGTGTAATATTGGATTCAAATTCCTCATGAATGATATGAACAATGTTTTCTGAAATGGTTTTGTACTGGGATTCAGCACGGTCATCAATCTTTTGAAGAAGGGGATCAATGATAACGGTGATAAACCAGTCCTTTACTTCTTCTCTTGACTTCAGTTCATAGATTTTTTCAAAAATTGAACGATTGTCTTCTAAATCTAATACATTAATTGCTAATGTGTGCATTAGCTCTATTAAATCACTTAATAATCTAACTAATGAAATTTGGTATTGGATATGATTCAAATCCTCAGAGAAAATTTCATCAATTAGTTCATTGAGTAAACGATAAACTTTCTCTTTGTCGTTCACTTTGATCGAGTCGAATAGTTCAGTTTCAAGTCGCTTAGGGAAGTATGTGTGCAACCCTTTTCCAATTTCAAGGTTTTCAAAGAAAATAATCGATTCAGTACCATATTTTAGCGTGTATTTGAGAGCTTCTAGACTCTCCTTATAACCATTTCTCGTCTCAAGAACATCAATGAATGGTTCACTTACCCCAATACTCACAGGCACACTGTATTCCTCTTTAATTTTTTTCTGAATTTGATCAGCAAGATCATTTACATATTGATTAAACTCATGCTTCGATTCTATGTTGCTTAATAACAGGGTAACTTGAGTTTGCTTATTAACTATTGGAAGCATACGCTCATCACTAGGAATCATTTCTTCAACCAGTCCATTAATAACAAATAATAGAACGTCTTCTTCTTTTGGCTTATAAGAAGTCCCCTCAAGACTGTCGATTTGAACTGTTAGAACACTGAGCCATTTAAAATCTAAGTTATAGCCAAAATATTTCATTCTGCCTTCTAACTCTTCATCTATAACATTTCCAGTTAAGAGACGGTGCATGAAAAATTGTTTGAGTTGATTAATTTGGTTTGACAATGATTTTTCTAAAATATCATTTTGTTTCATCATGTCTTTTACATGGTTTTCAATAAATACAAATTCATTCTTATCTTTTTGTTCTTCTTTATTGGTTAATGAATGTAAAATGACATTTTGTAATTGTTTAATAGGTTGATAGATCAATCTGCTACCGAATAAAGCTAGTAATAATGAAAGGCCAGCAATCAATAAGGTGATGGCAAGTGTTAGCCATCCGATCGATCTTGATTGTGCTGTCAGTTCACCAAGTTCAACGACAGAAACATAAGTCCAACCATTATAGAACGATTTTCGATAGGTAAAGAGATAGTCTGTACTATCAGATGCAATCGTAAATTGCCCGGTGTCTTCTTCAATGGAGGTATTTTCAGACAATACGTCTTTATATTCAAAGGCTTGTCCTACATTTTTTGTATCGTTGTGTAAGACAACGGTTCCATTTTTGTCTAAAATATAAAATGTTTCTAAAGAGTTGTCCTTCTTTAAAATATCGCGAAAACTACATGTCGGTATATTCGCAATAATCATCCCTGTTTTATTAGAAGAAATCGCAGGTATTTTCTTAATTAGGTTTAAATTATAGCCGCAAGCACGGGAAGCTGCTTGTTTGTACAGTGGGTCCTTCGTGTTTTTTTCTAAAAGCCAGACAGAGCTTGTCTTTAGTGAAAGATACCGATCGGAGATTTCGTTCAGTTGTCCCTCAGATAATCGTTGAAGTCCATAATTATTAACAAGCCAGTTATTTTGAAAACTAATCAGAGCAATATCAGTAAGACGTGTATCGAATGTTTGCTGATGACTTAGATCGTCCCTTAACTGGTTATATAGCTGGAATTGTCTTGTTGTAAGCGGTTCCCTTAATGATTCAATAATTTTTGATGAAGCTGCTAACTGTGTCAGGGATTGGTCCACTGACTTAATAACCTGCTCGACATTTGTTTGGATTTGGTACACACTATGTTCTTTTTCTTTTGCAACATAATTCTCCACAACAGAGGTTGAGCGAAGGAATGAAAATATTCCGACAATAATGACTGGTATAATGGCCAAAATACTTACAAATAAAATCATCCTATGGAAGAAAGTTCCTGGTAGCTTAAGTTTCATGTAATCACTCCAAATCTATTCAAATGTGAGGGGATGATTATTAAGTTTGTAACATCCCTGTAATATTCGAATGTCTTCTATTATAAATGTAAGCGCACATAATTTGAATAATCATTTTGTTACATTGTGTTCATATTATTAGAACATTCCTTATAAGTTCAAGGGTCCACTGACCTATTTAAAAGTAAATTAAATGATTATAGTTATTATTATAATAGTATCCTATCATAAAGGTAGGAGAGTTGTTACCGTTTTCAAATATTACCTATTTCATTGTGAGGAAGGATGAATAATCTTGAATAACACGATAGTTGAAAAATCACCTTTATATTTTGCAAAAAAAATGTGTGACACGTTAATGACAAAGTTTACTCCAGAGGAGCTTCCACCGGGTGGACGTTGGCACTATCACCAAGGCGTATTTTTATGTGGAATGGATTTAGTTTACAACAAAACAGGTGAAGACAAATATTTTGATTACTTAAAGGCATATGTTGATCACAATATCGATGAAAATGGGAACTTATTATTTGCTAGAGATGAGTTAGATTCAATTCAAGCAGGACTCTTATTATTCCCATTATATAAAGCTACTGGTCTTAAAAAATATAAAATAGCTGCTCAACGCTTACGTAATATTTTTACAACTTTAAATCTTACTAGCGAAGGTGGATTCTGGCATAAGGATAAATACCCGTACCAAATGTGGCTAGATGGCTTATACATGGGTGGACCATTTGCGTTACACTATGCCAATGATTTTAATGAGTCAAATCTAATCGACATGGTCATTCACCAGGAAAACTTAATGCGAAAGCATACAAAGTGTGAAGCGACCGGTTTATATCATCATGGTTGGGACGAAAAGGCCGTACAGCCGTGGGCTCGTCCTGATGGTAAAGCTCCAGAGATTTGGGGTCGTGCTCTTGGTTGGTATGGGTTAGCAGTTATAGACATGATTGATATTTTACCAGAGGGCCATCCACATAAGGAAGAGTGGATTGCATTCATTCAAGATTATGTTCGTGATGTCGTCAAATATCAGGATGAAAAGACGGGCCTATGGTACCAAGTTGTGGACAAGGGAGACAATGAAGATAACTGGCTTGAGACATCTGCTTCCAGTCTATTCGTTTATGTTATTGCCAAAGCTGTTTCTAAGAAATATGTGGGCGAGGAGTTTGCGAAATATGCAACAAAGGCATATGAAGGACTGCTCAAGTATAAAGTTCAAGAAACTGAAGAAGGCACTCTTATTATCGATGATATTGTAATCGGTACTTCAATTGGAGTATATGACTATTATATTAATCGTGAGCGCAGCCATAATGACTTACATGGTGCAGGTGCTTTTATCATGGCAAGTATGGAAATGGAAAAATTGCTTGCTGAACATCCGGGGGTTAAATAATCAATGAAAAAATATGCAGTTTGTGGATTGAGTAACAGAGCACTTAAAATGTTTATTCCACCATTAGTTGAAAAGTTTGCAAAACAAAGTGAGATTGTTGGTTTACTAGACAGCGATGAATATCGTCTTGAATTATGCAAAGAGAAATTTCCTGTCTTAGCTCAAACACCGACATACCTTCCAAATCAAATTGATCAAATGATTGAGGAGACAAGACCGGATTGTATTATTGTTGTAAGCCGCGACAACACACATATTGATTACATTTTAAAAGCACTTGAACATGATGTTGATGTCATCACAGAAAAACCAATGGTAACGACTGCAAAAGATGCAAAGAGAGTCATTGAAGCAGAACAAAATAGTAAAGGCAAAGTGACTGTAGCATTTAATTATCGTTATAGTCCATACCATCGAAAGATCAAAGAACTCGTTTTAGAAGGTAAAATAGGAAGAGTGACTTCGGTTGACTTGAATTGGTATATCGACACATATCACGGGGCGAGCTATTTTAAACGCTGGAATCGGAAAAGGGAACTTTCTGGTGGACTTTCAATCCATAAATCAACACATCATTTTGATCTTGTCAATTGGTGGATTGATCAATATCCAGAAGAGGTTTTTGCACATGGAGCTTTACAATATTATGGGCCAAATGGAGAGCTTAACCCAGACCCAACTACAGATAACAGATATTGTGGTACATGCCATGTAAAAGATAAATGTGATTATTATCTAAGATGGAATCCTCGTGAATTTTCGGAAGCAATTGAAGATGATCACTTAAACATGGGAGATAAAAAAGAAAATAAATATACGGATTATCGACCAGATGCATGTATCTTTGACTCGGAGATAAACATTGAGGATACGTATACGGCTAGTGTAAAATACAACAAAGGTGCTCTATTAAGCTATTCTATTAATTTCTCTACACCATTTGAAGGCTATCGCTTAGCCATCAATGGTACAAAGGGAAGAATTGAAACACAAGAATTTCATGCACCAAGTCGGGTACCTTTCGAAGTGCCTGAGCAAACAATAGATTACTATCCTTTATTTGGCTCAAAAGAAATTATTCATGTTGTCCAAACTGCTGGTGGCCATGGCGGTGGAGATCCTGTGTTAATTCATGATCTTTACCAAGGCATTGATCCAAGACGCCAATATGAAATACTTGCAGGTGCCGAAGCTGGAGCCTACTCAATCGCACTTGGCGAAGCGGTTTGGAAATCAGTCGAAGAGAAGAAACCAATTTCCATTGAAGAATTACTAAAAAGTTATCAAGGACAACTATAAGATAAACATTAGAAAGGGGAAAGACATATGCTAGGAGGATTGGACAGTCCATTTTACCGTTGGTGTGGGGCTATATCACGTTTGATTTATTTAAATATGCTATGGCTTCTATTTACAATAATGGGGCTAGTTGTTGTAGGATTTGTACCTGCGACAGTAGCGCTTTTTGCAGTAACTCGAAAGTGGATCATGGGAGATGAAGATATCCCTGTTTTTTCAACATTTTGGAGCGTATATAAAAAAGAATTTTTAAAATCCAACCTCCTAGGGCTTACCCTGATTATTGCTGGATATATCTTATATGTCGATCTAGTATTTCTTCCAACCACAAGCCTGTTTTTTATCGTGGTGAGGTACGCACTAATTGCAATTTGTTCAGTTTACATCGTAATTCTACTATATATATTCCCAATCTATGTACATTTTAATGGGAATATAAAATCGTATTTGAAAAATGCCGTCATGTACGGTCTATCCTACCCACTCGTTACTTTTGCGATGGTATTAGGGATTATCCTACTTTATATTGGATTTACTTATGTCCCATCTCTCATACCTTTTCTTAGTGTTAGTATACTAGCCTATTTTATTATGTGGCTTGCGCTAAAAGTATTTGCAAGAATTGAAGAAAAAGTAAATGGGAAAGACGAAGTAAAATCAAATGAAAGAGAACCAAGTTTTAGCAAATAGACAAAATGAAGGTGTTTCAATGAAAAACGTTCATATATATATTGCCGGAGATTCAACAGTATCTGATTGCCCACCTAATGAAGAACCACGTGCAGGATGGGGACAGGTAATCAACCAATTTTTTTATGAGAATGTTATCATTCACAATTTCGCAATTGGCGGTCGAAGTTCAAAAAGTTTTATTGATGAAAAGAGGTTAGACGCAATACTAAACGAAATTCAACCGAATGATTACCTCTTTATTCAATTTGGGCATAACGATCAAAAACAGGATCACCGAAGAACAGAACCTTATTCAACATACCAAGACTATTTGAACCAATATATCGAAGGCGCAAGAGCAAAAAAGGCCATCCCGATTTTAGTAACTTCGATGCATCGAAGAACCTTCGATGAAAACGGAAAAATAATAAATAGTTTAGGAGAATATCCGGAAGCGATGATCGCCCTTGCAAAGGAAAAACATGTGAGCCTCATCGATTTATGGAATGATTCGAAGAACTTATATGAATCTATAGGACCTGAAGAATGTAAAAATCTTTTTATATGGTTTGAGCCGGGTGAACATCGAAACTACCCAGATGGAATTAGTGACGATACGCATTTTCGAGAGGATGGGGCAAATAAAATTGCCGAAATTATTGCCAAAGAAATTAAAAAAACAATCCCAGATTTAGCGATACTTCTAATGGATTAAAGTGAGGTGTTCATGTGATTAATCTAGGTATTCGCGCACATGATGTAAAGGCTAGCTCCTTAGATGAACTTGTGCAATCAGTAAAAGATAAAGGGTTATCCTCTGTACAATTGGCCTTAGCAAAATCATTTCCAGAACTAAACACGAGTTTAGGAAGTCTTTCACCTGGATTTGCAAAAAATATAGGTAATGCTTTTCATCAAATGAACATCGAAATCGCAGTATTAGGCTGCTACATTAATATGATTCACCCAGACCAACAAGAACGTCAAAAAGCATTAGACCGCTTCAAGGAGCATATCCGTTACGCAAGAGATTTTGGCTGTAGTGTTGTTGGAACTGAAACAGGAAATGTCCATGCGAAAATGGGATTTACTGTAGATAATTTTCGAGAGAAACCTTTTTTAGATGTTGTTGAAAGTGTGAAAGAACTTGTAAATGAAGCAGAAAAATTTGGAGTTATTGTTGGGATAGAAGCAGGAGTCAATCATCCTGTTTATAACCCAATGCTCTTAAAAAGGTTATTGGATGAAGTAGATTCAAATAATTTACAAATTATTTTTGACCCGGTAAATTTATTAACTGTTGAAAATTACATTTATCAAGATGAAATTTTCAAAGAGGCTATCGAACTATTTGGCGATCGTATTATCATTATTCATTGTAAAGATTTTGTTATTGAGGATGGCAAGTTGAAGTTTGCTCCTCCTGGTAAAGGGCTATTAAACTATGACTTAGTCATGGAACTGATCAAGCATAAAAAACCTTATATCCAATTTCTTCTAGAAAGTACAACCGAACCTTTTATAGATGATAGTATTGCATTTTTGCAAGAAAAATACGAAAATGCTTAGTATGGGATAATACGTAGTATATTTCCCTTATATACACATCAGAAGGGATGAAAGGGCTTTGAGAGATAAAGGAAAGGTTAAAGAATTATTTGCAGCCATGAGTACTGCTGAAAAAGCCAAGTATATTTGGGAGTACTATAGATATTATCTATTTGCTTTTCTTATTGTATGTATTGTCGCTATCTTTCTAGTAAACGACTATTCACCCAAAAAGGATTCTGCACTTTCGATTCTTGTTCTAGGAGATTTGGTAGATTCAAATGAAATTGAAAATATTCAAGAAAAGCTAAATGAAGGAATTCTATCAGAGGAAGAAAGAAAAACGCATGAAGTATCGATACAGGTAATCCCATATGCACCAGATGCTGCAGATTTAAATGTTGTCATGGCCGCTCTACAACGAGTAACTGGAGAAATATCTACTGGAGAACTCGATGTTTTGTTCATTGACAAAGAACAGTTCGAGATTATGAATGGGGAACAATATTTTTATAGCCTAGATAAATTAGTAGATAGAGAATTACCAGTTGGTAAGGAATTTATGTATTATGATTCTAAAAATCAGGCTACTGGAATCGATGCACAAGCTTTGCCACTATTTAACGAAGCAATCGATGATCCAGATGTGGTAATGGGTGTAATTGTAAATACCAAAAGAACAGAAAATATAGAAAAAGTTTTTAACATTTTATTCAAAAAACAGTGATTTTTTATTGCAATATTAGTATATTACGATATTATTTTAATAGAAGGCAATTAATTAGGAGGCTATATCCATGGAACATATGAAGCAATTAGTTGAAGCATTAAAAAACGGAAACGTTTTCGAAAATTCGGGGGAAGTTAAGGTTTATGAAAAATCTGTAACTCATCATGATAATGTAAGCCTTGTCATGGTAAAAGACCAACAGCAAAAGTGGATTCTTGCATCAGGAGAAGGCGCACTATTTGAGGAATTAAATGGTACAGTAATTACTGATAATGGAAAGGCTTGTCCATTAACACATGAAAATCGTTTAGTATTAAATCGTTACTTTGAATATACTGTTCCAAGAGCATTCGGTACAAAAGTTGCAACAATGGGTTTAGGTGACCGCTTAGGTCTAGCTTCACCAGGACATATTGAAACTGTTCGTGACCATAATGTAAAGCCAATTCTTGCTCAACAAAGTATTCGTGAATTAACATTAACGAATCGTACAATGAATGATGTAATTGACGCAGCAAGCTTTGCTGTTTTCCAAGAAGGTTATACAGGTGGATTTGGTGCAGATGGCGACCACTTAAAAGAAGAAGAAGACATTAAAATGGCATTATCACTTGGTATGTCAATGCTAACATTAGATTGTTCAGACCATATCCAAAACCGAGTTGAGGGCTTAACAGTAGAGGAAATCAGTGCTGAATTTGATAGCCTCCCTGAAGAAACGAAGAATCACTATAATGAGCTATATTTAAATAAAGAATTTGATGTAAAAGGTCTTGGAATCGGATTTGATGAAAATACATTAAAGAAATTTGTATTGTTATACGGAAAAGCTTTAGATTATATGGTCCATGTCCATGACACGTATATCGAAAAAGCAGACCGTGACATTGATTTTGAAATTTCAATTGATGAAACTGAAACAGTTACATCTCCAGCAGCACATTTCTTTGTAGCAAATGAATTACAAAAGCGTGGCGTAACAGTAACAAGCCTTGCTCCAAGATTCTGTGGTGAATTCCAAAAAGGAATCGATTATATCGGTGATATTGAACAATTCGAAAAAGAATTAAGTGAACACGCACTAATCGCTGAATACTTTGAATACAAATTAAGTATCCACTCTGGAAGTGACAAATTTACAGCGTTCCCAATTATCGCGAAGTATACGAATGGAGTTCTTCATGTTAAAACAGCTGGTACAAACTGGCTTGAAGCTGTACGTGTAATTGCAAAGGTAAATCCTGGTCTTTATAGAAGAATGCATGCATATGCACTAGAACATTTAAATGAGGCACTTAAGTATTACCATATTACACCAGATATGAACACAATCGTTCCGCTTGATACGGTTTCTGATGAAAACCTTCCTGAATATATGAACAATGACGCAGCAAGACAAGTAATTCATGTAACTTATGGATTATTGTTAACTGTAAAAGATGAAAACGGAAACTTCATCTTCAAGGATGAATTCTTCGGTACATTGAATGATAATGAAGACGAATACCGTCAGGCCCTTGTAAAACACATCGGCAAACACGTTGAATTATTAAACCTATAAAAAATGACTATTTCCAAAACACCTTTCTTTTAGCTATACTAGCTAAGGGAAGGTGTTTTTTATGTATAAATTTATCCCTTTACTCATTCTTGCTCTTTTTTTATATGGCTGTGGGCCTCAAGGTACCGATCAAGAGTCTACTAGAGAGGTAGAATTAACGGTTTCTGCTGCTACAAGTATGCAAAATGTTTTACAGGAATTAAAGAACAATTTTGAAAAGGAACATCCTACAATTAAGATCGTTTTTAATTTTGGTGCATCAGGTGCACTTGCACAACAGGTTTCTCAAGGAGCTCCGGTCGATCTATTTTTATCAGCTTCCATAGAAAAGTTCGATTTGCTAGTTGATGGGGGACTCATTGACGAAAAACTCCAGCAAAATCTAATTGGCAATGAGATTGTGTTAATTGCTCCAAAAGAAAATGTAAAGCAGATTACGGCAATAGAAGATTTGAAAACAAAGGCTGAACGGATATCAATCGGAATACCAGAATCTGTTCCTGCAGGGAAATATGCGAAGGAAGCAATTGAAAGCATGGATATGTGGAATGAAATCGAAAATAAGTTAGTGCTCTCAAAAGATGTTCGGCAAGTCCTTACATATGTTGAAACTGGAAATGTAGATGCGGGGTTTGTCTACAAAACAGATGCCCAATTTTCAGACCAAATTGAGATTGTGATGGATGTGGATACTAAGTATCATTCAGAGATTATCTATCCAATCGGCGTTATAAAATCATCAGAGCATTTAAATGAAGCAAAATTATTTTATGAATATTTATTGAGCGATGAAGCCATTGCCCTTTTAGAGGAATATGGGTTTTCAAACCTAAAATAAAAAAGCAATTGGAGAATGAATGTCCAATTGCTTTTTTTCTTACATATACGGTTGTACACCCTTTGCGATCTCCTGTACGATGTTTGCAAGGGATGAGATTTGTTGATCGTCTAGGTTGAAAGACTCTTTGATTTTTGTTTCAAGATTATTCGTAATTCTACGTTTGCCAACTTCAACAAGGGCAATAAGTGCAAAACTACAATTTACAGCTTTAGCGAAATCACGTTGAGTCATGTTGTTTTTTTTGCGTAAAAATTTAACAATATCTTTGTTAATCCTAGGCATATTATACACTCCTTACCTATGGCTTTTTACATGTGGGAATATATGATTGCGTATCTATTATTCTATGATAATCACAATATTACCATCATATATAAATTTCGTCTAGGCAGGTTTTCACGATGTCCAGCTTCAGGCGCCATCGGTTCGAGGTCATAAGCCAATCGCTTCGGAAGGTAAAAAACACCTTCTGTCAGCGCTCGTCTTATGCTTGTCACCGATAGACGGGCGCCTTGCGCTTTTCCCATTGCCTACGAATTAGAAAAGCTGTAGAGCTTGTCTACAGCTGTTTTAGGGAATTACTTATCTCCATAAAGTCGACGTGCAGCATGATTGGTTGGGCCAACATATTCATTTAGTTGGAAAGAGTGACGAATGGCAGCTGTTATGAATTTCTTTGCTTCATATATGGCTTCCTTCACTTCTAATCCTTTTGCAAGTCCTGCTGCGATAGCAGCTGAAGATGTGCAACCAGCGCCGTGAGTAAATGTTGTTTCAAAACGGTCGCTTTCAAGGACCTCTATTTCTTTTCCATCGTATAAAACATCTACTGCTTTATCATGTTTTAGCTTTCCGCCACCTTTTACGAGTACATATTTCGCCCCAAGGTCATGTATCTTCACAGCAGCTTCTTTCATTTGGTCAACAGTTGTAATAGAACCGATTCCACTTAATTGACCTGCTTCAAATAAATTAGGAGTAATGACTGTTGCAAGTGGAGTCAGAATTTCTCTAAGAGCAACGGCATGATCTGGGAACAGAACTTCATCTTCTCCCTTACAAACCATTACAGGATCCACTACAAATTTTTGAAGATTATGTTTTTTAGCCGCGTCTGCAGCAATTTCAATAATATCGACAGTAGGAAGCATACCAGTCTTTGCCGCATCGACACCAATTCCATCAAGGATTGTTGCTAATTGTGCCTTGATGATATCGTGGTCAACCGGAAATACTTGGTGATTCCAACGATTATGCGGGTCCATCGCAACAATTACAGTTAAGGCAGACATGCCGTAAACTCCATGTTCTTGGAAGGTTTTTATGTCAGCTTGGAGACCAGCTCCACCACTACTATCAGAACCTGCAATCGTTAATGCTTTTGGTAAACTCATGTTTGAAACCCCCATCTAAAAAGTTTGACAGACTTATTATATATCAATTGATAAAAATAGATATATTATTGCAATAAAAAATCGACTTTACAATATAAGGAAGGTATAAAATGTTGATTTAGTAATTAAGAATTTGATACAATACTTTGATGTAAGAGAAAAGTGTAATTCGATCCTAAACACATTCATATCTTGCAAATATTAATGATAGGCGGTCGAAAATAATGACAGAAACAAAACCTTATCGAGTATTACTTTACTATCAATATGTAACAATTGAAAATCCACCAGAATTTGCATCAGAGCATCTTGCTTTCTGTAAAGAAATTGGTCTAAAAGGTCGTATTTTAGTAGCGACAGAAGGTATCAATGGAACGGTCTCTGGTACTATTGAACAAACCGACAAGTATATGGAAGAAATGAGAAAAGATCCACGCTTTACAACAATGGTTTATAAAATTGATGAAGCAGATGGCCATGCGTTTAAGAAAATGCATGTTAGACCTCGTCCTGAGCTTGTCAACTTAAGCCTTGAGGATGATATCAACCCACTTGAATTAACAGGGAAATATTTAAGTCCAAAAGACTTTTATGAAAAAATGCAAGATCAGAATACAATTATTTTAGATGCAAGAAATACGTATGAATATGATTTAGGACATTTCAGAGGCGCGATTAGACCAGACGTAGAAACTTTCCGTGATTTACCACAATGGGTACGTGAAAACAAAGACATGCTAGAAGGAAAAAAGATTCTAACGTACTGTACTGGCGGTATTCGTTGTGAAAAATTCTCTGGTTGGTTAGTAAGAGAAGGCTTCGAGGATGTTGGTCAGCTTCATGGAGGAATTGCAACTTACGGTAAAGACCCTGAGGTACAAGGTGAACTTTGGGACGGCCAGCTTTATGTATTCGATGAAAGAATTGCTGTTCCGGTAAACCAAAAAGAGCATGTGATTGTAGGGAAAGATCATTTTACTGGAGAACCTTGTGAACGCTATGTAAACTGTGCAAACCCAGAATGTAATGAACAAATACTTTGTTCTGAAGAAAATGAGCATAAATATCTAAGAGGCTGTACACATGAATGTCGCGTTCACCCACGCAACCGTTATGTAGAAGAGAACGGGTTAACTGAGGAAGAAGTAGCAGAACGTTTACAAGCCCTTGAAAAAGAATTAGTACAACAATAATTATGAAAACCACAGTGTGTAAAAACCACTGTGGTTTTTTCAAATACACAATTCTGGTACAATATAGGAAAAGAAAGGGGAGAATTGTGAAAATTATTGCATCTCATCCGTATGTTACGATACAAAGAAAAATAGAGTGGAATGTGCAAAAGTATATTGAAAACAAGCATCAGTTGCGATTGTTTGAGGACCGAATCCTTTCTTCTGCAAATGAATTTCATCTAGAACATGTATACGATGTTTCCTACAGAGCCAGCTTTTTATATCTCCACACAAACCAAGGAGTATTCTCCTATAATATTAAAGAAGACCCAATTGATTTTATTAAAGCATTTAAAGGTTTGAAACAGTAAATAACGTTTCGAGGTGAACTATGGAAATCGATAAAATTGTCAATGTAGTTAAGGAACGTACTCCCTCTCTATTAGGCCGTGGGGATTTTAAGCGTTTTTCCATTCTTCTTCCTTTAATTAAAAAAGATAATGACGTTCATATCCTTTTTGAGGTTCGTTCAAATCAATTAAGACGGCAGCCAGGAGAGATATGCTTTCCAGGTGGAAAAATGGACCCAACAGATAGAGATGAACGACATACAGCAATTAGGGAAACGATGGAGGAACTAGGGTTAAATGAAAGTGATATTACAAATGTAAGTCCACTAGATTATTTTGTTTCACCTTTTGGTACGATTATTTATCCATTTGTAGGTGTAATAAATAATCCTGATGAGATTCAACCGAATCCAGCAGAAGTTGGAGAAGTATTTTCGGTGCCATTGTCATTCTTTCAGTCAAATCCTCCACAGATATTTAAAGTGAAATTTCATGTAGAGCCCGAAGAAAACTTTCCTTTTAACGATATCATTGGAGGGGAAAATTACAAATGGCAGGTTAGAGGCATGGACGAATGCTTTTATTATTATGAAGACCGTGTCATTTGGGGCTTAACAGCGGGAATCCTAAAACACTTTTTAGAAGTAATTGAAAAAAGCCCTAAATAAAGGGCTTTTTGTGTTTTACTTTGTAAATTTAGCGCTTCTCCAATTCGTTACTTTTATTGATGTATGGGAAAAGCGTAGGGTAATCCAGGATTCTACAATAATTCCAAAAAGGGCGGTTCCAAGTGCTAGATGAATAACTGCCCATGGAATTGATAATGCGGTATTGATCGTAAAAATGCCTGCTAAAATTTGTAAAAATACAGTTAGTGAGGTTAACAAAAGTCGTAATTTAATGCTTGTACTCCATTTATTTGTGAATGCAAAATAAGTCAGAATAAGTATGTAAATAGCTGAAACAAACGCAAAGAAGCGATGTAGTGATTGTAAAATCTGAGCTTTACTTATAGGAAGGAAAGTGTTAGAACAAGATAACCATTCACATGCTATTCCATACGACTGATGCTTAATATACGCACCAAAACCTAAGGTAATAGTTAGCAGTAAAATTAGGGTGAAATAGTGCTTTTGTAAGGCTGTTGCATGACTAACGCTGACTGTTGAACTTGATTGGCTTTTCCATATAAATAGCAAGCATGCAAAATAGGCCATAGCAATTAGTAGGTGGATGGTTACAACAATTGCTGGCAAATCAAGAACAACTACAATCGCACCAAGAATAACCTGAAGGATAAGGAGAAGGATCATCCAATTTGCTGTTGTCTTTACATGATTTTCAGTTTCTGTTCGCTTAATTTTTAAAAACAAAATGGCAGAAAGAATAAAAAGTAGAGCACCGATTATACGATGTGCATATTCAATAAGTGTTTCTCCTTCTAATACAGGAACTAATACACCATTACATAATGGCCAATCTGGCCCACACCCCATACCTGATTGAGATGAAGCGACATATCCACCAAACACAATAAGAAAATAAGCTAGAAGAATAGATAAGATAGAAAGACCCCGAATACTCAACAAAGATACCCCCAATTATTTGATAGTAATAGTGTACCAACGAGTATTTCGGAATGTTGTGGGTTTAATCACACTTTTTAGAAAATTTTGTATATGTCATATAGATGATGATGACACCCAAACTGTCGTGGAGGTACACCACATTCCAGTAATTAGGAAGCTGATAGCACTCCAACCGTCGTGGAGATACACCATATTCCAGTAATTAGGAAATTGATAGTACTCCAACCTTCGTGGAGATACATCACATTCCAGTAATTAGGAAGTTGATAGCACTCCAACCATCGTGGAGACACACCACATTCCAGTAATTAGGAGGTTGATAGCACTTCAACCATCGTGGAGATACACCATATTCCAGTAATTAGGAGGTTGATAGCGATCTAACCGTCGTGGAGAAACATCACATTCCAGTAATTAGGAGGTTGGTAGCACTCCAACCATCGTGTAAACAAAAAAAGAGTATCGGTCTCCCAATACTCTTTCAAAGTTTATATGTCAGTTTCCAAGTAGATCTCTAAGCTTATTTTCAACTTTTTCGCTGACATTCTTAATGTCTTTTTTTGCCTCTTCCAATACTACCTTCCATTTGGCACTTTCTTCTTTTAAGGTTTCTTCGATTTTTTCAGCTTGCTCTTTAATTTCTTCCTTTGTAATCGTTTTACGGTCCTCTTGTCCCGATAGTTTCGCATTAACAGAAACGACATCAAAGGAGTCGACTTCCATTGTAGGAAGCACTTCGTCCATGATTGCTTTATATAAAGGAACTATATAGTCAGAGCTACTACCGCGGATATAATGTGTTTTGTCAGTTTTGTCATAGCCCATCCAAACGGCACCTACGAAATTCGGTGTATATCCAACAAACCATTGGTCCTTTGTTCCATTAATATCTTTATAAGGGAGCTGGGTTGAACCTGTTTTTCCTGCTAGGTCAACTCCAGGGATTTTTGTGCCTCTACCTGAACCTGTTTCAACAACGTTTAGTAGCATAGAAGTCATATCATTAGCCACTTGTTTCGATGTAACCTTGGTTGTTTTATGCTTATGTTCTGCAATGACATTTCCGGTTGGTCCTACTATTTTTGAGATCAGATGTCCATCCGGTCGTTTCCCATCATTTGCAAAAACTGAATAGGCCTCCGCTAGTTGTAAAGGTGAAGTCCCTTTATGCATACCACCAAGTCCAATTCCAAGATATTTATCCTCTTCTGAAAATGGAATACCAAATCTTCGTAAAGAATCTAGTCCTTTATTAAGTCCAATTTGGTCTAACAGCCAAACAGTCGGTGCATTTAACGAGTGCTCAAGGGCTTCATACATCTTCACTTCACCTTGGTACGATCTTGAGAAGTTTTCAGGTGTATAATCTCCATATGTTTTTAACTCATCCACTAATACGGAAGTGACTTCATACCCTTCTTCTAGTGCAGGAGTATATACTGCTAATGGCTTTAATGTTGACCCTGGTTGTGCCTGCAAATGAGTCGCTCGATTAAAACCACGGAATACATGTTCACCACGACCACCGACTAAACCAATCACACCTCCAGTCTTAGGATGTAACATAACGGCACCACTTTGCACAAGAACATCCCTGCCTTTAGGGAAAAGATAGTCCTTTTTATAAACAGCTTCAAGGGCAGATTGAACGTCTTGATCCATCTCAGTATAGAAGCGATACCCACGAGTCAGAATCTCCTCTTGCGTCAACCCATATTTCTTTATGGCTTCATCTAGCACAGCATCTACATAATAAGGATAGCTTCTTTCTATATAGCTTCCGCCACCATCCTCTAGCTTGATTTCTTCTTTTTTTGCTTGTGCATATTCATCATCAGAAATCATCTTTAACTCATGCATTTTTAACAGAACTGTATTTCTTCGCTTAATCGCACCATCATAATTTTTATAAGGATTTAAAGCTGATGGTGCTTGGAGAATTCCAGCAAGCATAGCAGCTTCACTGATTGATACATTTTCAATTTCCGTATTAAAATACTTCTTCGAAGCTTGGCTAATGCCCCATGAACCATTTCCGAAGAAGACTTGATTTAAATACATTTGTAAAATCTCGTCCTTGGTATAATGCTTTTCAATTTCCAATGCTAAAAAGAGTTCTTCGATTTTCCGTTTATAGGTTTGTTCAGGAGAGAGAAGCGCATTTTTGGTAAGCTGCTGAGTAATCGTACTGCCTCCACCTGTAATTCTTCCAGCAAATAAATTATTAAAAAAGGCGCGCGTGATTCCTTTAATATCAAAACCATTATGGGAATAGAAGCGCTCATCTTCAATCGCAATAACCGCATTTTTCACATGCTCTGGAAGTTCTTCTACCGAGATACCGTCAGTTCGATTCGTCGAGATATTGGTTGCTACTTCACCATCTTTATCATAAATAACGGTGGCTTGACGCAAACCATCTTTCAGCGATTGAACGTTTGCTTGACTAGCCATAAAGGCAAAGAAGAGCATAGACACTAAGATAAACACCAATACAATCAGTAATAAAATTTTAGTTATATGCTTCTCTCGCCAAAAACGTTTAATAGATTCCCAGAGTCGTTTTATATACGGCATTATTTTTTCAAATATACCTCTCATATTTGTTTCTCCAATCATTAGGATACTGAACTTATATTTTATAACAGTTATTCGAATAAGAGAAATATAATATAATCTACTTATAGATTAAAAATTATATTTATAGTTATACGATTAGATGAAGTGTTTTATAGGAGGGTAATAAATGGAAAAACAACAATTATTTATCAATGGAAACTGGGAAGACGGTGTCCAGTACGAAGAATTGCACTCACCCTATAATCAAGAAATCATAGCAATGATCCCTTTAGCCACAAAAGAACAGGTAGAAAACGCAATTGCAAGTGCCCAACAAACGACAAAAACAATGCGAAATTTAACAGCTTTTGAGCGCGCAGAAATCCTCGAAAAGGTATCTGCTCTATTTACAGAAAGGCTCGAGGAATGTGCTCTTATCCTAGCCTCTGAAAATGCCAAACCATTAAAAGCTGCGAGGGCAGAAATTGTAAGAACTGCTGAAACTTACAAATTTGCTGCAGAAGAAGCCAAACGTCTTCACGGGGAAACTGTACCACTTGATGCTGCCAAAAACGGGAAAGGAAGATTTGGATACACAAAAAGAGAACCGCTGGGTGTCGTCGCGGCAATCACACCATTTAACTTTCCTTTTAACCTAGTTGCACACAAGCTTGGCCCAGCCTTTGCGGCAGGAAATACGGTCGTATTAAAGCCTGCATCACAAACACCATTAAGTGCAATTATGACAGCGAAGCTATTTGAAGAAGCTGGACTGCCAAAAGGTGCTCTAAATGTCGTGACAGGAAAAGGTAGTGTGGTAGGTGATCTACTTGTTCAGGACGATCGTGTAAAAATGATTACTTTTACAGGTAGTGTACCAGTTGGAACACGAATTAAAGAGAAAGCAGGACTTAAGCGCGTTACCCTCGAATTAGGCTCGAATGCTGCTGTCATTATTGATAGTACAGATGATTTGGAGACTGTTGCAGCACGTTGTGCAGAGGGGGCATTCAATTTTGCTGGGCAGGTATGTATTTCGGTACAGCGTATCTATGTGAATGAAAATGTATTTGAAGAGTTCGTTGAAAAATTGAAGTACTATACTAGTCAATTAATTCTCGGCGACCCAAAATCAGAAACGACAGATGTATCAGCCCTCATTAATCCAAACGAAACGGATCGAATCGATAATTGGGTCCAAGAGGCAAAAGCAGATGGCGCAAAACTCGTCTATGGTGGAAAACAAGAAGGAACTGTCTTCCAACCAACGATCTTAGTAAACACGAATGAAAAACTTTCTGTTTCTTGTAATGAAGCATTTGGTCCGGTTGTGACCGTTAATTCGTATAAAACATGGGATGAGGCTATCAGTCTCGTAAATGATTCAGAATATGGGCTACAGGCAGGAGTATATACAACAAATATTCAAAAAGCATTTGAGGCTGCTGACCAATTAGAGGTAGGAGGAGTCATCATTAATGATATTCCAACCTTTAGAGTTGATAATATGCCATATGGAGGAGTTAAAAACAGTGGCGTTGGAAAAGAAGGTATTAAATATTCCACAGAAGATATGACAGAAATGAAATTTGTATCTTTTAAACTATAAACGAAAAAGGCCTACAGCTTGAATAATTCAAGCTGTAGGCTTTCCTTTTCTATGAAGCTAATTTTCTTTTCTTTTCAGGTTTAATAGCAAATAATCCACCAATTAAAAATGTCCCACTAATAAAAAATACGGAAAAAATACCAGCCCAGGATCCAACTAATCCAAAAAAGACAGGGGCTATTAATTGTGACAAACGATTAGAGGCAAGTCGTAAACCCAGAACTTCGCCTGTTCTTGATTTTGGCGATGCATTATAGGTAGTGGTCATTGAAAGAGGCTGACCACAACCGAGTCCAAGTCCCATGAGCGCACTTAGCGCACTTAATAAAATCACATTTCCAGTAAACGGAACTAATAAAAATGAGATACCTGCCATAAAAACGGATGCAATTAAAACTTTGTCTCTTCCAACTTTTTCTGTTAATGCGGGCAATAAGAACCGAACGAGAATAATCGCTAACCCCTGTATTGAAATAATCCAGCCAATTGTTGAGGTGGAAATCCCATACTGCTTTGCGAACAGTGGAAAATAAGCAACGAAGATATCCTTTGAATATAGGACAAGTGCACTTGATATTAATGCTTTTCTTAATAAAGGCATTTTTAATAATCCAACTGAGGCACCTATGCTCATTTTTTGCTTAGCTTTTTGCTTCCTTAGGACAGGAATAAAAAAGGAAATCAAAATTGGTATGATATTTATGAAAATCGAAGCAAGGAATACAGAAGAATAGGATATGTGTTCTCCTAAATATCCCCCGATTATCGGACCAATCATCGCTCCCATCGCGGTCGCAATTCCGAATAGACTGTAATATTGATCACGTTTTTCCTCGGACGCAATATTTCCGAGTATGTTTTGTAAAGAAACTGTGATAAAAACAGCAGCTGTACCGACAATTAATTGTGAGATAAACAAGCTTGCCATTGAAGGAAAATAATAAGGAATGACCATTCCCAGTGATATTCCGACTAAACCAAGAAATACAGGTAATCGGTCTCCGATTTTATCGGCGATTCTTCCCGCATGGATGGCGAAGATTAGTGGAAAAAAAGCATATGCTGCTGTAAGAATTCCAATATCAAATGTATTTGCCCCCATTTCAGAGGCATATAACGTGATGATCGGTCTTGTTGTATTTAAGATTGTTTGAAAACCAGTGCAGATGATGATGACTATCCAAAGAATCATGTTTCTCCCTCACCAAAAATTTCTTATTTTGTAATGATAAATATAGTATATTGATAGATATAAGTAAAATATTGTATTTGAATTAATCGTCATAAGATTTATGAATATCTAACGTGCAAAAGGAGGGAATGAAATGCGAAGTCAGGATTGGGAAATTCTAAAGGTTCTCTATGAAAACAAGAATATTACAAGAACAGGTAAACAATTATTCATCTCACAACCGGCCCTAACAAATCGGATCAAACAAATTGAAAAAGAATTTGGGATCAAAATAATTAATAGGGACCGACGAGGTGTCCAGTTTACTCCACAAGGTGAGTACTTGGCGAAAAGTGCGGAGGAAATGATCCTAAAATTAAGACAAATAAAGGATCATTTGACTAATATGGAAAGTAAGGTTGTTGGAACGATTAATTTGGGAGTATCCAGTTTTTTCACCAAATATAAACTCCCTCAATTATTAAGGGCATTTAAGGACAACTATCCAAATGTAGAGTTCAAAGTAACGACAGGATGGAGTCGAGATCTTTTTCATTCACTCTATAAAAAGGATATTCATATCGCTTTTGTTCGCGGGGAATACACATGGATTGAGCAAAAACACTTATTATTTGAGGACCAGTTATGTGTAGCTTCGAAGGAAGAAATTGATATAAGCAACTTACCAAATCTCCCTCGAATTGATTATAAAACGGACAATTTACTAAAATCTATTGTGGATCATTGGTGGATTGAGAATTTTACAAGACCTCCTATGGTTACGATGGAGGTAGACCAAGTTGATACTTGTAAAGAAATGGTTGTAAATGGACTAGGGTATGCAATAATGCCAGGCATGATTTTAAAAGGAAATGAAGATATTCATAAAGTGTATATCACGGATAAAGAAAATAATCCATTAATTCGTAATACATGGATGCTATACCATAATGAATCACTAGAGGTAAATGTCATTAACGCATTCGTTTCATTCATATCATCTTTAGACTTGAGGGATTTGTAAATATCGTGAACTTTATGAACAAAATAAGGTTATTGTTGTTAATTTCTTTTAATTTGAAAACGATTACATTTTTATGTATTAAAAGTATTATAAGGTTGTGAAAATTTAAAAAAGGGGTGGGAAAATGAAAAAAATTATTTCGTTTATAGCCATTTTATCTTTACTATTTGTTGCAGCATGTTCTTCTGGTGCATCAGGTGATAAAGAATCATTTCCAACGGGGAATATTGAGTTTGTAGCGCCAGCAACTCCAGGGGGAGGTTGGGATGCAACTGCTAGAGCAATCCAAAAGATTCTTAAGGATGAAAGCATTGTAGACCAAAATATTAATGTTGTTAATAAACCAGGGGGAAGTGGAGAAGTAGGTTGGCAATATCTTTCTACAAAAGATGCACACTATCTATCTATTAACTCAAGTCTGCTAATTACAAATAACTTATTAGGCCAAAGTGAATTAACTTATGAAGATTTTACTCCACTAGCCATTTTAACAACTGAGTGGATTTCAATTGCAGTTGGAAATGATTCCGAGTTCAAAACTGCAAAAGATGTTATGGAACAATTGAAAAAGGATCCAGGCTCTTTAACTATTGCAGTTGCGCCAGGATTAGGTAACAACGATCACCTATCATTTGTACAAGCTGCAAAAACATACGGTGTTGACGTATCTAAATTAAATTTCATGATTTATGAGAGTGGCGGAGATGTAGTAACGGCTCTTTTAGGTGGCCACGTAGATGTTGCAACAATGGCAGTTTCTGAGTCTAAGGATCAGCACATTGCAGGTAACTTCAGAGTAATTAGCGTTTCTTCTGATGAAAGAATAGAAGGTTTAGAGGATGTTCCTACATGGAAGGAACAAGGTGTAGATATGGTATTCCCTCACTGGAGAGGAATCATGGGACCAAAAGATATGACGGAAGAAGAAATTGCATACTGGGATAAAGTAATCGGTGAAATGGTTGAAACCGATGCTTGGAAAGACCTAGTGAAAAATAATGACTGGACTTCATTCTACAAGAATAGTAGTGAAGCAGCTAAATTCCTAGAGGAACAAACGACAATGTATAAAGATTTAATTAGTGAATCTGGATTAGTTGACTAAAGAAAGAAGGGGCCCTATTTATTATAGGGTCCTTCGTTCTTTCATGACCTTGGCATTAATTAGAAAAATGAAAAGAGGGAATATCATGACATGGCTTGTTGAACAACAAAAGAGTCAAAAAGAATTAGCAGAGGAATTTATAAATTATATTACGGCTGGACCAATCTTGAAAATTATGGGTACACATGACGGTATGGCTGCCTTAATGGCGAAAAAGGTTGGTTTTAAAGCATTGTACTTATCTGGTGGGGCATATACGGCAAGTAGAGGACTACCAGATTTAGGTGTGCTACATTCACAAGAGGTTGCCGAAAGAGCACGTGAAATTATCCGTGCATCTAATTTGCCTTTATTAGCTGATATTGACACGGGCTTTGGAGGAATCTTGAATGTTGCCAGAACGGCTAAAGAAATGGTTGAAGCTGGTGTGGCTGCCGTTCAAATTGAGGATCAGGATTTACCGAAAAAATGTGGTCATTTAAATGGGAAAAAGTTGGTCACAGCAGATGAAATGGCACAAAAAATTAAAATCATTAAAGAAGTTGCTCCTTCACTAGTTGTAGTTGCCAGAACAGATGCACTTGCTGTTGAAGGCAGAGAGGCTGCTGTTCAGAGACTAAAAAAATATGTAGAAGCAGGCGCTGATGCAATATTCCCTGAAGCCTTAATTACAGAAGAAGACTTCAGGGCTTTCAGCAAAGAATTTGATGTTCCTTTATTAGCAAACATGACCGAATTCGGGAAAACCCCATACTTTACAGCTGAAGAATTTGAATCATTTGGTTACTCCATGGTCATTTATCCGGTGACTTCTTTGAGAGCGGCAGCGAAAGCATATGAAATTATATTCTCTGAAGTGTTTGAGAAAGGGACGCAGCGTGATGTGTTAGATAAGATGCAAACACGTAAAGAACTATATGAAACCATTAAACTTCATGACTATGAGGATCTAGATCAAGAAATAGCCAAAACGATTGTTCCTGAAATGAAGTAAGGAGGAAGAATAATGTCTCAATTCTCAGTGCGTTGTGTTGTTTATAGAGGTGGCACAAGTAGAGGTATCTTTTTTCATGAAAAAGATTTACCAACAAATAACGAATTGAAGCACAGAATTTTTTTAGAAGGAATTGATGCATACAATCCCTCACAAGTAAATGGCCTAGGAAGCGGTACATCTCACACAAGTAAAATCATGGTTATTTCAGAGCCAACTGTAGAAGGTGCGGACCTTGATTATACATTCTATCAAATTGGAATTGGAGAGTCAGTTGTTGACGATAAAGGCACTTGTGGAAATCTAATGGCGGCTATAGGAGCATTCGCAGTTGATGAAGGCCTTGTTTCAACGAGCTTAAACGATGATTTTGTTTCTGTATCAGCTTTTAATAAGAATATAAATAAAATGATAAAAATGAGAGTTCCACTATCAAACGGCAAAGCAAAGGTATCAGGAGATTATTTAATGCCAGGAATTGTTACCCCAGGATCAAAGATCATGGTTAATATTCTCTCGCCTGGTGGGGGAAAGACTGGGAAAACAATTCCGATTGGTCTAAAAACAACGATTGCTACTAGTAAAAGAAGCTATGAAGCATCATTTATCGATATTGTTAATCCATTTGTGTATGTAGCTGCTAGTGAATTTGGGATAGCAGGTTCAGAGCTAAATCATGTTGTAGGAGCGGATCATGAATTATTGTCTGAACTAGAGGAAATTCGTTTGAAAATGGCAGTTGCCGGCGGTATCGCAAAAAACGAAGACGAAGCAAAAAACATTCCTTCCATACCGAAAATTGCTTTAGTTGCTAGTCCACATGATTATGTGACTTCAGCGGGTAAACATATTAAAGCGAACGATATTGATATTGTCGCAAAAATGGTTTCGATGAAGAAATTTCATCGTACTTTTGCAGGGAGTGGGTTATATAGCTTAGCTGCAACTGCATTGCTTGAGGGAACAGTTCCAAATCAATACGCTAGAAAGAAAGACGGAAGTGTTGAACAAATGATTCGAATCGGTCATCCTGAGGGTATCGCAGAGGTTCGCGTTGCTTTAACCGAGGAGCAGGCTGATGTTGCTTCTGTTGGCTTAGATAGAACAGCCCGAAGAATTATAAAAGGTGATTTATATATTCCTGAAAAATAGGGTTTATCATAAATAGTCTAGCTGATTGCTATCATCTAGACTATTTTTTCAATGTTTACAACAACAAGGGAGGCGAAAATACATGAGTGTAACGGATTCTCTATCTACATTAAAAAGAACATTATATGTGGATGGAAAAGAATATCAATATTATAGAATAAAAGATCTAGAAACGAATGGGTATCCGATTTCATCACTTCCTCATTCAATTAAAATGCTGCTAGAGGCTGCTGTTCGCCATCTAGATGGAAAGCAAATCACCACTTCACATATTGAACAACTTGCAAACTGGGAGAAGACACAATGGGAGAAAAAAGAAGTTCCATTCAAACCAGCTAGAATTGTCTTTCAGGACTTTACAGGAATTCCTGCCATCGTGGATTTAGCTGCCATGAGAGATGCTGTGAAACGAAAAGGTGGAGATGTATCACGCATAAATCCCCAAATTCCAGTAGATTTAGTAATTGACCATTCAATGATTGTCGATTATTTTGGAAATCAAGAATCCTTGTCGGATAATCTTAAGCTTGAATACGAACGAAATTTAGAAAGGTATCGCTTTGTTAGGTGGGCACAAAAAAGCTTTTCTAATTTTAGGGCAGTACCACCTTCAAACGGTATTGTACACCAGGTTAATTTAGAGTATTTGGCTACTTCGATTGTCACAAAAAATGAAAATGGAGAAAACATTGTTTATCCTGATTCACTCGTAGGAACAGATTCTCATACACCGATGATTAATGGCCTTGGAACAATAGGATGGGGTGTAGGTGGAATTGAAGCAGAAGCAGCCATGCTTGGACAACCACTATATTTCGTGATTCCTGAGGTAGTAGGAATAAAGCTTTCAGGTAAGCTTCAAGAAGGTGTTACTGCAACAGACCTTGCATTAACGATTACAAATTTACTTCGAAAAAAAGGAGTAGTAGGCAAGTTTGTTGAGTTTTTTGGAAAAGGTTTATCTAGTATTTCTTTAACTGACCGAGCAACAATTGCCAATATGGCTCCTGAATATGGGGCGACTATGGGTTATTTTCCGGTAGATGAAGTAACATTAGATTATCTCGAGCTAACAGGACGTGGTGACAACCGATCATTGATTAAGGCGTATTATGAGGCCCAAGGTTTATTTAGAACAGATGACACCCCTAATCCGAAGTTTACTGAAACACTGGAGTTGAATTTAACTTCAATTAAACCAACAGTAGCGGGTCCAAAAAGACCACAGGATAGTATAGAATTAAACTCGATGAAGGTTGAGTTTACTAGAGTTGTAACACAGCCGGTTGCAAGTGGCGGCTATGGCTTAGATGAAGCAGAACTGGATAAGAAAGTGGAGTTAAAGGACGGTAGTGTGATCAGTACTGGTTCACTCGTACTTGCAGCCATTACAAGCTGTACCAATACCTCAAATCCAAGTGTGATGGTAGCAGCAGGCTTAGTGGCCAAAAAGGCATTGGAACTTGGCCTTAAGAAACCCGAGTTTGTAAAAACAAGCTTAACACCAGGCTCACGGGTAGTTACAAAATACCTTGAAGCATCAGGTTTACTAAAGGCATTAGAAGAGATTGGATTTTATATTGATGGTTATGGTTGTGCAACATGCTGCGGAAATAGTGGATCCCTCCTCGAATCTGTTGAAGAGGCAATTAAAGAGAATAATCTTCTTGTCGCTTCTGTTTTAAGTGGAAATCGAAACTTTGAAGGACGAGTACATCCACTTATTAAAGCAAATTACTTAAGTTCGCCGCCATTGGTGGTTGCGTATGCTCTAGCAGGTTCAGTTCAAGTGGATATGTACTCAGAACCAATTGGTTCCGGCAACAATGGAAATCTAGTGTATTTAAAAGATATTTGGCCAACTACAGAAGAAATAAATGAAGTGATCCGTTCGACTATTACGAAAGAGCTATTTAAAGAGGAGTATGAACATATTTTTGAAAATGAGGCATGGTCTTCGATTGAATCTTCTGAAGGGATGCTTTTTAAATGGGATGATCAATCGTCCTATATACAGGAAGCGCCGTATTTCCTTGATGAGCATTCAACAGTAAAGACAGACTCAGATTTTAAAAACATGAAGGCCTTATTAATGTTAGGTGACTCGATTACAACAGATCATATTTCTCCAGTTGGGCAAATTCCAGTAAAAAGTCCAGCAGGTATATTCCTAACAGATAAAGGTATTCCAGTTCGGGAGTTCAATGCATATGGCTCAAGAAGAGGAAATCATCATGTGATGGTAAGGGGGACATTTGCGAATATCCGAATTCGAAACAAATTAGCTGACGGAATAGAAGGAGGATACACCAAATATCTGCCAACTGGTGAAATCATGCCAGTTTATGATGCAGCAGTGAAGTATAAGGAGGAAAATCAAAACCTACTTATCATTGCAGGTAAAGAGTATGGCACAGGAAGTTCACGTGATTGGGCTGCAAAAGGAACGGCGTTATTAGGTGTTAAAGTAGTCCTAGCCCAGAGCTTCGAGCGCATTCATCGTAGCAATCTAGTAGGGATGGGAGTTTTGCCACTTCAATTTAATGAAGGTGAGAACGCAGATACCCTACATTTAGATGGTAGAGAGGACTTTGAAATAAAAGGTCTAAACGGTGAAATCATACCAGGACAAAAGGTTCAAGTGATTGCAAGGAAACAAGACCAATTAGAACAAATTGAATTCACCGCTACTGTACGTTTAGATAGTGTAGTTGAAATCGAATATTATCAAAACGGTGGTATATTACAAACCGTACTTGAAAATCTTTCATAAACGATTAAAACCCTTAGTAAAAGTACTAAGGGTTTTAATCTACAACTTAATCGATTATTCATTCTAAAGGGAGGTATTTTCGTTTAGATCTGTCTTTTTCTTTTTTCTTTTGTTCACGAATAATGGATAAGTTAGTGATAAAAGTGTCAAGATTAATAGTGTAATTGAAATAGGTGAACTAACAAAGATATCTAAATTACCATGACCAGCTACAAGGCTTTTTCTGAAGTTTTGTTCCATATCTGTTCCAACAATTAATGCTAAAATCATTGGAGCAATTGGGAAGTCGTAGAGCTTCAAGAATAAACCGATGACACCGAAAATAATTAAGATATAGAAGTCTAATATTGTGTAGTTCATTGTGTATGCACCGATAAATGCAAGGACTAAAATAATTGGATATAAGACCTTTGCCGGAACATCTAAGATTTTTACAAAAACACCAACCATTAATACGTTAATTAAGAATAAGAAAATATTACCTAAGAATAGACTATCGATTAAACTCCATACCATATTTGGATCACTTTCGAATAGAAGTGGGCCCGGTTTTACACCTAGCATGACAAGAGCTCCTAGCATTACGGCTGTTGTTCCAGAACCAGGAATACCCATTGTTAATAGGGGAACGAAAGCACCAACCGCTGCTGAGTTGTTAGCTGTTTCGGGTGCAGCTAATCCTTCAATTGCCCCTTTACCGAACTCTTCAGGTCGCTTCGAAAGTTGTTTTTCAGTACTGTATGCCATTAATGAAGCAATCGCGCCACCAGCACCAGGTAGAATACCAACTATGAAGCCTAGTGGCGAACTACGGAACATTGGCCATTTTGAACGTTTCCAGTCATCCTTTGTAATCCAAATTCGTCCAAGTTTATTCTTCTTACCAATTGGTCTATCAATTGTTAAGTAGTTATAGAGAATTTCCCCAACTGCATAAATACCAATAATAATAACTAAGAAGTTAATTCCATCACTTAAATGAACATTGCCATATGTGAAACGGTGTACTCCTGTTTGTAAATCGATTCCGACAGTACTTAGTACTAAACCAAGCCCCATTGAAATGAATCCTTTAGTCATATTTCCAATTGATAAGGAAACGACAGCTGATAAAGTGAAAAGCATAAGTAAAAAGTATTCCGCTGGACCAAATTGTAGAGCGAAATTAGATAGTGGCTTTGCTAAAAACATAAAGCCAATAACTGCGACAAAACCACCGATGAGTGAACCGATTGCCGTAATCGCAATTGCTGGGCCCGCACGACCTGCTTTTGCCATTTGGTAACCATCAAATGTAGCGGCAACAGCTGATCCGTCACCAGGAGTGTTAATCAAGATTGAACTTAATGAACCACCATACATGGCACCATAGTAAATAGTTGCCATTAAAATTAATGCACTTGTTGGATCCATTCCGAATGTAACTGGGATTAAAACCGCAATTGCTGTTGCCGGTCCTAAACCTGGAAGCATCCCAACAATGGTTCCTAAAAATCCTCCAAATACGACAAATAGTATATTTTCCGGCCTAAGTACCGTTGCAAATCCTTCAAGAATTCCTTGGATATCCATGTTATCCCCCCTTAATCTATGGTAAGCTGACGGCTAAAAGTTGAGAAAAGGCGTACCATGATCCCAAACTAAATAAAACAGCTACACTAATATTAACCTTCCATTTTTCTTTACCATTAACGATGAATAAAACAGCTGCCATGAACAGCATTGTTGAAATTAAGAATCCTACTCTTTCAAAAATGAGCGTGTAAATCAATGATAATACCAATGTAGAAATGATTAGAAAGGGAACTCTGCCCTTAAACAATAATTTGATTTCTTCATTTTTAGGATAGTGATTTTTAAGTTCTTTTATGAGATAAATAACACTCACAATAAATAGAAAAATACTAACCATCATTGGAAAATAGAGTGGACCATTTGGGTCTCCCAATTTGGCTTTAGGTAGATTAAGAGTTGAAATAAAGTAGAAAATGCTAATTAGAATTGAAATAATTGGTAGAATTAATCTAGTTGCCCCCATTTTAATAACCTTCCTTTCTCTAAATCTTTTTTTATTATTGATTCATTTTCTTGACCTTTTAAACACCCCTCATAGTAGTTAAAATTCTTAGTTGTTCTAATATAACTCTTAAAACTATTTTAAAAGTTCAGACACAAATTTGTAACCGTTTTCAAAATAAGTAATATAAAATTCGATAAATACTTTTTGTTCATTTTGTTCATGAAAAAGCATCTTGAAAGAGATTCAAGATGCATAACCTTTTATGATCATTTTTGTTTTGAATATTTACGTTCAGGCCTACCGACAATCCCATATTCAAGTTCGGCAATTACCTCATTAGTTGATGCTAGGTATTCTAAGTAACGTCTTGCGGTTGTTCTGGATGCTCCCATGCGTTCACCCATTTCTTCAGCAGTAATTCCTGTATCCAAGCGGTTGATAATATCTCGTACTTTTTCAAGGGAAAGGGGGTCAATCCCTTTTGGATAATGTATTTTCTTTTCGACAGGCTGAATTTGTTTGCCCCCGAAATAGTGGTCTACAATCGTCTGATCGACTTCATTCCTGCTGTTTAATAGTTCTTTCTTTTCGATATATTTTTCTATCGTTTCCGTAAACTTTTCAAATGTTACCGGTTTTATGAGGTAATGAAAAACTCCGCCACGGAGCGATTCTTCTAAATGTTTCTTTTCCGTCGCGGCAGTTATCATAATGATGTCTACATCAGGATGCAGATTTCGAATGATCGGCAAAATTTCAGTACCCATTTTATCGGGCATATAAACATCTAATAAAAGCAAGTCTATATTTTGATGTTGGTTTAACAAATCAAGGGTTTCCTTTGCGTTTGAGGATTTACCCATCAGGTTCACAGCTTCAATTCTTTGTAAGAATTGTTCATGAATCGAGGCTACCCTAAAGTCATCCTCAGCAATAAGTACATTTATCATCAGTCTTCCTCCTTATCAATCTGACTTTTTATCGGTAGAAAAACCGTAAAAATTGCTCCGCCATTCTTTCCATTTGATATTTCGATTGAACCATTTAACTTATCGACTACGGTCTTCACATTCCACAGTCCAAAGCCCCTGTTTTCTTCACCTTTAGAGGATACTCCTTTTTCAAAGAGAAGGGACATTTTTTCGGTAGGAATCCCGTTGCCATTATCACTAACTTCAAAGACAATATCGTTTCCGATGTCGGTTACGAAAAATGTTACTTCGCCTTCGTCTTGCATCACTTCGTCAATTGCATTGTCAATCAGATTTCCAATTATGATGATACAATCCGTAATTGAGATATGGTTTGGTAATTTGGATAAATAGCTATTTTCATCGATTATCAAACTAATCTTCTTTTCCGATGCCTTTCCTACCTTTCCAAGTATAATAGCTTGGAGCTTAGGATCTTTAATTTGATTAAACAATATATCGTTTTGAAAGTTTAATTGATTTGTTTCTTCCTGAATCATAGCAATTGCTTGTTCATACTGTTTTAACTGCAGTAATCCGGATAAAACATATAATTTATTTGTGAATTCATGAGTCTGTGCCCTTAAATCTTCGGAGTAGTTTTTAATCTCTGTTAAGGTATCGACCATTTTCTTAATTTCTGTTTTATCTCTAAAACTAGAAACTACTCCAACTGTTTTACCATTCTCAATAATAGGCATACGGTTCACAATTAACACACGATTATTGATAATCATTTCATCATCGGTCTCAACCATATTTGTATCTAATACCCTGAGCATTCTTGTGCTTGGCAGAAGCTCAGCAATTGGTTTATTAATACTGTCATTTGAAATTCCAAGCATTTGTTTTGCAGATTTATTAAGTAATGTAATATGTCCCTTATTATCAATTGCAATAATTCCTTCTTTTACCGATTTTAAGATTGCATTCCTTTCTCGATATAAGGAAGCAATTTCATGTGGTTCAAGTCCCATTATGTCATTGCGAATACTCCTTGCTAATAGAACCCCACCAAATAAGCCAACTATTAAAACAATAATCGCAACAAATAAGGTTTTCAGTAATTTCTTATTGATATTTTGTTTTATCTCATTCTTTAAAAAACCAACACTTACAACACCAATGATTTGTTGTCCAGATTCTCCTGAAATAATCGGTGCCTTTCCCCACAAAATATTCCCTAGTTCATTATCTGTTTCGACTGTGTAAAAGCTGCCAAACACAATCGCTTTATAGTTTTCGTCATCAAAGGCGGAATGGTTGATACTAACATCGGGATAAGAGAAGTTTAGCCCATCCTTATATTCGATAAAAATAAAATTAGCTCCAACTTGGTTGCTGATTTGCTGTGTAATTGCTTCCATCGAACCAGATTGTAAATCTTCATGAGAACCATCTTTCAAGGCAGGTATTAATGAAAGTGTACGTGATGCCTGTAAAGAAAGCTTTTGCATTTCTTCATTGGTTTCTTTTGCTTCATAATAAATAAACATCCCTGTTAAGACTGATGTCACAAACACAATTAAAGTAAGAATTAATGTGATAATTTTAGTTTGTAAGGTAATGTTAAAAAGCTTTAACATGTGTCTCTCTCCGATGACATTAATATAGGAAGAAAATGTAGAATCTACTAGTATTATATCGAAAAATGGCGTAGATTCATAACATTTAATTTATTGAAACTTTTATAATTTACTATTTTATAAAAAATAAAAAAGAAGCCCTTATCTTGTAAGAGCTTCTTTAACGATTGATTAGATTAAAAACATCGCGACAATTGTTGTTACTACCAATCCAATTGTTACGGGAAGTAAGTTCTTCCTAGCAAGTTCAAATGGGTCGACACCGCATATTGCAGCGGCAGGAATGAGCGCCCATGGAACGAGGGTTCCGCCGCCGACCCAAATTGCGGCAATTTGACCAAGTGCGGTTAATGTCGCAGCACCGGCCCCGAGAGCGGATGAGAATAATGCAGCAAGTGAGCCAGCTAACGAAATTCCTGAAAAGCCTGAACCATCTAACCCTGTTATAGCACCGACAATGGTTAAAGTAACCGCGCCGACGGGGGCGTTTAATGGTACGACAGATGCAAGACTAACTCCAAGGTCATTCACAATTCCCTGTGAATGCTCTGGTAAGAAGTCGCCAATGATTTTAACAAAACCAGAGTCCCCAAGATAGAAAAACGCGGCGATTGGAATGACCGGACCAAATACTTTGAATCCAAATTGAAAGCCTTCAATTAAATAGGTTGTTGTTTTTTCTAATCCAGCATTTTTATGAGCGACAAGTGAGATTAGTAGAAGAATAAAGATAGAGGTTCCACCAACAAGCGCTGTTGCGTCTCCACCGGAAAGATTTAAGACAGACATGGCAACAACATCTAGGGCAAAAAGGATAGGGATTAAAATGGCAAAGAGACGTTTTGCGGTTGTAGAAAGTAAGCCTCTTAAACGTTCTTCTTCTTTTTCTGAAAGATCCTGTGTCAACGGATTTGAATAGTCAGAATTACCATCTACAGAAAGAGTTCCTTTTCGCATATCGCGACGGAGTAAAAAGTAGGCTACAACTGTTGTTACAATCCCCATCACAAAAACTAAAGGTATACTTGCTTTTACAACCTCCATAACTTCAAGACCAGCAGCATCTGCTGTAAGCTTAGGGGCGGCTTGAATGATAAAATCACTTGACAATGCAATTCCGTGACCGAACAAATTCATTGCCATTGCGACACCCAAAGCGGGCAAACCTACTCTCATTGCTACCGGTAAAAGTACCGCACCAATAAGGGCCACTGCTGGGGATGGCCAGAAAAACCATGAGATCACCATCATGACAATACCAATTGTCCAATAAGCAAGAGCAGGGGAACGGATAAGTTTTGCAAAAGGAGCAATCATGATATCATTGATTCCCGTCACCGTTAATGCTTTACTCATCGAAACAATAATCGATATGACGAGTATCGTTGAGAGTAACTCGGTTATTGCATAAATAAAGCTATTAAAGACACCACTTACGGAAGCGCTTATTGAACCAGTTGCTGTAATGGCGAGAAGAAAGATACCGAAAATACAAATAAGTGAAGTGTCCCTCCTCATCACCATAAAACCAATGATTAAGAGGATAAACGAAACATATATCCAATGCAGGGCGGTTAATTCCACTAACATTGTTAAACCCCCATTCGCTAATTCCGAATTCAAGCAGAGGTAACTACACGTTAACCTATGTTTGTATTACAGAATATGTAGCTGGGGATTAGGTGTGAGAAGTGCACACAAATTTTAATCATCTGTTAATGAGTGAAAAGTTTTTGTATAAACAGGTCCTGAAAAGATTGTTTGGTTTAAGCCTGCTTTCGTTTTTTCAATAACTTGTTCAAGCTGTTCAAAACCTTCCGAGCGTGTCCAATCTAAATAAAAAGATTCTTTTTCCCAAAAGCTTACAACTACAAAAGTATCACTTTTTATTGGCTTTAGTGCGCGAAAGGCAATAAATCCTGGAGTGTTCTGAAACACGGAACCCATTTGGGTGATATTGTATTCAAATAACGGTTTACCTTCCTCTGTTACCGGGATATATGTGAAGGCAGAAAATTTCCCACTCTTAATGTCTCCTGTAGCATTGAGAACTTCATATTTTCGTGGGGCGGCAAAAATAGATTTCTTCGTTGTTTCATGGAGCAGAATCGCTGTTTCGTTATTATAAAACGCAGTCATGTTTTCTTTTTTGTGCTTTTCCTGGAGTTTTTTCAAAAAATCAATGGTACCGAACGCCATATAAAAGTTCATGTAACTCCTCCTTTATTAATAAGGCATACATAGTGAGAATCTTTTACAGTTATACTAAAAGATAACATAACCAACTAAACGTGAAAAATGTTTGAATGCCGTAAATTCTTTATTCCAAGGAGGTCACAGTATGAAAAGAAAATTATTTCTCTCATTGTTTATTATTATCGGTTCGTTTGTCCTTGGATTGTGTGGGTATTTGCTTATCATATATGCAGGTGACTATGTCATTGATGACAAAAAACTTGTTATGAATTCAGCAACAAAACTTGTTGATGAAGATGGGCAGTTTATTACGAAATTATATTATGAGAATCGGGATATTGTACCGATTAAGGAAATTCCGGAATATGTACAGCAGGCATTTGTTGCAGTAGAAGATACTCGGTTTTATCAACATCATGGTATCGATCTTCAAGCAATTGCTAGAGCCGTATACAAAGATATTATTGCCGGTGGAAAGGTAGAAGGTGGAAGTACGATTACTCAGCAGCTCGCTAAGAATGTCTTCCTAACAAATGAAAAAACATTCTTGCGTAAAACGAAAGAATTGATCATAGCCATTAATTTAGAGGAAGAGTACAGTAAGCAAGAGCTCTTAGAAATGTATTTAAATCAAATTTATTTTGGTCACGGTGCATACGGAATTCAATCTGCATCAAAATTTTATTTTAATAAAAATGTAAGTGAATTATCGGTTGAAGAAGGTGCGCTACTTGCAGCAATACCGAAAGCACCATCAACTTATTCACCCATCTTAAATCCTGAAAAAAGTAAACAAAGACGGGACTTGGTCATTAACTTAATGGAGAAAAGAGGGTTTTTACAGCCAGAGGAAGCTGTTAGAGTCCAAGGAAAGACTCTTTCACTAAATGTCCATGAGGTAGAGCGGGACCCAGCATTAGTAACCTATATCGATATGGTATTTGATGAAGCGAAGACACGCTATCAATTATCAAATGAAGAATTGCTTAGAGGTGGCTATACAATTACTGTTCCTCTTCACTTGGAGATTCAAAAAACAGCTTTCGAGCTATTTAAGGATCAAAAGAACTTTCCGGGTGTTGATGAAAATGTAGAAGGTGCTTTTGTACTATTAGATAATGATACAGGTGGCGTTTTAGCTAGTATTGGTGGTAGGCATTATGTAAGTCGAGGCATTAATCGTGTTGTAATTAAACGACAGCCGGGATCAACGATTAAACCGTTGGCAGTTTACGGACCGGCATTGGAAGAAGATGAATTTGAACCCTATTCCATGTTGGTTGATAAAAAATTAACCTATGGTGAATATGAACCAAGCAATTATTCAGGTATTTATAAAGGTGAAATTTCAATGTATGATGCTTTAGTTGAGTCATCAAATGCTCCAGCTGTTTGGATGCTTGATAGAGTTGGTATTGATACAGCTAAAAAATATTTAACGAAAGCAGGTATCACAATTCCCGACCAAGGTTTATCAATCGCTTTAGGTGGACTTAAAGAAGGCATTTCTCCTATTGCAATGGCAAAAGCCTATCGCGCCTTTGCCCGTGATGGAAAAGTGATTGAACCACATGTCATTAGCAAAATCGTAAACCGTGAAGGAAAAGTGATTGGAGAGGCATCGACACATGAGACTGAAGCCTTTTCAAAACAAACGGCTTGGTATATGACAAGAATGCTTGAAGGCGTTGTCGATAATGGTACTGCAAGGGTGGGAACTTATCCGGGTGCACTAGCAGGGAAAACTGGGACAACCAATTTACCTGGTGTAGAAAATGGAATCAAGGATGCTTGGTTTGTCGGATTCACACCGTCCGTGGTAGGGGCAATTTGGATGGGCTATGATTCTACAGATGCCACTCATTATTTAAAAGGTGGAAGTGCATCTCCGACGAAACTCTTTAAAAAGATTCTTGATCAATCTGAACTCAAGAAAGCAACTGCTTTTTCGGCTCCAAAGGATGTAGAGGAACTTGAGCCACCGATACGGCTCGCGGAAATTGATGATGTTAAAGCTAGCTTAACCTTTAAACCACTTGGACTATTTACGGTTTCCCTAAAATGGACACCTGCAGCAGATGAACGGGTTGAATATCGAATATATGAGGAGAATTCAAAGTCTGTAAAATATGTGGGTTCTGTTAGAGGTAGTGGGGACTTTGAGATTGAAAATGTAAATATATTTTCGATACCATCTTATTTTATAGTCCCTTTTAACTCCCAGACGAAAGAAGAAGGAACAAAATCTCAAGCAGTTAAGCCTACCTTTTTCTCTAGTAAATAAAACATGTTAAAGGGTGGTGTATACTTTCACCACCCTTTATCTGTGAATGTTCGTCAAATTTTTGACATTTGCCCCGGTTTTGTATACAAGGATAGTAGAAACAATTATAGTGATAAAGTGAGGATATGAAATGTTCTTCTATTTAATAAATAATACTTACTTATGCTATTATAAAGACTATTGTGTGAAGATGTTGAAAGGAAGGTAAATACATATGCAAAAGGGTTTTAACGATACATTATTAAGAGCGGCAAGGGGGGAAAAGACGGAACATGTACCTGTTTGGTATATGCGTCAAGCGGGACGATCCCAACCAGAATACAGAAAAATCAAAGAAAAATACGGACTGTTTGAAATTACACATCAGCCTGAGTTATGTGCATATGTGACAAGACTACCAGTTGAGCAATATGATGTGGACGCAGCAATTCTATATAAAGACATCATGTCTCCACTTCCTGCACTTGGGGTAGATGTTGAAATCAAAGCAGGAGTTGGACCTGTCATCAGTAACCCAATCCGTTCCGTAAAGGACGTTGAGAAACTTGGTGAAATACATCCTGAAGAAGATGTTCCGTATGTGCTTGATACAATTAAGCTATTAACGACTGAGCAACTCTCCGTTCCATTGATTGGATTTGCAGGAGCACCATTTACTCTAGCAAGCTATATGATTGAAGGTGGACCTTCAAAAAACTATAATAAAACGAAAGCTTTCATGTACGCACAACCTGATGCATGGTTTGCACTAATGGATAAACTAGCTGAAATGACAATTACATATGTGAAGTCACAAATAGCTGCAGGTGCAAAAGCTGTACAAATTTTTGACTCTTGGGTAGGAGCATTAAATGTGGCAGACTACCGTCATTTCATTAAACCAGTCATGCATCGTATCTTTACTGCACTTCGTGAGGAGAATGTACCATTAATCATGTTCGGAGTAGGAGCAAGCCATTTAGCATTAGAATGGCATGACTTACCGCTCGATGTTGTAGGACTTGATTGGCGCTTGCCAATTATGCAAGCAAGAGAGCTTGGAATTACAAAAGCAGTTCAAGGAAATCTTGATCCAGCAATTCTACTAGCTCCTTGGGAAGTCATCGAAGAAAAAGCAAAAGAAATCCTAGACCAAGGAATGCAACAACCGGGTTATATATTCAACCTTGGACATGGTGTTTTCCCAGATGTGAAACCAGAGACACTAAAGCGTCTAACTACATTCATACATGAGTATTCAAGTAAAAACTAATCTAGCTTTAGAGGTGTATTAAATGACAAAAAAGAAAATGGGATTACTTGTAATGGCATACGGTACTCCATATAAAGAAGAGGATATCGAACGATATTATACACATATACGTCATGGTCGTAAGCCCTCACCGGAAATGCTCGAAGACCTACGTAGTCGTTATGAAGCAATTGGTGGAATTTCACCTCTTGCAAAAATTACGACTGAACAAGGGAAAAAACTTGAAGAGCATTTAAATCAAATACAAGATGAAATTGAGTTTAAATTGTATCAAGGTTTAAAGCATATCGAGCCATTCATTGAGGATGCAGTAGCTCAAATGAATCAGGATGGAATAGAGGAAGCAGTGAGTCTCGTTCTTGCACCTCATTTTTCAACCTTTAGTGTAAAAGCTTATAATGGCCGTGCGAAAGAAGAGGCAGAAAAGCTTGGGGGGCCAACCATTACTTCTGTAGAAAGTTGGTATAAAGAGCCTAAGTTTATTGATTACTGGGCAAAACAGGTGAAACAGGTATTTACTTCAATGCCAGAAGAAGAACGTGAGAATGCAGTATTAATCGTTTCAGCACATAGTCTGCCTGAAAAAATTATTGCTGCTGGCGACCCTTATCCTAGTCAGTTACAAGAAACTGCTGATTTAATTGCTGAAGCAGCCGGTATCAAGAATTATGAAATAGGCTGGCAAAGTGCAGGAAACACACCTGAACCATGGTTGGGTCCAGATGTTCAGGACCTAACGAGAGACCTTTACAATGAAAAAGGCTACAAAGCTTTTGTCTACATTCCAGTTGGATTTGTAGCAGATCACTTAGAGGTTCTCTATGACAATGATTACGAATGTAAAGTTGTTACAGAAGAACTAGGTGTAAGCTATTACCGTCCTGAAATGCCAAATGCAAAGCCAGAATTTATCGATTGTTTGGCAACAGTGGTTTTAAAAGAACTTAAAAAATAAATGGTCAGTGAATTTATACATTTAAATGAGTGTTCAAAAGGAGGATGAAAAGGACCGCGTCGACAAAAACGCCACGTCCTGTGGCATTGTCGACACTAGCACATCCTGTGCGTCGAAAGTTCGAGGCGGTGCAGCTTTGAGTAGCGGAACGTATGCAGTTAATACGTGAGCATAAGAATTGCTTCAGTGAATCCCCTTCGCACGCCGGAAAGGGTGTTTTTCCTTTCCAAGGAACGGAAAAGCAAGCCAACGAGCTTCCACAGGATGTGGTGACTTCGACGTTCGACACAGGACGTGTCGGCCCTTAGTCGAAGCTCCGCTATCGATGTGTCATTTTCATCCGATTTTTTGACATCCTATTGAAAGAAGGCGATGTTAAGTGAGTAATCAAAAGGTAGTTGTAATAGGTGGCGGGATTACTGGTTTAACTGTAGCTTATTATCTCCAGAAAGAGGCAAGGGAGAAGGGCTTAGACATAAAATGTACCCTTTTAGAAGCAAGCCATCGACTTGGTGGAAAAGTACAAACCGTGGAACGAGATGGTTTTGTCATTGAAAGAGGTCCAGATTCCTTTTTAGCTAGGAAAAAGAGTGCCTCTCGTCTTGTCAATGAGGTTGGTCTAGGGGATAAATTGGTTAACAATACTGCTGGTAAATCATATGTACTTGTGAACGGCAAGCTTCATCCGATGCCAGGTGGGTCTATCATGGGTATTCCTACTCAAATTGGTCCATTCATCACTACAGGTTTGTTTACCCCGTTTGGTAAACTTCGTGCGGCAATGGATTTTGTGTTACCTCGTACACCTGGTGAAGGTGACCAGTCACTCGGTCAATTTTTTAGAAGAAGACTGGGCGATGAGGTCGTTGAAAACCTTATTGAACCATTGCTTTCAGGGATATATGCTGGAGATATTGACCAACTAAGCCTAATGTCGACTTTCCCTCAATTCTATCAAGTTGAGCAGAAATACCGGAGCTTAATTTTAGGCATGAAGCAAACAACACCACCAAAACCAAAGCCAAGTGGGGAAACAAATTCTGCTCCAAAGGGACAGTTCTTAACTGTGACATCTGGATTACAGTCATTTATTGATGCAATTGAAGAAAAACTTGAGCCTGGGACCGTTTTTAAGGGAATAAAGGTTGAAGGTATTGAAAAACAAAGTAGCCATTATGTCATTAAACTGAACAACGGAAAAGAGATTACGGCGGATAGTGTAGTTGTTGCCACACCACATCATGTAACCCAATCCATTTTTAACCAATACTCATTTTTTGATTCCTTTAAGGAAATGCCTTCTACATCAGTAGCTACTGTAGCAATGGCTTTCCCTGAAGAAGCCATTAAAAAAGATATTGATGGAACTGGCTTTGTTGTATCACGGAATAATGATTATATTATTACGGCAGTTACTTGGACCCATAAAAAATGGCCGCATACGACCCCTGAAGGTAAAGTCCTTCTTCGTTGCTATGTTGGTAAAGCGGGAGACGAAGCAATCGTTGATCAATCAGATGAAGAAATTGTCAAAGTGGTTCTTGATGATTTAAACAAAACAATGAATATTACAGACCAACCTGAATTTTCAATTGTAACAAGATGGAAAGATGCAATGCCGCAATACACAGTTGGGCATAAGGATAGGATTGAATCTGTTAAGAACAATGTTGCCGAACAACTACCAGGTGTCTTTTTAGCTGGAAGCTCTTATGAGGGTCTAGGACTACCTGACTGTATTGATCAAGGTGAAGAAGCGGTTAACAAGGTATTGGAATATTTAAAAGAAACTACACCAGTTTTAGTGTAAAAAGAAAAGGAAGGCCGAGGCCTTCCTTTTGTTATTTAATTTCGTTACAGTGGTCGCATTTGTTGCCGTAGCACTCATGCTGTTCGTCGATATCATGCCCACACTCTACACATTTTTTGGGTGGTAGGTTTTTAAAAAATTCTGTACTTTTTACTAACATTTACAACCCCTCCGTTTCTTTGTTATTTATAGTGTACTATAACAGATGAAAATATGTCAATAACTGTTTTGTAACAATTTATTAAAAAAGTGAAATTTTTTTGCGTATCGATTATAGTGGTAGTGGGTAGGGTAAACCATTGAAGAGTTGTTAATTTAAGGGAGAGAAAGGTGATCCTATGAAGGTTACGGTAGTTGGATTTTGGGGTGGATTTCCAGCAGTGAATGAAGCTACATCTGGTTATTTATTTGAGCATGACGGTTTTCGGTTACTCGTTGATTGCGGAAGTGGTGTACTAGCACAGCTTCAAAACTATCTAACAATTGATGAGCTTGATGCGATGATAATATCTCATTACCATCATGACCATATAGCAGATATTGGTCCGATGCAGTATGCAAGACTTGTAACAAGTGCAATACATAATCTCCATAAGGAACTGCCGATATATGGCCATACGGCTGATAAAGAAGGTTTTTCAAAATTGGAACATAAAGGACATACAAAAGCGATTGCATACAATCCAGATGAAACTATCAAAATAGGTCCATTTTCAATTTCATTTATGAAGACGAAGCATCCAGTTGTATGCTATGCAATGAGAATTACTGCAGGTGGACAGACTGTTGTATTTTCAGCAGACTCAAGCTTTCTAGAAGAGTTTATTCCGTTTACACGAGATGCAGACCTATTTGTTTGTGAATGTAATCTGTATGCGGATCAAGATGGTTCAAATATGGGCCATATGAATAGTTCGGAAGTAGGTAAGATTGCTAAAGCAGCTAATGTAAGGGAACTTTGGTTAACACATCTGCCTCATTACGGTAATCATGAAGACCTTGTCAATCAAGCTTCAGCGCAATTTAATGGTCGTATCAAATTAGCAAAATCAGGACTAACTTGGGAGTGAAAAACGATGTTATTTATCGATAATAAAGGAATACATGATCCACAAATTAACTTAGCCATTGAGGAGTATGCACTAAAAAATCTAGATATAAATGAGACTTACTTATTATTTTATATAAATGCTCCATCCATTATCATTGGAAAAAATCAGAACACAATTGAGGAAATCAATACGCAGTATGTAGAAGACAATGGGATTAAAGTAGTGAGACGCTTATCGGGTGGTGGAGCTGTTTACCATGACCTAGGAAATTTAAATTTTAGTTTTATTACGAAGGACGACGGAGAAAGCTTCCACAACTATAAAAAGTTTACGGAGCCGGTAATTGAAGCATTACATAAACTTGGGGTAAATGCCCAGTTAAGTGGCCGAAATGATATTGAGGTGGAAGGAAGAAAAATTTCAGGAAACGCTCAATTTTCAACAAGGGGTAGAATGTTCAGCCACGGAACACTAATGTTCGATTCAGAAATTGACCATGTAGTATCAGCACTTAAAGTGAAAAAGGATAAGATTGAGTCGAAGGGGATTAAATCTGTAAGAAGTAGAGTTGCGAATATTAGTGAATTCCTAAATGAAAAAATTACAATCGAAGAATTTAGACAAATGCTGCTACGTTACATTTTTAACACCGATGGTGATATTCCTGAATATGTACTAACAGAGAAGGATTGGGAAAACATCCATGAACTTTCAAAAGAACGCTATCAAAACTGGGATTGGAACTACGGAAAATCTCCAAAATTCAATTACCAGCATACTCATCGCTTCCCTGTAGGTTCGATTGATGTGCGACTAGAAGTACAAAGGGGAATGATAGAAAACTGTAAAATTTTTGGTGACTTCTTTGGTGTGGGTGATGTAGAAGATATTGAAAAACGTTTAATTGGAACAAAATATGAAAAAGCGGAGCTAGAGCAAGCATTGAAGAATGTTGATATTCAGCATTATTTCGGTAAAATTACAAAAGATGATTTTATCAATTTAATTTATTAAATGAATGACAAAGCGGATTAGATTCATACAATCTAGTCCGCTTTTTATAAAAATATGCAATACCATCTTGATAGTAAAACTTTCTTTCAATATAATATATTTAGAATTTTATTTTTTGTCAATAAATGAATGATTATTCATTCATAATATTGGCTGAGGGAGGGAGAAAATTGAATCTATCGTCACGACTAGGGGAAACAGCGCAGAAATACTTCGAAAAACCAGCATATATTTTTCAAGGGAATGTAAGTACATATGCTGAATTAGATGGTGCAGTTACAAAGTTTGCAAATGGCTTGGAGAAGTTGGGAATTAAAAAGGGTGATCACATTGCTCTAGTACTAGGCAACACTCCACATTTTGTTATTGGATTTTACGGTGCACTACGTGTAGGGGCAACAGTTATCCCAATTAATCCGATATATACTCCGGATGAAATCGGATATATTATTAACAACGGAGATGTAAGGGCTGCTATTACGTTAGACTTGCTTGTCCCACTTTTTGAAAAGATGAATGAACACCTTCCGAAAGTTGAACATCTCATTGTTTGCGAAACACCAGAGGGTACAAATAGTGGCGTCGATGTCACAAAACTATCAATCTACCCAAAATTGAAATCGTTTACAGAGGTTGTTAGCTCAGGTCAACTCTCATACGATGGACCAACGCTTGAAGATGAGGATGTTGCCGTAATCTTGTACACATCTGGTACAACGGGTAAACCAAAAGGAGCCATGTTGACCCACATGAACTTGTACAGCAATGCAAGGGATGTTGCGGAATACCTAAAAATTTCTGATCAGGATAGGGTTATTACAACCTTACCGATGTTCCATGTTTTCTGCATGACAGTCGCATTAAATGCACCATTAATGAGCGGTGGAACAATGCTGATTGTACCTAAGTTTAGCCCAAAGGAAATATTCCAAATCGCAATTGAGCATCAGGCAACTGTTTTTGCGGGGGTACCAACGATGTATAATTTTCTCCTCCAATATCCTGATGGAAATCCTGAGGATCTAAGCTCTTTACGCTTATGTATTTCAGGAGGGGCAGCAATGCCTGTTGCACTTTTAAAGAGCTTTGAGCAGAAGTTCAATGTTCTTGTATCTGAAGGTTATGGTTTATCTGAAGCATCACCTGTAACCTGCTTTAATCCGTTAGATCGGCCTCGAAAACCAGGCTCAATTGGGACAAACATTGTCAATGTTGAGAATAAGGTTGTCGACGAAAATGGTGAGGAAGTTCCTGTTGGTCAGGTTGGAGAGTTGATTGTTCGTGGCCCAAATGTCATGAAGGGCTATTATAAAATGCCTGAAGAAAGTGCTGCAACATTACGCAATGGCTGGCTTTATACGGGTGATTTAGCCAAAATGGATGAAGAAGGCTATTATTATATCGTTGACCGCAAGAAAGATATGATCAATGTTGGTGGATATAATGTTTATCCAAGAGAAGTAGAAGAAGTCCTTTATAATCATCCTGGTGTTGTTGAAGTTGCTGTTTTTGGGGTGCCAGACCCGAATCTGGGTGAGGCAGTTGTCTGTTATGTTGTGAAGAAGGTAGAAGAGCTAACAGAAGAGAATCTTCTTGATTATTGTCGTGAGCATTTAGCTAAATACAAGCTTCCTAGTAAAATAGAATTCCTAGAAGAACTTCCTAAAAATACGACCGGAAAGATTCTCCGTCGTGCCTTAAAGGATTTAGTTGCGAATAAATAAGGTAGACGAACAGGTCAAACGGCCTGTTCTTTTTAGTATGTCGACGCTGATAAAAATTGTTAAAGGAATTTTTTAGTTTGAAGCGAAATAGGATGTAAGCGATATTAAAATTATAGAAGAGGTGGAACTATGACTACAGTTTTATACCAAGTTGAAAATCACGTTGCAACTGTCACATTGAATCGCCCAGAAGCGTTGAACTGCTTTAATTATGAGATGCTTAAAACACTTGATGAGGTTGTCGAGGATATCCGTACAAATGCCGGTGTTCGCGCTGTTATCATAACTGCAACAGGTGAAAAAGCATTTAGTGTGGGTGCAGATTTAAAGGAACGAAAAACATTAAATGAAGCACAGGTTAGAAGAAATGTATATAAAATAGGTCAGGTTTTTGCTAGTATCGGAGATTTACCACAGCCAACTATTGCTGCAATTAATGGCTATGCATTTGGTGGTGGAATGGAGCTTGCGCTAGCTTGTGATTTCCGAATTTCGGTTGAAAATACACAGATAGGGTTGACAGAAACAAGTCTGGCAATCATTCCTGGAGCGGGTGGAACGCAACGACTTCCCCGCCTTATTGGTGAAACAAAAGCAATGGAGCTAATTTTAACGGCAAAACGAATTAGCGCCGAAGAGGCGAAAGAATATGGGATTGTATCAAGTGTTGTACCGCGTGAAGAACTAATGGAAGCTTCCATGAAGCTAGCAAATGATATGTTAAAGAACGGTCCTCTTGCCTTACAGCAAGCTAAATTTGCTATTAAGCAAGGGTTAAACACGGACCTACATACAGGCTTTAAGATTGAACGCAAAGCGTATGAAGTGATCATCCCAACGGAGGACAGGGTGGAAGCGCTAGCTGCCTTTAATGAAAAAAGAAAACCGAACTATAAAGGGAAATAAGTTTAGTGAGCTCACAATAATTATTTTTAGTGTTAGGATAAAGTTAATATGAAACCATTTACCGAAAGTGTTATTAGAATCATTAAGCAAATACCGTCTGGAAAGGTTATGACTTATGGACAGATTGCAAAACTCGCGGGAAGTCCAAGAGGTGCAAGGCAGGTTGTGAGGATCCTTCATTCGATGAGTAAGAAATATAACCTTCCTTGGTTCCGGATTATCAACTCCAAGGGTGAAATTGCGATCGCAGATGAGGAAACACGTGCTGCTCAAGTCATCTTTCTTAAGGATGAAGGGATAGAGGTTGTAAACGGTATAATTGACCTGAAAAAATATCAGTATCATCCAGAATAAGAGCCCGGGACACAACGTCCTGGGCCTACTACATTTCCTCGGGTGCTTTAACTCCTAGCAATCGTAATCCTTCTTTCAGTACAATGGTAACGGAACGGACCAATGCAATTCGATCATTCATTTCTTCATCCACTTGAAGAACCTTTACATGGCTATAATACTTGTTGAATTCTTGAGAGAGCTCTATTACATATTTTGCAATTACTGAAGGCTCGTACTGCTGCATACTTCTTTGGATGGTTGCCGGGAAATCCATCAAAAGCTTCACAATTGACCAGCTATACGAATCGGAAAGTCCATTTGTTGTTTCCCCTGAAAGCTTCGCCTTTCGTAAAATAGAACAAGCTCTTGCATGAGTATATTGAACGTAAGGTCCGGTAGTTCCTTCAAATTTAAGCATTTCTTCTAGTGAAAATTCAATATTGTTGAGTCGTTCATTCTTTAAGTCATGGAAGATGATTGCTCCCAAACCGACCATTTTCGAGATTTCGTCTTTGTTTACGAGACTTGGATTTTTCTGTTCAATGTTTTGCTTTGCGAGCTCGATTGCTTCCTTCATAACCTCTTCCAACAGAACTATTTTTCCTTTTCGTGTCGACATTTTCTTTCCATCTTTAAGGATAAAACCAAATGGAACATGGACCATTTCCTTCGCCCACTGATAACCCATTTTTTCAAGTACTAGAAATATTTGTTTAAAATGCAAGCTTTGCTCATGTCCTACTACATAGATAGCTTTAGCAAAATGGTAGTGATCCTGCCGATAGATGGCTGCTGTAACATCTCTAGTTGCATAAAGGGTTGCACCGTCAGATTTTTTAATCAGGCAAGGAGGGAGATTTTGTTCAGATAAATCGACTACCTCTGCACCCTCTGACGTAGATAAAAGATTTTTTTCGTTTAACATTGCAACTGTAGTTTCCATTTTGTCATTATAAAATGCTTCTCCATGATAGGAATCAAATTCAACATCTAGCAGGGAATAAATTCGTGAGAACTCCTTTAATGATTCCTCTCTAAACCAGCGCCAAAGGTTTAAGGCTTCTTCGTTTCCTTCTTCAAGCCATTTGAACCACATTCTTGCCTCATTCTCAAGTTGAGGATTTGTCTGGGCTTCGTCGTGGAAACGCACATAAAGCTTGAGCAACTCCGTTATCGGGTTGTTTCTAACGGCCTCTTCATTACCCCAAAGTTTATATGCAACAATGAGTTTTCCGAATTGTGTACCCCAATCTCCAAGATGGTTAATTCGGAGTGGCTGATAGCCACATTTCTCCACAATCTTGGCAAGCGCGTTACCGATAACAGTGGAACGCAAATGCCCCATCGAAAAAGGCTTTGCGATATTTGGTGAAGAAAAATCAATGGTAATTGTCGCTCCTTGACCAAAGTTGTGGCTTCCGTAATTTGACTCTTTGGCATGGATGGTTTGAAGAATATGTTTACTCACTACTTGCTTGTTTAGAAAACAGTTTATATATGGCCCCTCGGCAACAACCTCCTCAAAAAGGGAGCCTTGAATTAAAGGTGCCATTTCTTGTGCAATAACAGCAGGTGATTTTCGCAAGTGCTTGGCAAGGGCAAAACAAGGAAATGCTAAATCACCTTGTTCCTGAAATTTTGGTTTTTCAATAAGTTTTATTACTTCTTCATATGATAAAACATCTTGTAGTTGCTTTGATATAGCTTCGGCATACACTTGTATAACATTCATTTTTTCTAACCCTCCTTTAAAGATAAAAAAAATCCCGTCTCTATAAAAGAGACGAGATTTACCCGCGGTACCACTCCAATTGTTCACGATGAACCTAACTTAATATGTAACGGGTTCCCCCGGCACACCCTACTTATTTCAGGTGGGCTTCTCAGAAGTGCGGTTCATCTTGATTTCACCATCGGGCTTTCACCATCCCCAACTCGCTAACGGTTACATCAGGACTACTCTCTTCATCACAGAATTTCGATTATATTTCATTCATGATAACTAATTATGAATTAGAAATCAATGAGTTTTTTATACGCTTATATTGTCAAAAATGAAGATATGAGGAAAGTCATTGTTCTATCTGGCCCTCCTTTAAACTAAAATACTAGTAAGAGGGTTGTACATAAAGGGGGACAGCATAGTGAAAAAAGTAATCGGATGGTCACTTGGAATTTATCTCGTTTTTGGTTTATTTATAGCATGGTATTTATTTTTTGGAGCAAATACGGACATCCCTGCACAGCTAAAAGGGAGCCCAGCGGACCCACAGACATTTATGAATGATCGTGAGCTTTTATTAAGTCAGGAGTATTCACAAATTAGAAACCTATTGTTTTTCCTGTCAGTACCGTTTGAATGGCTGATTTATATACTCGTCCTTGTGATTGGGATTTCAGCAAAGTTCCGTGATTGGTCAAAAGTATCAGCTAAGTTTTCAATCCTACAGACAGCGATTTATTTATTTTGGCTTTCCTTGTTGGTAGAAGTTTTATCATTTCCACTATCATGGATTAGCTACAATGTTTCAAAAACATATAATATCACTGTACAGTCGACTCAAGGCTGGATGAAGGATTTATTGATTGATTTTTGGGTGAATTATGCGTTAATGATTGTAATTGTGGGCGTCTTGTTCTGGTTGATTCGAAGAAATGAGAAAAGATGGTGGTTCCATGCATGGCTTCTATCAATCCCATTCTCCATGTTTCTCATGTTTGTACAACCAGTTATTATAGACCCACTTTACAACGACTTTTTTCCATTAACCAATAAAGAGTTAGAAACAAAAATTCTTGAGATGGCAGATCGTGCGGAAATTCCTGCGGACCATGTATTTGAAGTAAATATGTCTGAAAAAACAAATGCCCTTAATGCATATGTAACGGGGATAGGCTCTAATTCGCGAATTGTGCTATGGGATACAACACTTCAACGTCTGAATGAAGATGAAATTTTATTTATTATGGCCCATGAGATGGGGCATTACGTAATGAAACATATTTATATTGGCATTGCCGGCTATTTGCTTATAACCTTAGTAGGACTCTTTATTATTAGCAAGCTTATGACCTTTATGGTTAGAAAATGGGGCTATTTGTTTAAGATATCAAGTGTAAAAGATATTGCCGTTCTTCCAGTGTTTCTATTATTAATCTCTGTTTTAAGTTTTGTTTCTGACCCAGTCTCAAATGCTGTTTCAAGACACCAGGAAAAGTCAGCTGATCTGTACGCACTTGAAATGACGGAGGATAACAAAGCAGCAGTTTCGTCATTCCAGGAATTATCAAAAGCTGGTTTAAGTCAAGTGAATCCACCATTCCTAGTGAAGATGTTTAGATATGGACACCCAACAATGCTTGAAAGAATTACGTATACGAACGAATTTAAAAAGAGTGAGAAATAACCTAAATAGCCTTGTTTTCAGAGTGCAATCTGTTAACAAGGCTTTTTTTATTATAGTGTTGTTATAGTACAGAATTACTATTTTTTAATTGTTATATAAAAACTTACAGAAAAATGTTCCAATTTTGAAAAGTGTGTTATATAATACTTTTAGAATTAATAATCTGTATTATAACAATACAAGGAAGGTGTTAGGGACAAAATGACGACACAAACCTCAGGAATTCAGATCTTGGGAAAGATGAATGAGCAGTATGAAGAAATTTTGACACCCCAGGCATTGAACTTCATTGAAAAACTAGAGCGAAACTTTGGAGAAAGAAGGAAACAACTAGTAGAAAAGAGACAACAAAGACAAAACGAAATCGATAATGGAAAGATGCCAACATTTTTGCCTGAAACAGAGCATATCCGAAAAGGAGATTGGACAGTTGCGCAGATTCCAAAAGACCTAGAGGATCGGCGAGTTGAAATTACTGGCCCAGTCGATCGAAAAATGATCATTAATGCATTAAATTCAGGGGCAAAAGTATTTATGGCTGATTTTGAGGATGCTACCTCTCCTACTTGGAATAACATTATCGAAGGGCAGATCAATCTACGAGATGCCGTAAGAAAGACCATCACATTTGAAAATCCAAACGGAAAGAAATATCAGCTTCACGATGTAACTGCAACACTTGTTGTCCGCCCACGTGGCTGGCATTTAGAAGAGAAACATATACAACTTGATGGAAACCGAGTCTCTGCAAGTTTACTAGACTTTGGTCTTTATTTTTATCATAATGCGCAATATTTGATTGAGAATGGAAGTGGACCGTATTATTATTTGCCAAAGATGGAGAGCCATCTTGAAGCAAGACTCTGGAATGATGTTTTTATCTTTGCACAAAATGAGATTGGAATTCCTCAAGGAACGATAAAGGCAACGGTTTTAATCGAAACGATTTTAGCAACCTTTGAAGTGGATGAAATTTTATATGAACTAAAAGAACACTCAGCAGGGCTAAATTGTGGCAGATGGGATTATATTTTTAGCTATTTAAAAAGATTTCGGAATGTAGAAGATGTGATATTACCAGACCGCTCGGTGGTCACGATGACAGCCCCATTTATGAGTGCTTATTCACAGCATGTCATTAAGACCTGCCATAAACGCAATGTTCATGCTATTGGTGGGATGGCTGCCCAAATACCTGTAAAAAATAACACAAAAGCTAATGAGGAAGCCTTTCATAAAGTAAGAGCAGATAAGGAACGTGAAGCGAACAATGGTCATGACGGCACTTGGGTGGCTCATCCAGGTCTCGTGCCGGTTGCTAGGGAAGTATTTAATACAGTCATGCTTGGAGCTAACCAAATTCATAAAAAACGTGAAGACGTTCAAGTGACGGCCGAGGAACTCATTGCTGTTCCAGAAGGAGCTATTACAGAGCAAGGAGTTCGTACGAATATCAATGTTGGCATTCAATACATTGAATCATGGCTTCGTGGGCATGGTGCCGCACCGATTCATAATCTCATGGAGGATGCAGCGACAGCTGAAATCTCTAGAGCTCAGGTTTGGCAGTGGATCCGCCATCCAAAAGGAATACTAACGGATGGAAGAAAGGTCACACTTGAGCTAGTTCATCAACTGAAAGAAGAAGAGCTTGAAAACATTAAACAAGAAATCGGGACAGAAGCATTTGAAACAGGTCGGTTTGCGGATGCAACTCGTCTGTTTGAGGACTTAGTGACGAATGATGAGTTTGTTGAATTTTTAACTATACCTGGATATGAAATCTTATAGATTAAAAAATGAGTAGAATACAAGGAGGAAATTAAAATGACAAACGAAAGAGTTCAAAAACTACAAGAAAGCTGGGAAATGGATTCTAGATGGAACGGAATTGAAAGGCCTTATAGTGCTGAGGATGTTATTCGCTTACGTGGTTCAATTGATATCGAGCATACATTGGCACGTAGAGGATCTGAAAAGCTTTGGAACCTTCTTCATACAGAGGATTATATTCATGCACTAGGAGCATTAACTGGCAATCAAGCTGTTCAACAAGTAAAAGCAGGTTTAAAGGCAATCTATTTAAGTGGGTGGCAGGTAGCTGCTGATGCGAACCTTTCAGGGCACATGTACCCTGACCAAAGTCTATATCCAGCCAACAGTGTACCAAGTGTTGTAAAGCGTATTAACCAAGCGCTACAACGTGCAGATCAGATTCAACATTTAGAGGGCCAAGGAGACACTGACTGGTTTGCTCCTATTGTGGCAGATGCAGAGGCAGGTTTTGGAGGACAGTTGAATGTATTTGAATTAATGAAAGGCATGGTCGAAGCGGGTGCTGCTGGTGTACATTTTGAAGACCAACTTTCGTCAGAAAAAAAATGTGGCCATTTAGGTGGAAAGGTTTTATTACCAACACAAACAGCCGTACGAAACTTAATTTCCGCTCGACTTGCTGCCGACGTAATGGGAGTTCCTACGATTTTAATAGCTAGAACTGATGCTGACGCTGCAGACTTAATAACAAGTGATATCGATCCTGTTGATCAGGAATTCATTACAGGTGAACGAACACCAGAAGGGTTCTTCCGGACAAAGGCAGGTATTGACCAAGCAATTGCACGCGGTCTGGCATATGCACCATATGCTGATTTGATTTGGTGTGAAACGTCTGAGCCAGACTTAGAACAAGCACAGCGTTTTGCAGATGCTATTCATGAGAAGTTTCCTGGTAAGCTATTAGCCTATAATTGTTCTCCATCTTTTAACTGGAAGAAGAAACTAGATGAAAAGACGATTGAGAATTTCCAAAAAGAAATCGGAAAAATGGGTTACAAATTCCAATTTGTTACGTTAGCTGGATTCCATGCTCTAAACCACAGCATGTTTGAGTTAGCTAGAGGCTATAAAGAAAGAGGAATGGGGGCATATTCAGAGCTTCAGGAGGCTGAATTTGCAAGTGAAAAGCATGGTTACACAGCTACAAGACATCAACGTGAAGTAGGAACAGGATATTTCGATGAAGTGGCACAGGTTATTACAGGAGGAACATCTTCTACGACCGCTTTAAAAGGCTCAACTGAAGAAGCACAGTTTTCAAAATAATACGGCTCATAAAAAACTGGCTAACAAATTGTTAGTCAGTTTTTTTGTACTTTACAATTGTATATTATGACGTTTTGCTAAATAATTTCCGATACTCTGCTGAAGCTTCCATAAACAAGCCCTCATTGTTTGAATCAATTGCTTCATTAACCCTCGTTTCCAATAGCTCTTTTCTTCGTTTAAATAGGCTCTCATCGATAATCATTTGAATATATATGTCTAATACCGATTCCCTTGGTGCTTTGAAATTTTTTGTATCCCGTGACTTCATGATCTCAGAGTATGTTTTTCTTTTTTTCATGAAAGCTCACTCCTAATCCTTTTTAATAGTATATTTAGGTGGACACGTAAAATCAACCGAATTTTTAGACTTTTTAAAAATTTATTTGGAATACTAATCTTTTCTAGGAAAACTTCAACTGACTAAGGTAATTTCTTGAATGATAAGTTGTATTTACATGCATGATAATAATGGAGGTGGAAAAATATGAAAAATAATTTAAATGAGGGTTCAAATCACGATATCCCAAAGAATACACCATTAAATCCGGTATTCGGAATGTCAAACGCCCTAGACACAAATAATCCTTTTCTTTCTGAATCTGACTATGCGGGTAATTCGGTTGATGAGCATACGAAATTAGAACAAGCAAACTCCTATCTAGCCGAAAAAGAACTTGGACAAATAAATGAAAATTCATAGAAATGAATTTGGTGGTCTTCTTTTAAAAATGTTTTTGCATTCAAAAGAGCATTTTAACTATATACAGTCGGGGTTGGTACCCCGTCTGAATAAGTTAAAGCCTCCGGCGGATGTCACGATTTTTCAAAGGTAAGTTTTCGAGCATGCTCGAAAAAAATCGGACGCAAATACGCCAAGGCGTATTTGATTAAGAATTCCACTCTTTTTTTTGTGAACTTTTTGTGAACTGTATAGTTATAAATACCTAGAAGTGATAATATGAAAGTGCTTTCATTAGTAAAATATTATAATAATTTGAAGGGGATGAATAGATGGAAGTTACGCAAACGAATTATTTGATGGAATATGAAATTAATCCAGACACAATGGCAGTATTACCTATTGAAATAGGAAAAAATACTTGCTCAAGGGTACTGGAAGTTGAAGGTGAATATGTTGTAGCCATGAAGCCGACTGAGATCGTCGACCGAAGCTGCCGTTATTTTGGAAGCTCACTTAAGGGCAGGCAAGAAGGGACACGTGAAATCATGGGAGTGACCCATAAAGCACCGATTATTGTTGAAGCGTCTAATAAGATTTTTTTATTTCCAACCGCATCGCCAACAAAGCAAGACTGCGCATGGCTATCTCATAACTATGTTTCAGATTGTAGATATAGTGTGAATGAGAACACAACTGTTATTTTTACAAATAAGCAAGCCATTAAATTGCAAATCTCGAAAGGATCCTTCCAAAACCAACTCCATAGAACTGCACAACTGCGAACGATTGTTACCAATAGAATGGACAAACCAAATAAACGCATAAATTTTGTACTAAATCCTCAAAACAATGAAAGTATACCAAATCAAACAGATCGCCAATAATGAATTGGTTTTCCCAGCCTTACATTTGTTCATTTTTAATCATTGTCGTTTTTTTCAATGAAATAAGATTCAAGCAACTGTTGAACTTCATTTCGAATCCGTGGGTTAAAGTAGTTATGTTCCTCTTCATAGCCTCGATACATGAATGAAAATAATGTGAATGCCTCATCTCTTTGTTTTTCCCATACCTTCATATTTTTCTTTTTCATTTGTAGTTTAATTGTATAGAGGTCTTTTTGAACCTTCTTCATTGTATGTTCAAGTAAATGGAGATAAGGCTTTTTTAACTTAAAGCCAGCGGTTTCTATTGCTGTCAGATCACGATTAAGGATGGTAAGAACCATTGGTAAAAAGACAGCTTTTTCAAAAATAGCTCGGTCATCCTCAGGTATTCTTGTCATGATTACCCCTCTTTTTTTAGAACGTATGTTTGTATATATAATAAAACATATTTTTAGAAGAATCAAGAAGAGAGAAGGAAAATTTATTTCCAGTGTCGAAATACTTTTAATAGTAGTGCATAATGTAAGAGGTACTACTTTGACAATTCGTAATAAAGGACGGGAGAAGAATGACAGAGATAAAACGCAGAGGCATCGTAGCAGAGGATTTATATGAATTAAAAACAGTCAATGATCCACAGTTTTCTCCAGATGGAAGCAAATATGTGTTTGTGGAGACTGAAATTAATAAGGATAAGCACGAGTATAACTCACATTTATATGTTGGTACTGTTGAAGGTAAGGTTACTCAATGGACTTTTGGCGATGTGAAAGACGGTTCGCCACGATGGTCCCCGAATGGAGAATCAATTGCATTTGTATCGAATCGTTCAGGAAAACAGCAAATCTATTGCTTACATACAAACGGTGGTGAACCAAAACAAATTACATATTGTGCAAACGGGGCACGAAATCCGATCTGGTCACCGGATGGTTCAAAGATCTTATTTACTACTTCATTAGCACATGACGAGAGCGTCACGGATAAAGAAAAGAAGAAGAAGGATGAAGACGAGAAAAAACTTGAACCGATGGTTGTCGAAAGAGTTCGTTATAAATCTGATGTAGCAGGATTTTTAGATAATAAAAGTCAACATCTTGCATTGGTAGATGTGGCTACTGGTGTAGTGGAGCAATTAACATCAGGGGAACATGATTATACGGCAGGATGTTGGTCTCCAGATGGATCTAAACTTACATTTGTAGGAGATATCAGTGAGGATTCAGATTATAACTTGATTTCTGATGTCTATGTGATGTCGCTTCAAGATAAGAGTTATCAAAAGATTACGAACAGCACAGGCAATTTTAGTACCCCTTCTTGGTCACCGGATGGCAAATATATTGCACTAATTGGACATGAACAAGAATTTGTAGGGGCTACTTTACCAAAGATTTGGTTATATTCAAATGATAGTGCCGAGCTTTCTTGTCTAACAAGTGAGTTAGATGCATATGTAGGGGATTGTGTTGCTGCCGACTTCCAATTAGGTGGTTCAAATCCTGGTGTTATTTGGAATGAAGATAGCAGAAGTTTCTACTTTCTGTTAAGTAATCATGGCAGCACAGGAGTTTATTATGGTTCAATTGAGGGTGAAATCTATCCGTCCTTATTCGAGAACCAGCATGTATACGCACTAACAGTAAAAAATCATAAGGCAGTTGTTGGTATCAGTAAACCAACAGAACCAGGAGATCTATATTATTTAGATTTAAGTACTGGCGATATAAATCGACTCACAAATGTAAATGAAGTATTTTTACAGGATATTGAATTAGCAGATGCGCAAAGCTTTACATTTAATGCTCCAGATGGCTGGGAAATTAATGGTTGGGTGATGAAGCCGTTTGGTTATGAAGAAGGTAAAAAGTATCCAACAATTATTGAAGTACATGGTGGTCCTCATGCGATGTATGCCAATACGTATTTCCATGAGTTTCAAGTGTTAACTAGCAAGGGATTTGTTGTTGTCTTTACAAATCCACGTGGAAGTCATGGCTATGGGCAACAATTTGTTGATGCTGTTCGAGGTGATTATGGCGGCAAGGACTATTTAGATGTGATGGCAGCAACTGATTATGCTGTAGAGCATTTTGACTTTGTTGATGAAATAAAGCTTGGTGTAACAGGTGGCAGCTATGGTGGTTTCATGACGAATTGGATCGTAGGTCATACAAATCGATTTAAAGCCGCGGTTACGCAGCGTTCGATTTCAAACTGGCTTAGTTTTTATGGGGTAAGTGATATTGGATACTTCTTTACTGAATGGGAGTTAAAAGGGAATTTCCTTGTAGATCCTGAAAAGTTATGGAATCACTCACCACTCAAATATGTTGGGAATGTAGAAACTCCTTTATTAATTATCCATGGTGAACGTGATTTCCGTTGTCCAATCGAACAGGCAGAGCAGTTCTATGTTGCTTTGAAACACCAAAAGAAACCAACAAAATTTGTTCGTTTCCCAGGTGCAAACCATGAATTATCTAGAAGCGGAAATCCAAAATTAAGAGTGGCCCGCCTTGACCATATAAAAGATTGGTTTGTAGAATATCTCGTATAAGAATTGGAAAGACACTAGACCTTAATGCTAGTGTCTTTTTCTATGTGAAAATTATTTTTGGTAGTAATGCCCAATTGGGTGTACAATAAGGGTAGTAAGTTAACAAGGAGATTCTTATGGACATAGAAGCAATTAAAGAACTCATTACACTAAAAAATATTGAAGAATTATTAAAGGATTATCGGTCATTCGGTCCATTGCCTGGAATTTTTCTTCCAATGTTAGAAGCGTTTCTCCCGTTTCTACCACTTGTTGCATTTGTCGTAGCGAATGCGAATGCATTTGGACTTTGGCTTGGGTTTTTGTATTCATGGGTAGGGGCAATTGGTGGTTCTCTCCTTGTCTTTTTCCTAGTTCGCAAGTATGGTCAAAAAAGATTCTTTTCTTTTGTCAGTCGCCATAAAAAGGTGAAAGGTCTTATTAACTGGGTTGAACGGCACGGATTTGGTCCAATTTTCCTCCTATTATGTTTTCCATTTACCCCATCAGCGGCAATTAATTTAGTAGCCGGGCTTTCAAGAGTAAGTACACCTCAATTTGTTTTAGCAGTTTTAAGTGGAAAATTAGTAATGATATTCACTATTAGCTTCATAGGCTATGATATACGAGCTCTTTTTCAACAACCAGTTCGAACGATAATTGTAGTTATTATTATATTTGTCCTATGGATTGTAGGTAAAAGAGTAGAAGCAAGGTTAAAAGTAAAGCCGACTCGTCTTAAAGAAGATGAGGCGTAAAATGCTAAAGCGAAGGGTGGAGTTTTGGTGGAGGAAACCCCAGCAAAGAATAAACATCATTTTTCTTTTGTTAAATCTTTAGGAATCAGTTTGGTTATTGTAGTTTTTTTGCGAACCTTCTTTTTTACAAACTACATAGTCGAGGGTGAATCAATGATGCCAACCCTCGAGGATGGAAACCTCCTAATGGTCAACAAGATTGGGATGAAAATTGGGGAGCTTGACCGCTTTGATATTGTTGTATTCCATAAAAATAAAGAAGAAGATTTTGTTAAGCGGGTTATTGGATTGCCAGGGGATCATATCGAGTATCGTGACGATGTACTTTATGTAAACGGAAAGAGTGTTTCCGAACCATTTTTAGATACGTTTAAAAAGGAACTATTCGTTGGGCAATTAACCGGTGACTTTACCCTTGAAGAAGTGGCAGGAAAATCAACAGTTCCCGAAAATCATATTTTCGTTATTGGCGATAATCGTATAGACAGTTGGGATAGTCGCCATTTTGGTTTTGTAAAGATGGAACAAGTTGTGGGAAAGGTTAATATTAAATACTGGCCTTTCGACAAAATGGAACTATTAAACTAAGAAGAACTTAATAAATCATCTATAACATCACAAAGAACTCAGTCGAAATTCGAGTTCTTTTTTAGCTTGGATATGATAAAATAGTACCAAAATTATCAATTTTTAGAAGAAGGGAGGTTTTGGGATGGGTACCAAGATACAAGTTCTACAAACAAAAATTACTCCACCGAACTTAAAGGACACCGTATTAAGAAGACCTACATTAATGAAAAAAATGAAAACGATTCCAAGGTATCCACTAACCATTCTACATTCTGGAGCGGGATATGGTAAAACAACTGCACTGGCATCTTTTATTCGTGATCAAAAAAAGTTGTCGTGTTGGTATAGTGTAGGACCAAATGATGATGACATTATTCCATTTTTAATATATGTAGTCTATGCTATACGGAAAAATCACCAAGGTTTTGGAACAGAACTCCTGCTTTATGTTGAAAATATTGAACGGTATGTGCGTGATGAAGAAATACGTACCCTTTGCTCGTTATTTATCAATGAAATTACCATACTAGATTCGGATATTATGCTTGTCATCGATGATTACCATTTGATTCAGCATTCTTCTTCAATTGACCAGTGGATGACATGGTTGATTCAACATCTTCCACCCAATCTAAATCTTGTAATCTCAAGTAGGAAAAAACCTTCCTGGGCTTTTCTGACTTCGATGATTGTGAAAGAAGAACTCTTAGAGATACGGCAGCGCGACCTTATGTTTTCGTATGATGAGGTTGAAGTCCTGTTAAGTGATATGTACGAAGGGGATATGACTGAGAAAGATATTGAAAGAATCTTTTCACTAACAGAAGGATGGATTATCGCGATTGGCATGATTCGCCAACAGCTAACTTCTGACGGTGGATTGGAATCAATTCTCAATAATAAATCAAAATCACTTGATGAGTTATTTCGTTTTCTTGCAATGGAAGTGTTTATGAAACAACCTCCAATGATCCAGCAATTTCTAGAGAACACCTGCATTTTTGAAGAAGTAAATGGAAAAGTATGTGATGAGGTATTAGGAATACGAAGTTCAGCAGAAATGTTAAAAGAGCTTTCTGACCATAATCTTTTTTTACTTTCGATTGGAGAAGGGCAGTATCGCTACCATGCTTTGTTTAAGGAGTTTCTTGAGCAAAGGTTATTCTCGACGAATGATCGGCACTTTTATAACCTCCATATTCAAACTGCAAGATATTATCAACGAATTGGTGATTTTAATCAAGCAATATATCATCTTGAGGCAATTCGAGATTTTGAGAGAATAGCAGAAATTCTCCACCATTATGGAGAGAAAATGATTCAAAACGGGCAACTTGAGGGTTTGTTGGACCGGATTAAAAACATTCCAGAATCTCTTATGAATCATTATTACCTATTATGGCTATATAAGGGGGAAGCATTGAGGTACCGGTGCTCCTATGAAGAGGCTGAGGCTTGTTACATAAAAACAATACACCTGGCAGAGTCTGCGAGAGACCTTCTGAGTTTAAGCAAGGCATATGAGGGACAAGCGAGAATCTATCTTGATACAATCCAACCGGGTAAAGCCGAGCGCTATTTATTACAGGCGATTGAGGCTCTTGAAGAAAATGAGTCCTCCTCTAATGAAGATAAAAGTAAATTATACCAATTAATGGCTGAAAACCTTGCAAATGCGGGCCAAGCAAATAAAGCGAAAAAATGGTTTGAAAAAGGGAGAAGCTTAAATATTCCACTATTAGATGGAAACTTGGAATCTAGGCTTTATTTACGAACTGGTAAACTTGTAGAAGCGAAAAAAATTCTTACACAAAAGAAAGTGGTTGAAAGTAATCAGAAAACCATTCATTTACAGCAATCTCATCGCGAAACAGATCTACTGTTATCCTTAATTGAAGCCTTTATGGGCAATGGTCAAGCGGCAAAAGAGCTCGCAGAATCCGGGATAAAGCAAGGAGTTCAATTTCAAGCACCATTTGTTGAGGCTTGTGGCTGGATGCGCATGGGACATGCGGTGCAATTACTCGATAAATATGATTCTTCATTAGCATTACAATGCTATGAAACAGCTCTTGAAATTATGGATGAAATAAATGTATCAAGAGGAAAGGCAGAACCCTTGATGGGCTTATGTCTTTTAAATGGAAATCGAGGATTATATGACCGGGCCATTGAATATGGCAATAGGGCCTTAGATGAGACAGAAAAGGTAAAGGACGCATGGCTTTCTGCACTAATTTTATTATGCATGGGAATATCTTCTGTTCATAATGAAAAATGGGAGGAAGCTGAACAATATTTAACAAGATGCGAGGCTTTGTATACAAATTGTGGTGACCAGTATGGAATTGTACTAACGCAGCTTTGGTTTGCATTTCTCTATTTTCATCAGAAGAACCGAGAAGCTTTTAAAGGTTTCATTACGAACTTTCTCAAGAAACTGCAGGTCGGAGGATATGATTTTATCCTTACAAAACGAACGACTTTTGGACCGCTAGATTTATATAATATTGTGCCTTTATTACTGGAAGCTCAGAAGGAAGGAATTCATCTTCCGTATGTAAATCAATTGCTAAATGACCTAGGATATTCAAATATCACATCTCATCCTGGTTACACATTACGAATTCAAACTTTAGGTAAATTTCGAGTGTGGCTTGGCAGTCAAGAGGTGGAAGAATCTGATTGGCAGCGTGGAAAGGCTAAGGAGTTGCTTGAGCTTTTTGTAACGATGCGAAATCGAATGATTGCACGCGAAGAAATATTTGCGATGCTTTGGCCAGAGCATGAAGAAGCAGCAGCAGCGAGAGATTTTAAAGTTGCTTTAAATGCCTTAAACAATGCATTAGAGCCAAACCGTGTCGCTAGATCGACTCCGTTTTTTATCCAACGGATTGGATCATCTTATGGATTGAATCAGGAAGCTGGCTATCAGTTAGATATTATCGAATTTGAAGAATGGATCCATGTAGGTTTGCATGAAAAGGATACGGACCAGATTATCAAATGCTTACGGCGGGCATTAGAATACTATGAAGGTGATTATTTACCAAACCGAAGATATGAAGATTGGTGTTTGGGTGAGAGGGAGAGGCTCCAAGTATTATTTTTACGTGGTGCTGAACGCATTGCGCAAGGCTTTGTTCAAACGGAAGAATTTGAAGAAGCCATTTATTGGTGTGAACAAATTCTAGCAAAGGATCGTACATGGGAAGAAGCATATCGATTATTGATGTTTTGCTACTATCATAAAAACAACCGTCCCCAAGCAATCAAGTGGTATAGAAAATGTGTTGCGGCATTAGAGGAAGAACTAGGAGTAGAGCCAATGCAACCAACAAAACAAATGTACGAAATGGTACTTCAAACACAAAAATAGATAATAGATTGTCCAATAAACTACTACAGGATAGTAGTTTATTTTTTGTGCGCTTGGCAGCGCATCGGACTAACGGGTGAAAGTCCCGAACACGCCGTAGTGGCGGA
>NZ_JBHUEK010000023.1:0-17222 GCF_042680725.1 Ferdinandcohnia salidurans
GGTGGAAGCATGGTGACATGTGCAGCTGACTGATACTAATCGATCGAGGACTTAACCAAAATACTTTTTAAGATGAATGTAAGTACGTTATCTAGTTTTGAAGGAATGAATCCTTCATCATAGTCTAGTGGCGATAGCGAAGAGGTCACACCCGTTCCCATACCGAACACGGAAGTTAAGCTCTTCAGCGCCGATGGTAGTTGGGACTTTGTCCCTGTGAGAGTAGGACGTCGCTAGGCAACTAAAAGATCAACCGTTATGGTTGGTCTTTTTTTTATTTTTTACGCTCTGTTAGCGTTGAATGTTGATTAATTTACTATTAAATTAGGCTGTCATAAAATGACAGCCTAATCGTTTTTTTGTTCAACTACGGGACCCGTTAGCAAAATTGAACGTCTAAAATAACCTAATTTTTTTCAACTTTTCCTCATAGTTAGAACTAATATCATTTAGTTTCTTCAAGGTTTCTTCAATGTTCATCAACTCTGCTTTAGGTGTAGTTAATGCTCCAATTGATTCGAATAGCTCTTTCAATACTTTTATGTATTTAATATCCTTCTCGGAAAGAGGAACACTTTCAATATTATCTTGAAAATTACTATTTAAAAATTTTCTATAGAAACTTTGGACTTCCCCTGCAAGTTTATTAGTGTTTTTTGGATAATATTCTTCTGAGTAGATGTCATAATGGTTGGCAAAGGTTAAAGATTCGTCTATACCAAATAAAACATTATTAGATGAGTGCCAGATATTATCAAATTCAAGTCTTGAGATTTCCTTCCTACTGATTAAAGTAGGTAATTCATTAGCAAGCATTTCTTTTGCCTCACCAAATGAAGCATTTAGTTCCATTTTGAAATTGTTTTCCAGCTTCTTGTTTAAAGAACTTGATTGTTGAAATTGATATATGTTTAGAACTACCAAAACGATAATGATAATTGTAAGTATTTTATACTTCTTCATAGCTCCTCCTAATAATTGTATTATACCTTGAAAATCAGAGATTTCCATTTTATTTAATGAAGATAGTAGCTTATGTCTCCAGTAGAATAAAGTGACGTAAGAAATATTATTCGAATCCGAATTTTCATCCTTCATTAATTCTGCTGAATACAAATCGGGAAACGCTTTTTATCATCTTGACGTAAAAATACTCGTGTTATATATTTATAACAAGATGTTAGAAATATATAACAAATTGTAAAAATCTAGGTGGTGATGATTATTGTTGAAGACAAAATTAAAAGAGTATCGTGCCAAACACAATATGAATCAGCAGACATTAGCAAAGTTAGTAGGGGTTAGACGGGAAACCATTGGGCACCTTGAACGTGGAACGTATAGTCCTTCGCTAAAATTAGCATGGGACATAGCAAAGGTTTTTAAAGTGCCTATCGAAGAAATTTTTGAATACGAGGAGGAGTAATGGGGATGGATGAAAGAAGTCAGCAGTTAATATCAAAGGGAATTGCAATTACACTAGCAGTCTTGTATGTTTTGCTTTTTGTTTCAGCAATTTGGAAATATGTAAGTACGAAAGATATTACACAGAGTACATTGGAAATTATTCTTATCGTGATGATACCTGCATCAATAGCATGGTTTGCACGAAAGGATGAAAGTCTAACAATACCCCGGATGATTACAGGTGAGATGGTTTTCACGGAAGCAGATTATCAATCTAAAAGAAAGAGAAAACGTCACTATTTTTGGGATTCATTGGGTTTTTCCACAGTTGTTCTGGTTTTAAATCTTATTACGACATTCTTTGTAGAAAAGGAATGGCAAGGTCTACAATTGTTTGTGGGACTAAGTAAAACAATGAATATGATTATTTTGTTCGTACTTGAATTTTTGATGTCCATTATTGTATTCTATGCGATTTCTTATATTTGGGAGGAATTCAATATAAAAAGATACAATCGGAGAATACAAGAGTTGGAGGATAATAATGAATAAATACGATAAAAAGGTGCTTGAGGTAGCTCCTATTGGTGCAGTTATATATGAACTTTTGCAAAAAGAAGATAGAGGTTCGAATGGGAAAATTATAGATTTTCTATTGGAGGGTATCTTAACATTTGGAAGTGCGGTCAAACAACTGGAAACAAGAGAAACTTACTATTTAATTATGAATGAGAATGAAGCAGATCTGGTTACGATTCAAAAGGATTTAACCATTTCGAACCAGGATATATCTAGTGCTGTACAAATTGCATCAGGAAAAAAGTATTTTCTTCATGATGGGTATAAATACAACCTGTATCGTAAAATTCAATAATGATGGGAAGTAGGGACAGGATAATTGAACCAAGTTGGGACAATGGACCTGTACCTCTGACCCTATTTTGTTTCTGGTTTATTTTTTGTTTGCTTTTTAGAATCTTGTTTGTTTTTTATATGCCCCTTCGCATCCACTTTTGAATCCCTTAACATGATTTTTCACCCCCAAATTTGAAGTTCACCTTTAGATGTTGTTATGTTTCCACTCCAGAAAACCTTTATACTTAGCTTCTTTATTGAACAACTGTATAAAAATAGTTCATCTTCAAAAAATAAGGCATCAAAATTTATAAGGTGGTGTTCATATTGGCTGAAGAGAAAAGTAATAAGAAAAAGAAAGGTTGTCTTGGCTGTCTTGGGTTACTAATTCTTATTATCATTATAGGCTCTTGCGCTGCCATTTTAGGTGGGGATGAGGAAGATCAAGCTCCTCCTGCACCACAAGAGGAGCAAAATCAAACGGATGATATGGCAGCAGAAAAAGAAGAACAAGTAGAGGAAAATAAAAAAGATGTTGAGGAAAAAGAGGATCAACCTAAAGAAGAACAGCCAGTTAAAGAAGAAAAAGCACCTGATGATTTAAGTAGCTTTGTTGAATACGCAGTTAAGAAGGAAGCAGGCGAAACATCGAATCAGGATGATGAAGAGCTAAAAAATCGAGTGTATAAGGTCTCTGTTGATGGAGATGTCGTGTGGGTACAGGCTGTAGCTGACGATAACTTTACAAAAAATACAATTCGCAAAAGTATTCAACGAGATAGTACCGATATCTTAGAAGAGATTTATACAAACAGGGATGACGTTTCTGAAGTTACACTCGAATGGGTATTTCCATTACAAGATGCTTATGGAAATGCTAAGATCGGACCGATTGTAACAATTATCTTATCGAAGTCCACCTCAGATAAAATAAATTGGGAAAACTTTTCTTCCTCCAACCTTCCAAAAGTTGCTGATACCTATATCGAATACCCGGCGATAAAAGATTAATATAGAGTTATTTGAGGATTAGGCCTAGGTAGAGGGGGATAAGGTTTGTTAGCAATGAAAAAGGGACACTGGCAGTTCAGTGTCCCTTTTTCTAAAAAATGGTGGGACAATGGACCTGTCCCTCTGACCCACTTAGACACCTGGGAACCAGCCAGGGGTGTGGATGATTGCATTCCATAGTGGATCTGGAATGACTAGTTCTTTTTGTTTGGTTTTGTCTATTTTTGTGACGATCTCGTTTTCTTTATCTTCTGCTACTTTTTGTACCCAATCTGGGTCAATGATTAGTTCTCTACCTAATGCAAGTAAAGGGACACCTGTTTTAAAGGCTTTGCGAGCATCATCAGCTGTATAAATGGATCCAACTCCAATCAATGGAACACGATTATTAATCGTTTCTAGCAAGTATTCGATACGAGTTTTGTTGGTGTCTTCAACACCTCTTCTTGCTGCTGAAAAGAATTCTCCTAATGAAACATGTAAATAAGTTAAGCCTTTATTCGCTAATGTATCAACTAGTTTGAGTGTATCACCCATTGTAATTCCAGGTGTTTCAGGTTCTTCTGGTGAAAAACGATAGCCAACAATAAATTCAGGAATCGCATGTTCTTTAACAACTTTTTGCACTTCATCCACAATTGCGAGAGGGAAGGTCATACGTTTTTCAAGACTACCTCCATACTGGTCCTCACGACGATTTGAATGAGGAGAGAAGAACTGTTGAATGAGATAGCCGTTAGCTCCATGTATTTCAACCCCATCATAGCCTGCTTCAATGGCACGACGAGTTGTTTCTCCGAATGCTTTTATGATATTTTCAACTTCATTTTCAGATAATGGTCTTGGTTTTACATCAGGTACCTCGGTTGATGCTCCTCCTCTTACGGCAGGAACATCACTTGCGCTCACAATTTTTCCATTTGGAACTAATTCAGGAGGACACATTCTTCCGCCATGAAAGATTTGTAAGATCGCTTTCGCACCTTGTTCTTTAATGGCTTTGGCTAATTGAGATAAGCTCGGAATCATCTCATCTGTGTCACCAGCAAATTCACCATGGAATCCTTTTCCATTTGGTGTAACATATGTACAAGCCGTAATCACCATGCTAACTCCACTAGAACGGCGTGCATAGTAACTCACTTCTGCATCTGAAACAGTTCCATCTGGATTAGATGAGAAGTTAGTCATTGGTGCCATGATCAGTCTGTTTTTTAATTCAACTCCATTAGGGAGAGTGTATGTTGATAGCATAAATTGATTGTCTGCATTCATAGTTTGTAACCTCCTTAATAGTTGATTGTTATGTGAAAAATAGTACCATTATATACTTAGCTAATCAGTGGTACTTTATTAGCGTGCAAAAATAATGATACATTCTATAGGAAACAATTTAAAGCATTCTGCTAATATGGGAGTGGGAGAGGTAATCGTAGAATGGAATTGGTGCACCAGTTAAGTGGTTATAAGAAAAAACGAGCTGGCCAGATAGATGCCAACTCGTTTTTGAAATGCCCCTGCCAAGGAATTTAATTTTACCATACACATGGATCATTTTTGAAAGAAAATACTAGCGATCGCTTAGGTTATATCCAACTCGGGAAATTGAATGATTTGATTTAGTGAATATAGATAGAAATAAAATAGTGGGACAAGGGACCTGTCCCTCTGTCCCAAGTTATGGTAAGATGGACAGGCTAATTTGTACGAAATCTAGGGAGATGATGATTGGATGAAGCAGGAGTTTATTGAGGTTGTTAATGGGCGGGAGAACAATTTGAAAAATGTTCATGTTCAGATTCCGAAGGGGAAAATTACGATTTTTACTGGGGTGTCTGGTTCTGGGAAGTCATCGATTGTTTTTGATACGATTGCACAGGAAGCCGGTCGTCAGCTAAATGAGACCTTTAGTAGTTTTGCCCGTCAGTTTCTGCCGAAATACGGCCGACCTGAGGCCGATGAAATTAATAATCTATCCACTGCGATTATAGTGGATCAGAAACGACTTGGTGGTAATGCACGATCTACACTTGGGACGGTTACTGACATTCAGCCTCTGTTACGACTTCTTTTTTCACGTTTTGCACAACCAAGCATTGGTTGGAGTAATGCATATTCCTTTAATGATCCAATTGGAATGTGCCCACATTGTGAGGGGATTGGTAGAACAATTACGTTAAACCTCGATGCTGCGTTAGATAAGGAGAAATCCTTAAATGAAGGAGCCATTTTACTTCCGGGGTTTGGCCCAGGTACATGGCAATGGAAAGCATATGCTGAATCTGGTTTCTTCGACAATGATAAAAAAATAAAAGATTTTACAAAAGAAGAATATGAAAAGCTGGTTTATGCCGGTGAGGAAAAAATCGTCGTTAATTATATGAATGGCGAAATCAACACAACGTATGAGGGCTTGGCCGTTAAATTTATGAGACAAAATGTGAATCGAGATAAAGATACATCGAAAGCTGCCGAGAAAAAGCTCAAAGAATTTACCACAACGGGCACATGTCCCAGTTGCCAAGGGACACGGTACAATGAGAAGGTCTTATCTTCAATATTCAAAGGGTATTCCATTTATGACCTGACATCGATGCAACTTGATGAATTAATGGATGTACTTCAACGCTTTGATGAACCAAGTGCGAAACCAATTGTGGATGGAATACTAGAACGAGTTAAAAATCTTTGTGACATTGGATTAAGTTATTTGACCTTAACAAGGGAAACGCCGACTTTATCTGGTGGTGAGTCGCAGCGGGTTAAAATGGTGAAATATTTATCTAGTAACTTAACTGGATTAATGTACATATTTGATGAGCCAAGCACTGGACTTCATCCTCGCGATGTCTACCGATTAAATGAATTACTTGTTAGATTACGTGATAAGGGCAATACGGTATTAGTGGTAGAGCATGACCCTGATGTTATCCAAATTGCAGACCATGTCATCGATGTTGGTCCGAATGCGGGTACTGGTGGAGGAAAAATTATGTATAGTGGAAGTTACCAGGGTCTATTGTCTTCTGATACATTAACGGCTCAGTTTTTAAACAAGAAACTGGAAATTAAAATGAACCCAAGACCTGTTAATGAATTCTTGGAAAGTAGAAAAAGTAGCCTCCATAATTTGAAAAATGTGAGCATACGTGTGCCAATCGGGGTTTTTACAGTTGTTACGGGGGTAGCGGGTTCTGGAAAAAGTACGCTTGTGAATGAAGTCTTTGCAAAGGATTTTCCAGATTCCATTCGAATAGATCAAAGCCAAGTTCATGGTAACATTCGTTCCAATCCTGCAACCTTCTCCGGTATTATGAATTCGATTCGGAAAGCTTTTTCAGAAGCGAATAATGTGGAAAGTGGACTTTTTAGCTATAATTCAAAAGGTGCCTGTGAAACATGTGGGGGCACTGGTTCGGTAGAGCTTAACTTATCTTTCATGGATAAAATGGAAATGGAATGCAGTGAATGTCATGGAGACCGTTACAAACAGGAAGTCCTCCAATACCTGTACAAAGGAAAAAATATTGTAGAGGTTATGGATATGTCTGTCGCAGAAGCTGTGGAGTTTTTTGAAGCAAAAGATATCAAGAGACAACTGACAAGCATGGCGACAGTTGGACTTGGATATTTGTCTTTAGGCCAACCACTAAACACATTATCTGGTGGGGAGAGTCAAAGACTGAAACTCGCAAAAGAGATAAATAAGAAGGGGAATATCTATATTCTAGATGAACCGACAACTGGACTGCATCTATCCGATGTATCCAATATTCTAGTGATTATCGAAAAATTAGTTGAAAAGGGTAATACAGTCATTGTCATTGAACATAACCTGGACGTCATCCGAAACAGTGATTGGATTATTGATTTAGGCCCAGACGGAGGTACGGGTGGTGGAGAAATTTTATATGAAGGCCCACCTGCAGGGGTAAAGGCTTGTGAACGATCTATAACAGCAAAGTATATTTAAAGGAAAGAAAAGTGTCTAAACCCTATATGACATTATTAAGGGTTCAGGCACTTTTTTCAATTAAGAACGAAGTACAGACCATTTTCCAAAAGGCTTCTTTTGTTAAGAACATGCTCCTTGCATAAACATTTATGGAAATTTAATGGATAATCGTAGAATTAGTTTGAATAAATGTTCAGTCTACTCATACTCATAAATTGAGGTGATCAAATGGATTACAATAATTTTAAATCAATTAAAGAGTATGGCTTTGAAGGTTATATTCCGATTACTGAATTGATGCAAAATCATTCGATCGTTCCACACACTAAAGGGGTTTATATGGTGCTCTATACCCCTGATCATTCACCAGAGTTTTTGAGAAAAGGTACAGGTGGTTATTTTAAAGGGAAAGATCCTAATGTTCCAGTAGGAAAGTTAAATGAAAGTTGGGTACAGGATACGAAAGTAATCTATATAGGGAAAGCCGGTGGTGGAAAAAGCTCTGCTACTCTGAATTCAAGAATAAAGCAATTATTAAAATTCGGTAGTGGAAGAAACGCGAGCCACTACGGCGGAAGGGTTATTTGGCAAATTGAGGATATCAATCATTTGATAGTTTGTTGGAAGGAACTACCTGTCGAGGATCCTAATGATGTAAAAAATCAACTGATTAAGGGTTTTAAAAAGGTACATAGAAAGAGGCCATTCGCAAATATGGTAGAATAATGATCTTAATTTGTGTGTAAGATTCAATTATATATGGAGTAGTTTAGCAAAATAAGGTATAGGGAGGATAATAATGAATCCTCTCTTTTATTTTGTGTCTGTTCTTACGGATGTGGTTATCATTAAAAAACGAAACTAAATCATGTTTCATTCGTAAATAAGGTATAAGAAATAAATGAACCTTGGCTAAATTAAGATCCCATTAGGCGGTGGTATAGTGGAAAATCATGTAGATGACATTAAAACAAATATAGAGAAACTAAGGAGTACCATAAGTAATGAACTTTCAAAAAAGCTTGATTTAAATAAATGTGAACGAGTGGTTGAAAAGCTGGATTCTTTTTCGGCAAGTTGTGAAGAGTGTCAGCAACATCTAGTTGATTTAAAGAATCATTTTACTCAACTGGAAGCGAATGACGATGAAATTGATAAGGACAGTAAACATCATAAACAAGTGATCAAAGGAATTGCTGCACATCTTCAAAAGGAACATAAGTTGGTACCTGAAGGGATGTATCTCACATTATACATGTCTATAGGTATGAGTTTGGGTATGGTGTTTGGATTAACGATTTTTGATAATATTGCATTAGGGTTGCCGATTGGGATGAGCATCGGCATTGCGATTGGTGCTGGTTTGGATGCAGATGCTAAGAAAAAAGGGAATACAATATAGTCTTTAGGACACTTACAAATGTGAGTGTTTTTTGTTTGGGTTAGGTGAGAGTTGCTTAACAAATAATTTGAACTTTCTTAAAAACTACTGGAAAATTTTATGATATACTGTTTAGTAGAGGAGGCAGTGTAATGAAAAATAAACAGCGATTACTAACTGTAATGACCATCATAGCATTTTTCTCGTTAGTTGCTTGTAGTAACTCAACGGATGAGGCAAATGCTAAACCAGAAAACGAAGAATCAGAAACTAGCACGAATTTAAAAACAGAGGAAAAACCAGCTACCAATGAGAAGTCTGGTGAAATAAATAAATCTGAGAGTCCTGAAAATACTCAGATTAAAAACAAAGAAGAGACATCTAAAGAACCATCTACGACTGAACATGACGAGACATCGAAATCTAGTAACAAGAATGAAATAACCGAAGGTATGAAGGATGCATATCTTAAAGAATTAAATAAAATGGAAGAAGCAGATAGAAACGCCGAAGATACAGCAACAATGGCAGAATTGGAAGAACAAGAGGCGGCAAGGTATAAAAAGTGGGATGAAAAATTGAACGAGATTTATGGAATGTTAAATGAACAGCTTGACTCTGAACAAATGAATCAATTACGAGAAGAACAACGAAATTGGATTAAACATAGAGATGAAACCGCAAAAGAATCATCATTGAAATATAAAGGTGGCTCGACGGAAACCTTAGAATATGTAGCTACCCAAGCAACTATGACAAGGGAAAGATGCTATGCGCTGGTTGCAAAGTATATGAATTGATTGTTTGATGATTAAGATAAAAATGAGTTGGCTATAAATGCCAACTCGTTTTTTTTACGGGATGCTGGAACATGTCCATTGACTCAAGCGGGATAAATGGACATGTCTTACTTGCCTTTTCGTATCCGCTATGTTTAACTAGTATCTAGTAACTTAATAATCTAACAATTCGACTAGGGGAGCATGTTTGTGCTGAGAGATAGAGATATCGACCCTTTGAACCTGATCTAGGTAACACTAGCGTAGGGAAGTGGAGTTGGCACGTTATGTGTAAACAAACGATATATATTGCCTAACCCATTTCTAGTCACTAGTGATGGGTTTTTTTTATCTCCCCCAAGGTCAAATGGAGAAAGGGGACAAGAAAGTGAGCAGTCTTTTTACTGATCGTTTATGGAATCGAGTGGAGCCTATTTGGAATTCGTATTTGGAGCATCCTTTCGTGAAAGGGATTGGCGAGGGTTGGTTGGAAAAGGAAAGTTTAAGCATTATATGAAGCAGGATTATGTGTACCTGATTGAGTATTGCAGACTTTTTGCGTTGGGGAGTGCGAAGGCCCCGGATTTAAAAACGATGTCCATTTTTGCAAACCTTTTGCATGGTACGTTGGAGATGGAGATGGATCTTCACCGCCAATATGCCGCAAAGTTTGAAATATCTCCAGAAGAGCTCGAGGCGACTAGACCTGCATCAACTACAACATCTTACACAAGCTACATGTTGAATGTAGCGCAACTTGGTGGTGTAGAAAATGTTGTCGCTGCAGTCCTAGCCTGTGCATGGAGCTATAACTTTATTGGAAAAGAGCTCGTCAAATGGCCTGGAGCAGTTGAGCATGAATTCTATGGGGAATGGGTGAAAATGTATTCATCCGATGAGTTTTCAGCGTTAGCGGAAGACTGTAAGCAGCTTATCAATGAAATCGCAAGCGGAAAACCAGAGCGAGATTTAGCAGTACTTGAAGAAATCGTCGTCAAAACGAGTATGTTTGAATATATGTTCTGGGATATGGCCGAAAATCTTGAGGAGTGGCCGATTAATCTATAGGACAAGTGGTTAGGTTCCGTGCACATGTTCAGTCACGGAACCTTTTTTCGTAATAAAATTTCCACAAAGTTTCGATTTCTTTCATATGGAATAATCTTGGAAAGTAGCCCAATTTTCATGTCTAGCAAACTGAGGATAGGCAGAAGTGAAGGTAACTATGATGGGAGCGTGGTCAAGAGTAGGGTAAGCATTGAATAAAAATCGATCTCCGTATCGAATAGCTGTTAAGGCAAGTGGCAATTCACGTCTAAAGATTTCATTTCGCTTTGCTGCAACTTGTAGGTTATATTCTCCTTGATCAATATATAAATAAACCTGGTAATGGAAGTGACTTCCATCTGTTCTCCATTCACCTAATACTTCATCTCTCATCGAATTAATTTTATCCCAGGCATAATGATAGCCTATTGTTAAAAATAATTCGGCAGTTGTATCAGAGTGTGTTAGTGTGTAATATCTTGGAATAATGGGTGCTGTAGCAGTAACGCTATCCCTGTATTCGACCGATAATTTGTCGGGATTGAATGTGCTCAAAAAATCATCTCCTGTCGGATATTAAATCTTATTTAAGTCCATTAATAATTCCATCATTTATATATATATAATTCAATGTGAAAACATGAAGATTTTTTATCGTGCAAAAAGGACTAGGAAATTAAATTTCCTAGTCCTTTATTAGGCTAACTAGTCTTATACTTTTCTATCTACTGCTTGGGGAGGTTGTTCAAACCATTTTTCTTTTATCGCTAACAGTAAGCCCATTCCATAAAACTTTTTCATATCATCTGATATTTTATCTAATTTTGCAACTATATCCGTTCGTAAACTGGAAGTCATAGCTTGATTTACCATAGTAAAACAGAATATACCTAAACAAGTATTAGCAAAAAACAACATTAATTTATCGGAAAAAGGAGATATCTCTATATTCGAAATTTGATAGTCTCCTGAAGCTGAAATCGGAATATTTTCTTCTTCAAGAACTTCTTGAAGTGAATGTAGAACTTTTTCGATCCCATCTCTGCCTTTTCCAAAGTGTTGTTTCAAATCTTTTTTTTGGGCTAATTTACTAAAAGTAACAAAAATCATCTTTGAAAACTGTCCCCTATAGATAATCCTTGAAAGATTAGCTATCTCAGCAGCGTTTAAAGGTCTTGAACTACCAATAAAACCATTGAGATACATGAAGTTTTTAGCATATTCCACCTCACTATCGATTGCTACTTGTGGAGGTTTCAAATATACGCCTTTGGATAACATGAGGTCTACAATTTCATTCTGGATATTTACAGAAAACGTAATGTTACCTTGAAAATGATTCCGAATATCGCTTCTTGGGCAATCTGATAATGCAATAGGATATGTACTCATCGCGAGATGTGTTAAATCGAAACAAAAATTCAAAATAAATATATCAGAAAATACTTTGGTCACGTCCACACTTACATCTTCATCGGTAAAACCAAGAGGGACAGAAAGATTTTCTTTATTAAAGATATCATTAAGTTCATCAAGATTCTTTTCAGATTGAATTAACATTTTTTCAACAATGTGTTTTATATGACTATCTTCCGTACTTACCAAAAAATATTCAAATAGTCTTTGTTGCATACTGCTCATTAAAAACGAAGACCAAATATTAGATACCTCAGTTGCGGTTAATTTTAGAAATGGCAAATGTTCATTTGATTGTTCCATCTTAGATCCACTCCTTTCTAAATAGAATATTAAACAAAATAGTAGTTATATGTATAAGAGCAGTAGGGATAGTTACTACCCTATTAAAACATAGTTAGTTTTCCCATTTTGTTTAATAATTACTATGAAGAAAGTCGAGAAGATATAGGGAAGTTCTTAGAACAAAGCAGGGTCAAGGGGACAGGTTCGTGACCTAGCCGGATCACGGAACCTGTCTCTCTGAGCCTACAAAATCGTTTTTCTATTACTGCCCTTTGCTGTTAGAGGTGTAGTCAGTTTTTAACCAGGCGATAGGGCTCATATTTACTTTGTTCACACCTGCATATTTTGTAAGTGTTGGAACAACGCTGTCTAATGGGACCACGTTATACGTATAAGGGAGTTTCTCGTCATAGTTATACTCAAAGACAAATGGATCAGTTGGTGGGTTCATTTTACTCATATTTTCACTTCCAACAATATGAGAAGACCATGCCCAATTTCCAATCGTAGATTTATCATGCCATGTAAATCCTTTTGTAAATAGATTTTCCCCATTGTTGTCCCAACTGCTTCCTGTATACGTTCCATATTGATTGGAGATTTTTGAGTTTACAATTAAGTTTCTATTATAAGCTGCTTGGAATAAATCAGCCCATTGGGCATCCATATTTTTAGTATCTAATCCCTGAATTTCCGCACCTGTGATTGGCTCGTTAATGTCATTGAATACAGATGTATCTGCTGCAATTGAGGCACCATTTCTAGCATTTAGTGCTCGTGAAAGTGTATCTGTACCGAATTCAGCAATTGCGGTAACATTCTCTAAAATCGCATGATGAGTGGAATTATCCAAATACAAGTTGTACGCATGACCAGAACCTTGGCGTATCATAGGGATTCTCTGTCCAACATTGGTATACGTATTATAAGCGAGTGTTAAACGTATTCTTTGATTGCCGTCCTTTATCTCATTACCACTACTTGACACATAATTCACATAGTCTTTATCACCAGAACCCGATAAATGCACCTTACTGTGGTACGCAGCATAGGCCATGATTTGTTCTTTAGTGGCACCTTCGTTACGCATGTTGTAATACACGCTATCGGAATTCAATTCATTTGCAGCATATTTCTCTTCCATAAACTGAACCGTTTGATAAATATCACTATCTGTTGAAGGATTTTCATCCGCAGGTAATCCGAATTCAGACCAGGAAATCGTGATGTTGGAGCCACCGTTCTCCGTATCAATTAATCCATCTGCTGCAATCGGAAATTTACAATGGTCAATCCATACATTATTGGCGCCATTTATTTTAATATAAGTCCAGCCTACTTCCTTGTGTTTTCCTGTATCATCCCATTGCCACATGCCATCAAAATTCAGATTACGTATGACAATATCGTTCGTTGACCGTTGTAATTTAAACTCGACAGATCGAATCGTTTTTCCTTTTTTTGAAAAAATCGTAAGTCCGTCAACACCATCAATATTTAGTTGTGAAACACCAGAAGTTGCTATTTTTGGATTGGTAAATCCGTTCATAGGATCCCGGTATTTCGTAATGAAACGATACTTTTTTGTTTCCTCAGAACTCAGATTTAAATGTTTCCACCCAAAATTTAAATCCTTGGCGATTTCAATTACTTTCACTCTTCCAGCCTGTGAATCCAAAATGGCCTGTAAAAAATCTCTTTCTGTTTTGACCTGTCGATAATAGGGTGTATCAATGTATTCACTTCGGTCATTCACCCCTAATGAGGCATAACCAGAAACAGATAGAAAACTATTGTCATAATCTTTGATATACCTAGTAGTGTTTGGGATCGAATCGATTTCTGCAGCGTGAGCCGTTCTGTTTCCGTTCAAGAAAAATGGTGCAAATAAGGATAAAACCAGGACCCAGACCATTGCTTTTCTAAACTTCATAATATACCACCTTTGCAATTTTTTTAATTCTCGATGTAAAACAAATGTTAACAAACGTTTAAATTTCACCTCCTAGCGTACATCTAACGGTAATCATCAGATTATTTTGCAAACCCTTTCATTAGAAGGGGATCAAAAACTTCTATATTAGTTTAGCAAGCTTCTCATTACATATTTTGTGAGAAGAAGACGTTATTGTTTACATTTTCGAATATGTTTAAGGCCTGTACACAGGGGAGGGGTGCCTTTGTCCTAGTTTCTTTTTATATTAAATAGGAGTAAAGTTGTGATTCCTTAAAAAATGAAGGATATGGGCAGATGAACATGTAATAAAAAGAACATAAATAGAGTAATAGTTTTAAAGCGAGTACAAAGGGAAGAACAAACTAAGGACTTTGTTGGCTCATTTGGAGAGGAGTGGAATAGTGGTACAAAAAATAAGTGTTTCTCTTCGTGAACAGCCTTTTTATATCAATCGTTTTAGTGGTTACTATCCGTCGATGGCAACACATCATCTGCACCAAGATTACGAAATTTATTATTTATCCAAAGGGGAACGGATTTACATCATTAATGGGGAAGAGTACCTAGTGAAGAATCAGCATCTCGTTTTTATTGATAAAAATGTGATCCATAAAACGGTTAAGAAAAGCAATCAAGTATATGAGCGAATGGTGATAAATTTTAGAGAGTGTTTCCTGGGTTTAGGCGAACAACATATCGTGAAGCAGCTTTTTGAAAATGGTCCATACATTATATCGATTCCCCAAAATAAAAGAGATTTAATCAACACTATCATAATGAGGTTATTCGAAGAGTACCAGAAGAACCTAAAAGAAAGGGATTTGTACCTTAAATCTTTGTTATCACAACTATTAATTGAAAGTAATAGATTGTTAGAGGGAGCGAGACCTAAAGAATCGATGAAAGTTTCTAGCCATCAAGATAAGACTGGTAAAAATGAAATTGAAAAGATTATTTCATTTATTAATAACAATTATACAAATGACATTTCTCTTGGTGTACTATCTTACCAGTTTCATGTGAATGAGCAGTATATAAGTAGGCTCTTTAAAAAATACACAGGATGCAGTTTTATTGAATACTTGAATGCAGTTCGTATAAATGAAGCAAAAAGGTATTTAATATTTACAACCATGAAAGTGAATCAAATTGCAGGAAAAGTGGGCTATTCTAATCATGTCCATTTTTGGCGTGTATTTAAGAGGAATACAAGTATGTCCCCAAATCAGTTTAGGATATTAAATCAGAACAATAATCTATAATTTCTTCAGTTGGTTGAAGTACTGACTAAAAAGGTGCAAAATGTAGCATAATAAAAATTTAAACTAACGATAATATTAATTAGATGGTATTATACGTTAAGAGAGAAATTACATAGTAGAGGTAGTTTATGTTACATTTTATTAATCGATTTGAACAAGCTTTTCATTATTCACCTATAGGCATGGCCTTGTTTTCACTAGAAGGGCTGTGTTTAAAAACAAATCCAGCACTATCAAAGATTACAGGCTATTTGGAAGAGGAATTATTATCTCTTACTTTTCAAGAGATTACCCACCCGGATGATTTAGAGGAAGATCTCAGACATGTGCAGGAACTAATAGAGGGTAAAAAAGGTTCCTATGAAATGGAAAAGAGATACTTTCATAAAAATGGAGACATTGTATGGGTTTTTCTTTCGGTTTCCATCTTTCAACAAGATGAAAAAACACATTATTTAATTGCACAGATTCTAGATATAACTGAAAAAAAGAAATTACAGCTCAGTTTACTCGAGAGTGAAGAAAGGTTTCGCAACCTTCTAACCTATTCACCAGACCCTATTTTGGTATTTGATGGAGAGATTATTTTATACGCGAATGAGTCTGCAGCCAAACTAGTTGACACATCCGTTGAAGATATGGTTGGAGAGAACATTAGGAAGTTCATTGATCCGTCCATGCATGATTTGTTTCAAATTCGTAGCCAAGACATATTAAATCATAATGAGCATCTTCTTGATTTTGATTTGAAAATACGTAGTAAAAATGGCCGTACTGTGGATACCGTTTTTTCTGCGGTTCCAATCGCTTATATGGAAAAAAGGGCGATTTTAGTTAGTTATCGTGATATTACGATACGAAAAAAGATGGAACAAGAATTAACGGAGAGTGAAGATCGGTATCGACAATTAGTCGAGTATTCTCCATTGGGGATTTTAGTCCATCAAAAAGGTGTTATCAAATATGCCAACCCTACAGCATTGCAATTATTAGGGATTACAAATGCAGAATTGTTGGAAGGTATCCAAATTAGTAATATTGTCCACCCTGAATTCCGTTTGATCGTTTCGAGAAGGATTAAAAATATTGAAGAAAATCGTGAGTACGAGCCTACCCTTTATGAAAAATTCATTCGCTTAGATGGTCAGGAAATTGATGTTGAAGTAAGTGGAATCCCAACTCAATTGAACGGGGAATCAGCGGTCCAAGTCGTGTTTTGGGATGTGACGGAGAAAAAGAAGGAAGAGGATTTAATAAGGTATCGAGCCTACCATGATACCTTAACGGATTTACCAAACCGACTTAAATTCCAGCTAGATTTAATGGAAGAGATGGAAAAGGATTCAATGTTTACCATTATGTATTTAGATTTACATGGCCTCAAATCGGTTAACGATTCGAATGGTCATCAAGCTGGTGACATGGTACTCATTAAAGTAACATCTCGTTTAACAGGAGTCCTAGGGTCTATTGGTCTCGTCTACCGTTTAGGTGGGGATGAATTTGCGATTGTTCTTCCAGGTCGTAAAAGTGAAGAAGAAATAAGTGAGACTGCAAATAGTATAGCGAGAGTCATTCAGCAGCCGATCTACGTTGCAAATTCGATTGCTGAAATTTCGACAAGTATTGGGGTTGTCTTCTATCCAGATCATGGGGTAGACATGGAGTTACTTCTGCGCCATGCTGATTTGGCCATGTATCATGCAAAGAAAACGAAGACCTTATATAAAATCTATGATAGATAAGATTTTCCTCAATTCTAGCATCTAAGATTCATCTTAAACGACATGTATATGTCGTTTCAGACTGTAGACAAACTCGAAAAATTTCGAGTTTGCCTACAGTCTTTTTTAATTTACAATATTTA
>NZ_JBHUEK010000024.1:0-49925 GCF_042680725.1 Ferdinandcohnia salidurans
TGGTACGACTCTATAAGTTTCGTTTGCACACACGCAGAGCGTGTGGTTTAAAAAGACTAATAAAAAGGCAATACCCCATAGGATATCACCTTTAATAACTATACCTCTTGTACTATATCAATTTTCCCGTTCTCTATGCATGATATCCTCTCCATTTTCAGCCACAATCGACTTGAAATCGTGTCCAGATGGATTTTGGAATAAGCGCAGTCCGAATTCTGGAGCAACTGCAAAAAGATGGTCAAAGATATCAGCCTGGGTCGTTTCGTACACGTCCCATCTTACATCATTTGTAAAAGCATATATCTCTAGTGGCAATCCGTTCTCTGTAGGTGCCAATTGCCGAACCATCAATGTCATATCCTGATTGATACCGGGATGTTTTTGAAGATAATTGCTAATATACGCCCTAAATACACCGACATTTGTCAGAGCTCTTCCATTTACCGGATTACTACGATTAATGTCATGCTTCATGTTGTATTCTTCGATTTCATGTTCTCTTCTTGTAATATAATCCGTTAAATACTGGATGTTTTTAAATCTCTCAATCATCTCTTCCGTACAAAATGAAATACTTGTTGAATCAATAAACAATGAACGCTTAATCCTACGTCCACCAGAGGTTTGCATTCCTCTCCAATTGATGAATGAATCGGAGATAAGAGCATAACTAGGGAGTGTTGTTATCGTCTTATCAAAATTTTGCACCTTAACTGTTACTAGAGATATATCAATAATATCTCCATCAGCCCCATACTTCGGCATTTCAATCCAGTCTCCAACGCGAACCATATCATTGGATGTCAATTGGATACCTGCAACAAGACCTAATAATGAATCTTTAAAAACTAACATGAATACAGCCGAGAGAGCACCTATTCCACTCAAAAGTAAAAGTGGACTCTTCCCCATTAGGTTTGCAATAACCAAAATGATTCCTAATGTTATAACAATAATTTTCACAACTTGAATATACCCTTTTATAGGCCTAGTCTTTGATATTTCATACGTTTGATAAATATCATTTATTGCATTTAAAATACTATTAATAACCATTAATGCCACAATGGTGATATAGACATTAGCACCCATTCTAATTAGGTCATCATACGGCTGAAAGGTTGAAGCGAAGTAATGAATGATAATCGCTGGAACAATATGCGACAGCCTACGGAAAACCTTCCTCTCTAAAAGCATATTATCCCATGTGAATTTTGTGTTATTCACGATTTTTGTGATAATCCTAATGATCACCTTTTTTGTAATAAAATTGGCGATAATACAAAGAATCGTGATAAAGAGAATCATGATTATCGTTGAAAGATATTTAACTACTGTTGGGTCCAATTCATAATCTAAAAGAAATTCCCGAATTAATGTCATATGTCTCCTCCATGGTATGTATATTTCTGTAATCCTCTAAGTTGTATGAAGTTCACCACGTGTTGTGAGATGCTTACTATTATATCAAATAATTTCTCCCAATCCTTCATAAACACTCATTAGATCTCGAAGAACTAGTCTCCATACAAAATCATTCGAATAGAAACAATAAATTACGTCTACATACAATTAAATGGTGCTCCCCGAAAAAAAAGACCTGGCCACAAAATATAGTAGCCAAGTCCTTTTGGATCAAAAGGGAAACGGAGTATCCTCATTAAATACTTTCCTGCTTCAGCCCATCGATTATATTTTCTTTTTTCACTTTTTGGATTGAATACAGCATGGCTGCCCCTACAATAATAAAGATGATGATCACAACAAATAAGATACTCATCCACGGGAGATTAAATCCATATTCAAACGTATTTCTAAGTGACCAATAAATTAAATACATGATGACAAAGCTGATTGGAAGTCCATAGAGCAAAGCCTTCACACCGTAAAATATACTCTCATAATTGATCATTTTATTAAAGCCTTTTGGCGTCATCCCTACTGATCTAAGCATTGCAAATTCACGTTTTCGAAGCGAGATACCCGTTGAAATTGTATTAAATATATTTGCAATGGAGATTAAGGAAATCAGGGCGATAAAGCCATAGGTAAAAATAGACATAAGTACGATCACTTGCTCTTGTTCTTGTCTTCTTTGATAGACGTTATAGACATGCGTACCAGAGTCTGTGATTTTATCCAACTCATCCTGTGTTGCCAATGGATCTGAACTATTCATGTATAATTCAGTTTGGATTTCACTTCTTGCCTTTTCATTTCCTGCAACAATCTTTGTTAATATATCCTCTGAAACAATAATATCTAATCCACCAAGACTAGAAGTTGAGATCCCCATTGGTAACTGGTCGCTCAATGCTACAACTTCTATATTAGCTAGAAATTGTTGTTCTTCAGTCTCATAGTTCATTAAATTAAGTGCTAACTTATCCCCTACGTTAGTATGAATTGATTTTGTTTCAACAAATTTCCCCGTCTCATAATCTTGATAGTTGATGTTATCGATTATGATAGCATTAAGTTCATTTGTATTTTCGAATTTCGCAGAATCCGTTCCTACTTTTGCAGCATAGGCCCTGAAGCTGTCATGGTCTAAACCATGTAATCTTACGTAATAAATAAATTTACCATCTTGTAAAATGGAGGGGTCATTTTCGACAGATTTTAATAACTCGTTTGGAAGTTGATCCTTCTCTATTAATGTAGTTAAATAGCTGGTTTGAACAATACTTGAATTCGTTACATAATCAAGTTTCGTAAACGGCAATAGATCTTCTTTGCCCATCTGATCATTAATCACTTGAATATCATAATTTATATTATCTACAGATAGTTCTAACGACTTTTTTAGGTCCTCTGTGAAGTATGACACTGTCAAAAAGAGGACGATACTGATGACAAGCGAGAACACAGTTGCTTGATATCTTTTCTTATTTCGTTTCAAATTTTTCAAGCCAATTTCAGCTTCAATTCCAAAAAGTTTACGTACAAGTTTTGATGTCTTAACTGTTTTTCTTGATAATTTGATATCCTGTGTTTGTCGTATCGCATCAATCGCTGAAACCTTTGACGCTCTCATCGCTGGAATATAAGTTGAGATAAAAATCGTTACAATTGAAATCACACAGGCTATTAAGAGTGAAGCTGGTGTAATAATTACATATAGCTTTTCAGCAACATTTAATGCTCCCTCAAGATAAGTGTTAATAAACGAAAAGGTTACCCCAATTCCACCTAGACCCGAAAGGATACCTATTGGAATACTAATTGCACCAATCACTGCGCCCTCAAAGAAGACGGAATTTCGCTTCTGTTTTTTTGTCGCTCCTACACTTGATAGCATTCCTAAATGTCTGGACCGTTCAGATACACTAATTGCAAAAGCATTGTAGATTAATGCGACTGAACCAATAATAATAACCGCCATGATAATACCTGCCACAGAAAATAAGGTCAGACGCAGACTATCATTGTCTGTGACTCCATAAAAGCGCAATAATTCTTTATTATAGGAAACAGAGTTGATCCCATTTTCTTTAGCAATGGTTTCTGAATGTTTATATAATGAACCCTTCACTTTTTCTAATACCACGACTGCATCTGCTGTATGAGTATTACCCAAAGTATTTTTGTCTACGTATTTAATCACCGTGTATCCTGGCGACCATGTTGGTTCCCATGTTGGTCGTTTAATGGTCCCAACAATAGTAAAAGTTTCACTAGACTCAATCTTAAGTTTTTCTGTAACCCCATTTTCATCGGATTGCAAAGAATAATTCTGACCCAGCGGTTCCTCTTCCCCGACTGCTAGTCTTTTTCCGACTTCCACCGACAGTTTGTCACCGATGTTATATTCAACTTTAGCATTATCGGCAATTGCTTCAGAAATAACAATTTCATCATCCTTTAAAGGTAAACGTCCCTCAGCTAACTCAATTGGAAATTGTTGAAACCCTGCTGTGTTGTACTCTTTAATAAACAGATAAGGTTTACTTTTGTTTTCCGAACCCTCAAGCTTTGCATAGCCTAGGTCATTTGATAGGACCAATTTTTTCGTTTGACTATCCTTTTCAATCGCCTGGATTTGTTCCACATTAACATCATTATATTTGACGTGCCATTCCCCGTTGTCAGCAATGTTATCTCGAATCATTAGGTTTAAAAAAGAGACACCCAGTGTTGCTACAGCTGTTATCATCGCAACAGAAATGATAACACCAATGATTGTGACGAGAGTTCTTCGTTTATTTTCCTTCAAATGCCGAATAGTCAGTTTGTTAATGATGTTCATGGACGAATCACCTCGTCCTTAGCGATCCTGCCATCCTCTATTGAAATGACACGGTCAGCTTGAAGGGCAATTCGCTCATCATGGGTAATGACAAGCAGAGTTTGATTATAGGTTTTATTGAACATCTTTAAAAGCTCAATGATTTCGCCGCTATTCTTACTATCTAGATTTCCAGTCGGTTCATCTGCTAGCATAATGGCTGGATTACTAATAAGGGCTCGACCGATCGAAACCCGCTGCTGCTGACCTCCTGAAAGCTGATTTGGCAAATGATTTAAGCGTTGTTCTAGACCGAGAATTTTTACAATATCAGCAAACTGCTTCGGGTCAACTTTATGTTCATCTAAGAGCATGGGTAATGTAATATTTTCTTCTACCGTTAAGATCGGAATTAAGTTATAAAACTGATAGATTAACCCAATTTGTCTTCTTCTAAAAATCGCGAGTTGTGTTTCATTTAGTTCATAAATATCTGTGTTATCAATTAGAACCTTACCGCTAGATGGTCGGTCCACACCACCAAGCAGATGCAAGAGTGTTGATTTACCTGACCCAGAGGGGCCGATAATGGCCACAAATTCTCCCTTTTTTACTGAAAATGAAACATTATCAAGTGCCTTAACTGCTGTTTCACCTTTTCCATATACCTTAGACAGATTTTCGATTTGTAAAATATTCATCCGTAAACCTCCATATTTTCGATGTTGAGTTTAGTATATCTGTCTAAGATGACTCTAAAGTGACTACTAAAGTGACATTTTATTCACTTTCGATGGAAATGCCGCTAAATCACTTGTTTGTAAAGTTTTATAATGAACTGTGTCCCTTCTCCCCTACCGCTCTTCACTTCAATATCACCTTGTTGACTATTTATAATACTATGGGCCATTGCTAGACCAATTCCAACACTATCTTCGCCTGCATTCTTGCCCTTGTAAAAACGTTTAAAGATATATGGGATATCCTCTTTTGCTATGCCATTTCCATTATCTGAAATACGAATCTCTGTATATAATGCATTCTCAGAAAATGAAATCGATATTTTACCGCCCTCCGGCGTATGTTCAACACAATTTTTAAAAATATTTATCAGAGCTTCTGCCGTCCAGTTGAAATCTCCGATAAAGGATACCTCTTTATTCCCTTCAATATGCAGGTTTTGCTGTTTAATATCCATTGGAACTAAAACAGGTTGGATTGCACGTTCGATCAACTCTGAAACATAGACTCTATCCTTCTTAAAAGAAACTGTTCCAGCATCAATCTTTGAAAGTTTCAATAACGATGACACGAGCCACTCGATTCTTTCTAACTGAATGCGGATGTTATTTGTAAATTCAACCCGTTTTGCATCATCTAGTTTCGCATCCCCCAATAAATCAGCCATGACCATCATAGAGGTAAGTGGTGTTTTTAACTGATGCGAAATATCCGAAATAGCATTCGTAAGTTTTAATTTGTCCTGTTGCAAAAGAGCGCTATGCTCAGATAGCTTTAATGTCACTTTATAAATATCACTCTTTAAGATGCTAAGTTCGCCCTCATGATTGTCTCTTACATCTAAACTATAATCACCACTCGTTATCTTACGTAAATATCCAGAAAGTTTTTCAATTTCACGATATCTCCACTTCGTAAATCCCAAACTACATCCACTCAATAGAACGGATGTGAAAAGAACGAAGAGTGCAGCCAGCCCCGAAATCAGTATATAGGCTAACATGGATGCAAGTAACGTTATAATAAAAAGAGCCAGAAGTAAGAACTGGATTTCCCGGTTACGCAACATATTAATCACCAACCTTATAGCCCATTCCACGGACGGTCTTAATAATCTTCGGGCTTTGTGGCTCATCTTCAAGCTTCTCTCGTAATCTCTTGATGTAAACGGTTAATGTGTTATCATTCACAAAATCACCCGCTACATCCCAAATTCGATCAAGTAATTGTGTTCGAGTAAGAACTTGACCAATATGGTTCGCGAATATTAGGAATAGACGGTACTCTAAAGAAGTCAGAAGTACCTCCTCTCCATTTTTATAAACCTTACCTTCTAACGTATTAACACGAATATTTTCTATATCAATGATGTTCTTGGTTTGTGCCGTTGATTGTCTATTATATCGACGAAGTACCGATTTGATCCGTGACAGTAACTCACGAATCCGAAATGGCTTTGTAATATAGTCATCCGCACCCATGTCCAACCCCATCACAACATTCACTTCATCATCCAAAGCCGTTAAAAAAATAACCGGTTTATCACCTTGCTTCTTTACTAACTCACATAACTCATATCCACTTCCGTCTGGTAATGATAAATCAAATAAAAACAAATCAATACTATTCCAACTATCTGAAATAACCTTCTTAGCATCCTCAACATTATGACAAACAATCGTCTCATAATCTTCCTGCTTCAACGTATAATCCAACCCAGAAGCAATCGTCCTATCATCCTCAACAACCAATATCTTCATCATAGTGGGTCACAGGGACAGGTCCCTTGTCCCAACCCTCCCCATCGTCTTAGTCTGTTCTAGGTTATTTTATCAAAAAGAAAATCCCCTGGACATGTTGATTGTACATCTCCAGGGGATTTTCCTTTAAACATAGATAAAATAGACAATAAACGTAACAAAAAGAACATACATGATTGGATGTACTTCTTTATGTCTTCCCAATGCAAGCATTGTAATAGGATACATAATGAATCCTAAAGCAATCCCTGTTGCAACGCTAAATGTCAATGGCATCATAATAATTGTCGTAAATGCCGGTATGGCAATATCGAGCTTCGTCCAGTCAATATGTCTAACTTCTGCCACCATCATTGCTCCCACGATAATGAGGGCTGGAGCTGTTATTTCAGACGTAACCACCGCTAACAATGGCGAGAAAAAGAGGGCTAAAAAGAAAAAGCCTGAGATGACAACTGATGAAAAACCAGTTCGTGCACCTGCAGCAATACCTGCAGTGGATTCAATCAAGGAAGCAGTCGGAGACGTCCCTAAAACAGAACCGATAACAGTTGCGGAAGCATCTGATAATAATGCTGGCCCCGCGTTTGGAATTTTATTTTCCTTTAAGATTCCAGCCTGACTCGCAACAGCAATCAATGTGCCTGCTGTATCGAAAAATCCAACAAATAAAAAGGTAAAAATGACAATAATTAAATCTGGTGTAAATACATTTGGAAGCTCAGTAAAAACAACCCCAAATGTTGGTTCAAGACTTGGTATTTTACCTATGATACCTGCTGGCTTCTCAATAATCCCGAAGATCATCCCAACAATTGATGAAATAACCATGCCGTAAAATATACCACCACGAATTCCCCGAACGAGCATTACTGAGGTAATGATAAATCCGAATAAGGCAAGTACAGTCGCACCAGATGTAAAGTCTCCGAGCGAAACAAATGTAGCCTCGTTCCCGACAATTATTTTCGCATTTTTTAGTCCAATAAAAGCGACAAAAAAACCAATCCCACCCGCAATCGCATACTTCAAATCCTGTGGTATCACATTAATAATTTTTTCGCGGATTTTTAACACACTTAAAAGGACAAATAAAATACCTGCGACGAAAACACCCGTTAATGCTGTCTGCCATGGAATTCCCATCCCGATCACAACTGAATATGTAAAAAATGAATTTAGACCCATACTAGGGGCAATCCCGATTGGATAATTAGAGAGTATCCCGATAAGCAGCGAGCCAAGAATAATGGTTATCGCGGTTGCCGTAAAAACGGCACCTTTATCCATCCCTGATTCACCTAAAACGATAGGATTGACCACAAGGATGTAGGCCATCGATAGAAAGGTTGTTAGTCCACCAATAAATTCCTGCTTATATGAAGTTTGGCGTGTATTGAAGTCAAAATAATTTTTCATATTTCTATATTCCCCATTTTGATGTGATTTATTTTTTAAAAATAAAAAAAGCCTTGATAGTGTAAACCTACCAAAGCACGTACAAATAGGAGTAAAAAGGACAAGATACCTTATAAACCATTTGTAGTCAAGCCTTTTACGGTAGCTTGGTAGAAACAATCGGGCCATATCCCCGAACATATACAAATTACTTTATTCATATAACTTTAAAAATCTATCAGTGATTTTAGATTTCGTCAAGTTTTTTTCTTATTTGTTATAGTTTTAGTATAACAGATGTGTTATACTATACATAGAACAGATTGGAGGGATCGAAAATGTTGATTCGAATTGAATCTGAATCCGATATTCCCATTTACCAACAAATCACCAATCAAATCATCGAAGGAATTGCTATAAAGTCGATTCAGCCAGGTGATTCCCTACCTTCCGTGAGAACGTTTGCCGCGGACCTTGGCATTAACATGCACACCGTTAACAAAAGCTATCACCAACTTGAGAAAAAAGGAATTATCCGAATTGTTCCGAAGTCTGGAGCAGTGATCTCTTCCCCACAGGATTTCAACGATTCTACCTTTGACAGGTTAAAGGAAAACTATAAATTACTCATCGCGGAATCAATCGTTGTCGGTATGTCCGATGAACAAATTCAAGAATTAGCTTCTTCTACGATTAATTATTTAAAACGCTCATCAAATAAGGAGGCATAATTATGACGTTAGCTATCTTTCTCATAATCGCCGTTATTCTAGCCGGGATTCAAACTGCAGTTCCTTTTCTTGTGAAACGCACAGTTATCTTCGGGATTACAGTTCCCGAAAAACACATTAAAAATGAAAAACTTTCTTCTTTTAAAAAGAAATATTCCCTACTTGTATCCCTTTTATCTATTATCGCTTTGGCAAGTTACGCAATATGGGTACAGTCAAGCAATGCCTCAGAAGAACATATTGTTCTGATTGGAACCATTATTCAATTTTCGATTATTTTGCTTAGCTTTACCCTATATTTTTATTTTCACGGAAAAACAATTCAGTTAAAGAAGGAAATGAAATGGGGAGAAAATACAAAACAAATCCAAATCGCGGATCTGTCAGCACGCGCTAAGGATGAAATGCTGCCATGGTATGTCTTTTTAGTACCAATACTCATCACAGTTGGTGTAATCGGTTATACCATTTCTCAATACAATCTTCTTCCAGACCAGATTCCAACTCACTGGGGAATTAACGGAGAAGCTGATGCATTTACTGAGAAAACACCCGTTTCAGCCATTTCCTCACCACTCATGTTGCTAGTGATGCAGGCAATGTTTCTAGCGATTATCGTAAGCACAAAAAAGTCTGGGATCAAATTGAGTGTAACTGCAACCAATGCTTCACGATTACGACAATTAACATTACGTAAATATACAAGCTGGTTACTATTTTTAACGTCTATTTTATTAACGGGAATGTTTAGTTTCTTTCAATTAAGAACGATCCATCCTGATATCGTGGACGGAAAAATTGTAATGGCCATACCCATTATTTTCCTAATTATTACTTTAGGATCTACGATTGCATTCGCTCTAAAAGTTGGACGTTCAGATAAACAATCTATTGATGAAGCAACTGCAGGAATAACAGATTATGACGATGACAGGCATTGGGTTGGTGGCCTCTTTTATGTCAACAAAAGTGATCCATCCATCTTTGTTGAAAAACGCTTTGGTGTTGGCTGGACGATCAACTTCGGTAACCCAATCGGGTATTTTATTATTTTAATACCACTTGCACTCATCATCCTGTTTAGCTTTCTTTAAAAAATCGACAAGCGCTGCTTGTCGATTTTTTTCATCCGGACGATGGATTTAGTTTTATTTTTGTATCGTAGGCTCGGAAAGCCTTGCCATACAAATAGGCAAAACTACCTTGTAAACCAGCCGCAAGATAAAAAGGTAAAGCCAAAGCCCCTAACCCGAAAAGGTAGCCAGTAATATACGGACCAATTGAAATTGGTAGACGCATTGATAAAAGATTAATACTTGATGCAAATCCACTTCTTTTTCCACGCGTTAAGCTAACACTTAGTGCCTGCGCAGCACCTTGGGACCCTCGATTTAATGCCGTTCTTAGTATATAAAGAATGGATACAAGTGCATATGAGGACAACAGTGGCATCAATACTAGAAGAAGACATGCAATGTAACGTACCATTACAATCGATTGAACTGTACCATATTTTTTTGAAATTCCAGCTTGAAAAGTTGATATAATTCCGGTCGCAAAAAAGGTAAGAGCTAACGTACCACCAATTTGCGCACTGCTTACACCAAATTTCACAGAAAACCAGTATGCCATCATCGGCCCCGTCAATCCAATTGCGATTCCATTCAACACATTGATACCTGCTAACTTTAAAATCGCTGTATTTTCTTCTTTTGTAATTTTCACTTCTTCGATCTGGGTCATCTTTTCCATTGGTTTTTCTTTTCGGTTAAAAGGTTCTCCACTAACTGTTACTACAATTGCAGCTGTAGCAATTGAAAATGCAAATGTAGAATAAAAGGCGAGATGGTAGACAGAGATTCCAAGTGAGAGGTTGCCAAAACTCAACGTACCGACCAGCATCGCCCCTGTCGCCATTCCGAAAAAGCTTAGCGCATTATTGAGACTATATATTTTTCCTCGTTCCGAGGGTTTGATAAAGGAAGCGAGCCATGCCTGTTCTGCCGGAGCAAACGGGCTTGCTGAACCAGCATCTGCTTTTCCAAAACCTGAAAAAGTAATCGCGATAAACAATAGAACCGGATTGATAGAGAGAATTCCGATCAACGCACACCCTGCTGTCGAAAGCTCCGAAAGCAGAACAAAGGGTTTCCTACCTACGCGATCACTGAATATACCAACTAACGGAGCAAGGAAAACACTAAGCAATCCACCGGCAGCAAGAACCGTTCCGATTTTAACAGAACTCCACCCTAAAGCATCAAGATACAGTGCTAGCACAACAACCATCATACCTTGTCCAATACTTCGTATCAGATTAACTAACATTAGCTTTTTGACAACGGGATGTATTCTATCTGTGTTGTCTTCTCTGACTAGCATATTTTCACCACTTTGGATTGAGACATTGGATTGTGACATTGAATTGGACTTGGATAAAATAGGTAATTTGAATAGTCCTATTTAAAAGCCTTCCAAAGTGAGGTGGCAATTATTCAGAGGGATAGTTTTATTACTGGATTTTCTGATTTCTGGCTGATTTTCTTTGATAATCAGAGCTGGGGTTGCTCTCGTTTCCGCTCATAGCTCTGATGAAGGGGATTCAGTGCGTTGGGGGACCCTCGTTTTGCTCATCATAGCTCCGATGAAGAGGATTGGGTGCTTGGGCTACTTTCGTTTTCCTCTTCATAACCTCGATGAAGAGGATTGGGGGACGGGGGGACTCGCGTTTTCCTCTTCATAACCTCGATGAAGAGGATTCGAGGACGGGGGGACTCGCGTTTTCCTCTTCATAACCTCGATGAAGAGGATTGGGAGGCGGGGAGGCTAGCGTTTTCCCCTTCATAGCTGCGATGAAGAGGATTGGGAGGCGGGGAGGCTAGCGTTTTCCTCTTCATAACTGCGATGAAGAGGATTGGGAGGCGGGGAGGCTAGCGTTTTCCTCTTCATAACTCGATGAAGAGGATTTGGAGACGGAGGAACTCTCCTTTTCCCCTTCATAACCGCGATGAAGAGGATTGGGAGGTGGGGATGCTCTCGTTTTCCCGTTCATATTTCCGATGAAGGACTTTACAGCAAGGCCCTAGCTGCTCTCGGTCCTTCATCATCCCGATGAAGGACTTTACACCGAGGCCCAGACTGCGTTCGGTCCTTCATCACCCCGATGAAGGACTTTACACCGATACTCTGGCTGCTCTCGGTCCTTCATCACCTCGATGAAGGACTTTACACCATGGCCTAGACTGCGTTCGGTCCTTCATCACCCCGATGAAGGACTTTACACAGAGACCTAGGCTCCACTCCGTCCTTCATCACTAAAATAGACAAACCTCTTCAAAACCATAGTATTTACTTCCACAACAAAATAGATGCCAAAGGCAATTTAATTTTACAAATCGCCCCTAGCATCTATTTCATGATCTAATTTTTGATGTTGTGATTTTACGGTAAATCAATGGTGATGCCTCGCCCACTCGCGTACTATTTGCTTCTTGTACTGCTTTTTCAACGATATGATGATCTGGTGCCAGGTGACACACCGGGTCTGTTGCATGAGCATCCCCAGTTAAGGCATATGCCTGACATCGACACCCACCACCATCTTTCCCTACCAAATCGCAAGAACGACAAGTTTCTGGTAGCCACTCATACCCTCGAAATCGATTAAACGAATTCGATTCATACCAAATTTTTTGCAATGACCGCTCACGTACATTTTCAAAGGTAATACCTTCTATCATCCCAGCCGTTGGGCATGGTAACACGTCTCCGTTGGGGGCCACTGTTAGTGCGACCGCTCCCCAACCGCCCATGCATGGCTTTGGAGTTGATTCATAATAATCAGGAATAACCCAGATAATTTCCATTTCTCTCCCAAGGCGTACTCTTGCTGCCTCAAAAACCTCACTCGCCCGCTCAATCTGCTCTCGACTTGGCATGAGCTGATCCCTGTTGAGTAGAGCCCAGTTATAAAACTGGGTATTGGCTAATTCCAGCCGTTCTGCGCCCACTTCATGGGCAAACGTAATAATTTCGTCCAATGTATCTATGTTCAACCGATGCAACACCACATTTAAAGATAAATGCATCTCCGTCCTCTTGACTGCTTCAACAGCCTTCCGTTTCTTTTCAAACGCCTTAAATCTCCCAATCTTATCCGAAAGCTTTTCTTCTCCAGCTTGAAAGCTAATTTGGACATTGGCCAACCCGGATTCCATAAACCGCATTGCCTTTTCTTCAGTTAAGCCAATCCCACTTGTTATTAGATTCGTATACATTTCTAATGAATTCGCATGTTGGATCAGTTCATCTAGATCCTGCTTTAAAAGTGGCTCTCCGCCTGAAAAATGAATCTCAACAACTCCAAGATCGGCAGCTTCTGATAATACCCGCTTCCAATCCTTTGTTGATATTTCCAAATCCTTTCGTGTCATTTCGATTGGATTTGAACAGTATGGACAATGTAAAGGACAACGATGCGTTAACTCTGCAAGCAACGAAAAGGGCGGTTGCACTCTATAATTCTTTGATTCTAGAATCTTGCATCACCACCCATCCTTCGTCCACCATTTGTAAGATAAACTTTGTGATATCCGCCTGCATGACATCGAAATCAGGCAAATTCTCAGACTCTAGGGAACTTCTCATTTTTTCGGTGATGGTGTGAACTGATTCATTTCCGTCGCATAGAGCAAGAATGGACGCGGCAGTTTCGTTCAGAACCACAACCTTTTCAGGTAACAAAAGAAGATGTTTTTCTCTTACCTTATCAAACTTGAGTCGCCCCTTTTGTGCGAGTCTTGGAAAACTAGTAGTCAAAATTTCCCCACCACCATTTCCTTATAACTTAATTTGGAAAAGCTTTTTCAATCGCATCAAGCTGTGCCCAAAGTACATCACACTTAAATTGTAAAGCCTCAACTGCAAGCTGCTGTTCTTTTAATGTCTTGCAATAATCCAGTACTACATTCAGGGCAAATTCTGTATCACGCGGTGCTTGTGTTAAGCGATTTCGGAAATACCCAAGTCCGGACCGGTCAATCCACGGATACAATCGTTCAAGGATTTTAATCCGCTCTGAAATAAGAATGGGTGAAAAAAGTTCAGTTAATGAAGAAGCAACGGCCTCTAGCCATGGCTTTTCTTTCGCAAAGTTCACATAAGCGTCAACCGAAAAACGAACAGCAGGAACCACATGTTCTTCACTTAAGACCTCTTCCCGTGAAAGTCCCACTACTTCCCCAAGCCTTAACCACGCTTCAATTCCGCCCTCTTGTTCATGGTTGCCATCATGGTCAATAATCCGCTGGATCCATTCACGTCTAAACTCCCTTGTTGGAAGTTTTGATAAAATAACCGCATCCTTGATCGGAACCGATTTTTGATAATAATAGCGATTGGCTACCCAACCTCGGATTTGCTCTCGACTTAGAGTACCCTCGTGCATCGCCACATGAAAGGGGTGTTTATCATGATAGGAGGACTTCCCGACATTGATTAATCGTTCTTTCAAATCCTCCCGAGACCATGGCTTTCCAGCTTCATGAGACACCCTTGCTAACCCTCCTTGTTGTGGCATATTCAAACCTCCAATTCCATACCTTCATAGGCAATCTCAATACCGTGTTGCTCCAACATATCTGCTTCCTTCGAACCTTTTTTCAAAATCGGATTGCTATTGTTAATGTGGATTAAAATTTTTCGTTCTGCTGAAAATGATGCTAAATTCTCAATGATTCCTGAAGCACCACTAATTGGGAGATGGCCCATATCCCTTGCATTCCGTTTCGTCGCACCCAATGCAACCAATTCATCTTCAGACCAAAATGTTCCATCTACTAACAAAATATCTGCTCTATGTAAAGCAGACTCAATTTCAGCTGTCATCGTATCTAAAGTCGGAAAATAAGCCACACATTTTCCAGACCTTTCATTTTGTAAAAGTAGACCAACCTCCCATATTGCTTCGGAACTGTCATGATTTGACTGAGCATATAGAGGTGGTTTTCTTGAAACTGGAATTGTCTCAATCAGGAGCGTATCCTCACTTGTATCTCCAATTCGTTCCTTACATTCTGGATTAAGTGACTGCCATTCCCAAGAACAATAATTTTTTAGCATTGGGATAACAGGAAAGGCTGTGTGTAAACATTTTCTTATCGTTTCCGTCCCATATATCGTTAAATGGGAGCCTTCTCGTAACGACAATAAACCGATTGAGTGATCAAGCTCTGCATCGGTTAAAATCACACCAGCAAGTGGTGTTTCCCTAATACCAGGTCCCGCATGAAGTTCAGAAAAGGTTTCAATCTGTCTACTCACATCCGGTCCTGCATTAATGAGATACCAGTCTTTATCATTTGCACTTATCGCAAGGGAGGATTGTAACATCGGTTTTAACTTTATGTCCCCGTCGCGAACACCGCTACAGTTAGGACATGCACAATTCCATTGTGGAAAGCCTCCTCCCGCTGCTACTCCTAAGACCCTGATTCGAATTTTACTCCATCCTTTCAAACAGACATATTAAAGCATGTAAGGCAAGTTTAGTGGTACTACTCACGGATGTAGGAATACATTGTCACCTCAGCGGCTGTATTAATCACTTCATACTCAGGAATGACCCACATGCTTTTCACCCCCTTCAAAAGGATAAATGTATATAGAAAATGATTGAAATTCGCCCTTTCAAGCTATTCTTATGATAAAAACAGGCGCAAAATAACCATGAATTTCGACATAAAGTTGTCCAATTTGCCAAATTGAACGGGACGAACCTATACATGGGTAAAAAAAACAACGCCCTGAAATAACTCTAGAGCATTGTTGATCAATCATTATTGTTTTAATACGGCATTCGAACTGAATAACTCCTTCTTTTTCCATCCACCCCATTTAAAATAGGAAAATGAAAAAATGCTGCTAATGATAAAACTAATCCCAATCCCTAGTGCAATTCCGTTCTGCCCAATTAGACTCGAGCAGAAATAGGTAAGTGGATATCGGAGCAGCCAGAAAGATAGGATGTTTAGCATCAATACTTGATACATGGCACCCGCTCCTCTTACGACACCATTCAAAATAAAGTTAATGCCAATGAATGGATAAAAGAAAGCGACAATTTTCAAATAGTCCGTTCCAAAAGTGACCGCTTCTTTTTCCTGAATAAACAACTTCGTGAGTCCTTCGGCAAACAAGAATACGCCTAATGCAATTGTCACCGTAATAATCACATTGAAAATGGTACCGTACACGGCAATCTGACGAACTCGCTCCCATTGATTGGCTCCAATATTTTGACCTGCCATGCTATTCACAGCTGTGCCTAATGCCATCGCCGGAATGGTTATTAAACTATCAATTCGTTGTGAAGCACCGAAGCCAGCTACCACAGCCCCATCGAATGAATTTACCACTGATAAAATCGCCGTAACCCCAGCGAAAATCACCATCATTTGCAGCCCCGCAGGAATTCCTAATTTTAAAATTAACCAAGTATCCTCTTTACTTGGTAAATGGGGTATCGAATATGGAACAAGATTGCGTCGAAACGTATACGCTAATGCCAACAAAAATGAAATTCCTTGGGCAAACACAGTTGCCCATGCAGCTCCATGGATTCCCCAATCAAAATAGGAAATGAATAATGGGTCCAAAACGGCATTTAACACAACTGCTATAAACACAAAGCGTAACGGAGTTTTACTGTCACCCAATGCCCTAAGTACAGTGCCAATAAAGTTATATCCCATAATAAACAAGATACCGATAAAATTTATTTCTAGGTATGCCTTTGCCTCATTGAGCATTTCCGCCGGTGTATTTAAAAATGATAATAGGAATTCTGAAGAAAAGTAACCAAATAGGCCAACTACAATCGAAAGTGTTGATAATATTACAACAAAAGCATTCACATACTTTTTTAATCCTTGCTCATCATTCATCCCTTTTTGTTAGGAGAGAATTGTCAATGTGGCGTTGTTAATTCCAATAATGAACGCCAATACCGTAACAACAATTGTAGATGAAATTGTAATCGCCCCGAGTGCATTTGCACCTAGTAAATTTCCTACCCACAAACTATCGATAAATTGATAGGAAACCTGAAGCAGATTGGTTAACATTATGGGTCCAGCAAAGGTAATTAATTGCTTGCGGATTGAGCCTTGCGTGAAATCCTGTTGCGTCAAAACATTAGCACTCCTTATTTTTTCCATTCTTATGTTTTATAGGATACCACACCTTCTCTGTGCTGTCTGATTCCTTTACTTCCAGAAATGAGTAAATAATTTTACATAACTAAAAAAACAATAAAGGAGTTTCCTCTATTGTTTTTCCAGAATATATTTTATTAAATAACCTCTTCCATAGAATCAATCACCTTACACATGCTTCTTAATCTCAATTGCACGACCAGGTCGGCAAGGTGTAAGATCCAGTTTAATCTCTTCATCTTGAATCATTGAAGCTGCTAAACTACCAATATATGGACCCATTGTAAGCCCGGATGGTCCTAATCCAGTCGCAAGTAAAACGCCTTCAAGTGTATCCACAGTTCCTAGAATTGGTAAAACATCTGGACCCATTGGACGAAATCCGATTCGAACCTCTTCCAAAGTTCCATCTTCTAGACCAGGCGCAACCTCTAACGCTTCTGTCAGGACCTCGTTCACCCCTCCAGCAGTCAATCGATAGTCAAATCCAGACCCAGTTTCTCTAGTCGCACCTGCTACGATTCTACCATCATCAAATGGAACCAAATAGTGGGTTGACTGAGGAATAATAATTGGCCAATCAGAACTGTCCTTTCCAGGTAATTTGATATGAGCAATCTGCCCACGCTGTGGTTTGACATTTAAATGGATACCAAACGGTTCCAATAATTCGGGAGCCCAAGCCCCTGTAGTAATAAGGACTTTATCGGCAAAAACTGTTTTATTTCCAACCTTAACACCAATTACTTTTCTATTCTCATGTACTAATTGTGCTTCTCCTTCTACAAACTCAGCACCATGACGTTGTGCAGCGCGGTTTAGTGCATCACGTAGTAAAGCACCATCTACTCTTGCTCCTCCTGATACAAACAAAGCCTCCATATTTTGGTTAAGTGGGGGGAAGACCTCTCGGGCCTGCTCTGCATTAAGACGCAGTATATCTCCTATTTCAGGCGCACCTTTCCGTTTGGTTTTCGCTCTCTTTTCAATTTCATCCAATATACCAGGATCTGACGAGACACATAATGCCCCAACCTTTTTATAACCTACTTCATCTTCGCCCTCTTTTTGCAAGGCAGAAATTAAATCTTGATAGAAAACAAAACTTTCCTTAGCAAGATTATACCAAGTTTCATTTTCAACCTCTTTAATCCAGGGACAGACAATCCCCGCTCCAGCAGAAGTTGCCTTACCTTTTTGTTGTTTATCAATCATGATGACATCTAGATTATTTTTGGCTAATTGATACGCTGCACTTGCACCTACAATTCCTGTTCCGATTACAATTACTTTCATGTACTCACTCCTTCTAATTCTAGTGTATTTATTTCTCTTGGACTTTACCCCAACTACTTTTGCATCAAACGTTTTAAATGATTGGATACTTTTGCGATAAATCTATCTATGAATTTTAACTGCCTTTGATGTATTAATATGTATGATTATAACTTTTTAGTATGTGGGTCCTATATCCAATTTCCAATGCGTTTGTATAAAAAACTTTTCGATTATCGAAGAAAATCATTGGCAGTGAGAGCTTATTCTATTATTATAAGTATTATCAAAAAAGTTAGGAAATCGAATGATCCCAAATAAGTTTACTTAGAAAGCTAACTGGGCAATTTAAACTTTGACATAATTTTTTTGATAGTATTTAGAAGTAAAGGAGAAATGTATATGAGCAACAAAATTAGACTAGGTATCGTAGGTTACGGTAATCTTGGAAAAGGCGCAATTAAAGCTATTAAACAATCTCCTGATATGGAATTAGTAGCAGTTTTTACGAGAAGAGATCCAGAAACTCTCGTTCTTGATGAGCCAAATGTAAAAGCTGAGCATATTTCAAATGCAAGTGATTATCAAGGTAAAATTGATGTTATGCTACTTTGTGGGGGATCTGCTACAGACCTACCTGAACAAACTCCGCAAATTGCTAGCATGTTCAATACTGTAGATAGTTTTGATACCCATGCAAAAATCCCTGAATTCTTTGCAGCTGTTAACGAAGCTGCGAAAAATACAACTGCTATTATTTCAGTAGGTTGGGATCCAGGTTTATTCTCAATTAATCGTGTTATGGCGGATGCGATTTTACCAAATGGTGAAAATTATACATTCTGGGGTAAAGGCCTAAGCCAAGGACATTCTGATGCAATAAGAAGAGTAGATGGTGTTAAAAATGGTGTACAATATACGATTCCATCTGAGGATGCAATGGAAAAGGTTCGCAGTGGTTCAAATCCAGAACTAACAACTGCTGAAAAGCATCGCCGCGTCTGCTATATCGTTGCTGAAGAAGGTGCAGACAAAGCAGCTATCGAAAATGAAATTAAAACAATGCCAAACTATTTCGCTGATTATGATACAGAAGTGAATTTTATATCAGAAGAAGAATTAAACCGTGAGCACTCCAAAGCACCACATGGTGGATTTGTCATTCGTGGTGGAAAAACTAGTGAAGACACTACACAAGTATATGAATTCTCTCTAAAATTAGACAGCAATCCAGAATTTACGTCTGCTGTATTAGTTGCATATGCAAGAGCAGCATACCGCTTAAACCAAGAAAAGCAATTTGGTGCAAAAACGGTATTCGATGTAGCTCCAAGCTATATTACACCACGTTCTCCAGAAGAACTAAGAAAAGATTACTTATAAGAAACTTTTTCAAAAAAATCACTCACAACAATTTGTGAGTGATTTTTTCTTACTTATTCATCACTGCCTCTGTATCGCTTGTATGGCAGTGGGTTCCAAACTCGATATTTTAAGTCTTCCGAACGAAGTGGTGAAGGAATATCATCAAAGATTTTTCGTGCCACTTCTAGTTCGCGTTCTGCCTCGGACTTATCCTGATACATAAATTCATCGGAGGCTTTTTCCAATGCTTTATTTACCTTTTCTTCTAAATACTCAACCACCATTTCTTGTTGTTTATGGATAGACTCTCTGGCTGATGCCACCCAATCTGGCTGGGCGGTACGAAGCGTGTCAGATACATAGCTGAACTCTTCGAAAATATCTCTATAGATCTTATCGGCATTATCACGTGCATCCATGATAACATTTTCCAAATCTTCTATGGTAAGTTCCTCAACCTGAAGCGGCCTTCTTCGTTTTGGACCACCAATTCTTGACCTCGTTAAATAATATGGGAAAATACTCTTTATCGTTTTACCGACAGGTGAAATGGCCATATCGTTCTCATCCACACCCTTTGGCTGCACACCTTGCATCGCAATCCGGGCAGACTCTGGTCTTACTATTTCTTTAGGTGGTAATACCCCATACCGCAACAACTCACGAATCCCAGTCCCAGAAATATTAATACGATATTGCTCATCATGTGGGCATGTTTGATCAGTTGCTTGCGTACTGCAGCGCGTACAGTAGAACACTTCATGGAACAAGCGGATATCGATTCCTAATTCATCCGGTGTAAATTCATCGAATATCGTATGACTTGCATACTTTTCATAGAAATCACCAATACCTGCATGATCTCGTCCGATTAAAGCGTGGGTACACCCATAGTTTTTCATGATCAAAGCATGGAGGACCGCTTCACGTGGACCAGCAAATATATAGGTAACTCGTAATGGTGCAAGAATCGTTCTTTCTTTTGGATAGTATGTATCCAGCACACTGCGGTATGACAACATTCGAAACTCGTGTCGCGTATATTCACGCTTTGCCATTTCTACTAGGGGCTGAACAAATAGACCTTCTAACTCTTCTAAAGCATTTCTATGAATATACTCATGTCCGCGGTGTAGAGGATTTGCTCCTGTAATAAATCCACCTACAGATTTAAACTTCTTTTTCTCATAAAAAAGCTTCCATGTTTCTTTCGGCTCCATTCTTATATCTTCAAATGGCCCCCAATGGACTCGTCGAAGCAATTGTATGGGGCCGGCCAAAGCGGTATCTCCCATTCGACGGTAGATCGAATCAACTCCAGGGTGGTTGCGGTCAGTTGTGCCAAAAAGATGGGTTGCACGGAATTCACGATCATAGTCGAAGATATCATTCAATTTTAGAATAGCGACGGGTTCTCTTGTTTCATCCGCAAGAGCGACCTCATCCCCGACGGATAAAGTCTTAATCACCTGCTGATTTCGGTCACCAATTGGCGCGAAACTTAGCGGCACAGGCCAAACCACTCCATTTTTCAAGCGGCCTTTCGTAAGTACAGACTTGTAATCCTCTTCATCCATAAAACCTTCATTAGGCGACAACACTCCTGTTGCGATCATTTCAAGAGTAATGACGGCCTCCAAATCTACCATAATCATTGGCAATTGCTTTGCTCTTTCCATTGCTTCCTCTTGTGCTTTCCCGGTAAGAACACGATTCACCAATTTGCCACCATGTGGCTGTTGTGGATAGCTTGCTAATGTCTTTTCATCCAACACATCAGTAAACTGATTCAATCATATCACCCTCCTATTACCACTTATATTCTATTGATATACTTTATATCCTTCCTAAACTGAATATTTTTTAGAAAATTCAGTTAAACTCAAGTTATTTTAATAGCTTGGATGGAAAACTCGTCTATGAATGATAGTTAAATAGAATAGATTTTCGCTTTAAATCCGCAGGAATTTTATATTTTTTATCATTATTCCCTTAAATCCCACCAAAATCTTAACATTCATATGTATTTATACTAAAATATTTCGTATTTACTCTTGTACAAACACCATTTTATCTTTATGATTATTATGTTATTGAATTTCGCATAGGGGGATTGACATGAAGCTTAAATACACAGGTAAAACAAAAGATGTCTATGAATTGCAGGACGGAAATTACTTACTTCAATTTAAAGACGATGTAACAGGCGTTGATGGTGTTTTTGATCCAGGTGCAAATACTGTTGGTTTAACAATTGAAGGTGCAGGTCGTGCTGGATTAAAATTAACTAAGTACTTTTTCGAAATATTAAATGAAAGAGAAATTCCAACTCACTATATTGATGCTGATATCGAACAAGCAACCATGACAGTAAAACCGGCTGAAGTATTCGGAAAAGGTCTTGAAGTTATTTGCAGATATCGTGCTGTTGGAAGTTTTCTTCGCCGATACGGCTTATATGCAGAAGAAGGGCAAGCCCTCGATGCTTTTGTTGAGGTAACCTTAAAAGATGACGGTCGTGAAGATCCTCCCATCAGTGAAGACGCTTTGGACATGCTCGGTATCCTGTCTAAAGAGGAATATCAGGTATTAAAAAAACTTACACAACAAATCGGTGGTATCGTTAAAGACGAGCTTGCTAATAAAGGAATCGAATTATATGATATTAAATTCGAATTCGGACGCACTGGCGATGACAGACAAATTGTCCTTATCGATGAAATCTCCGGTGGAAACATGCGCGCATTCAAAGACGGAGAATACATTGAACCATTAGAATTAGAAAAGATGTTTCTTTAATGGGACATAGGGACAGGTCCATTGTCCCAAAATCGATAATTTATCATATAAAAAAGAAGCCAATACATCATGATTGGCTTCTTTACTAAAATAAGATATTTCACTTCCACTTCGTAGCTTTACACTACTCTTTTTTTGCTTTGAATAGCTCCTTCTCTTACTGTCTTTTTAGATTTACTCCACAAATTCTCTAACTGTTCCAGTGATTGTCCTTTTGTTTCAGGAATAAACTTCCATACGAAAACCGCTGAAAGAAGACTCATAATTCCGTAGAAGGAGTATGTTAATCCTCCACTAAACTCCATCATTGCTGGGTAAGTCGATGAAATAAAATAGTTTGCCGCCCACTGTGCAGCCACAGCAATCGCCATGGCTTGACCTCTAATTTTGTTAGGGAAGATTTCTGAAAGAAGTACCCAAACGACTGGTCCCCAGGACATCATAAATGATGCTGTATAAATGATAATGAAAATTAGTGTACCTATTCCAATTACGTTTGTGAAAGCCATGCCAGCCACACCAAACATCCCAATTGTCATACCGATTGAACCAATAATTAAGAGCGGTTTACGTCCAAATTTGTCAACAGTGAAAATCGCGATAAGTGTGAATACAACGTTGACTAAGCCCATAATAATCGTCTGGAACATCGAAGCATCTTTTGCCGCTCCCATGCTTTCAAAGATACGTGGTGCATAGTAGAGTGCCACATTAATCCCCACGAACTGCTGGAAAACGGATAACAGAATTCCGACAACAACAATTGTTTTCCCAAATGAAAATAGGTTTGATTTTAATTTATTGTCATCAAAAGATGACTTAATTTCGATTAAAGTTGATTTAGCGACAGCTTTTTCGTACAACTTAGTAAGAACAGACATCGCCTTCTCATCCTGATTCTTTTGAATAAGATATCGAGGTGTTTCAGGTACAGTAAATAATAGCCCAAGAAATATAGCTGCTGGTATTACCTCCGAAAGGAACATATAGCGCCATCCGATATCATTTATCCATACGATGGATTGTCCTTTCGCAATCCCCCAGTTTACAAAATACACAACCAGCATACCGAAAATAATGGCGAACTGATTTAACGATACTAATGTACCACGAATTTTGGGTGGTGCAATTTCCCCTATATACATGGGTGCAACAGCTGAAGCAAGACCAACGCCTATTCCACCGATAATTCGATAGATGTTAAATGTAATCAATAATTCGATCGAAGGCTCACCTTTTGTGAAGAATAAAAATTCAGGATATGCTGATCCAAGTGCTGAAACGATAAACAAGACCGCTGCTACAACAAGCGAATATTTTCGTCCAATATTCGATGCAAAGTAACCGGATACAAGACCACCAATAATGCAGCCAATTAAAGCACTTGATACGGTGATCCCATGGACAAGTGAACTCAGCCCGAGACTGTCTGTAAAATAAGCTTGCAGCGCTCCTTCAGCTCCTGAAATTACCGCTGTATCATAACCAAATAACAAACCACCAAGAGTGGCTACTAATGTAATTAAAACAATCGAAAAATTACTATTTTTTTTCATATCCTTTTGAAAGAGACTACCCTCTTTCTTCCCCCTCTCATCCTTGAAAGGATTACTATTTTGGTAACCCTTACACTTTCTTTAAAAAGGAACCTACCTCAATCAAATCACTATCCTCCTAACGAAGAACTAAAACTCAACATGATTTCGCTTTCATAAACCTTGAAGTAGGTAGCATTTGATTTCTATGTATATAAAATATCATGTAAGCGCATTAATGTTTTCGCTTTCATCTTCACTATCTTGTAAACTTCTAGACTATCTTGTTTTTTTGAACATTATGTTGGACCTATCAAAACCTTTAACCTGTCCCTCATCTAAATCTCTCCTGCCTAAAAAAGAAAAAACAACGACTTTTATCGTTGTTTTTACGGTTGATATTTCGTTCGATACTCACTTGGAGACACTCCGAGTTCCTTTTTAAATACTCTACTAAAATAATTTGGATCTTTATAACCTATACTTAGTGCAATTTCTTTTAATGACATACGTGTTAATAATAGCTCTTTTGCCTTTTCTAATCTCGTAGCTGTCAAATACTCTATAACTGTAAGATGAAACCGCTCTTTGAATAACTTACTTAAATAATAAGAACTAATTCCAATTTCTACAGCAATTGATTCGAGAGAAATTGATTTAGCATAATTTTTGTCTAAGTATTCTTTAGCTTTTAGTAGTAATGTTTGTACACCATTCGAACGATATTCTGCTAAACTTTCGATAATCATGAGGAGGTGTGATTTGGCTGCTTCCTTAATCTGCATTGCTGTAGCGAACTGACCTAAGCCTGTCACTATATCTTCTTCAAATCCTTGCTCTTTTAAGGCACGCGATAATACAATAAAAAAGTTCTCCATCGCCTTATGGATCGGTCTAACCTGATAGTCTGAGGCCTGTTGAATAGACTGAAAATAAAGTTCAAACATGTGTAAGCCTTTTTGGCTATCACCTTTTTTCACAGCATCAACCAGTTCCCTCTCAATTTCAAAAGGAACTAATTCTTTGCGCCTTTGTTTAATCCGCTCATTAAATACCATATAGGCTGCACTAGGTTGCGTATAGGCTAGCTCTAAAGCATCGATTGCTTCCTTATAAGAAATAGAAAACTGATTAACATCAGAAATAATACTCCCTATCCCTACATATAAGTGGCATTCGTTAAGCGAATGTTGAACTTGATGGATAACCGATCGAGCAAACTCTTCTCTTATTTTATGATTTTTATAATCCTCGTCCGTTAATAGCCTCAAAACAGGTACTTGAAAGCCTGTCAAAGGACCGACAAGACAATGGGAATACTCGTCATGAATTGTTACTTTCAACACTCGATACCAGTGGCTTTTCTCTTCTCGACTAGCATGCAGATGATCTGATTCGAATGTAAAAACAGCAACAAAACCTTGTTTATGCTCAAGATCTAGCCATTCTTCCCAATCTTCCTCATTAAACTCATGAACGTGATCCATAATGAAGGAAACAATAAATTCTATTTCAATAAAGGAACTTGCTCTTTCAAGTCGTCGATTTATTTGTTTTGTTTCATTTTCTTTTTGCTTCTCACTTTCGATTTCTTCGACCATCCGATCAAAAGCCTCGATTACTTCAGATATTTTACTAGGTTTTAATAAATACTCTTTAATCCCAAATTTCATTGCTTCTCGAGCATAATCAAATGTATCAAAAGCTGAGACCATAATAAATTTTGTTTGCGGAAGAACAGAAACGATTCTCTTAATAGCTTCTAAGCCATCAAACTCAGGCATCTTTATATCCATGAAGACTAAATCTGGCTTATGTAAGATAGCTAAATCAACTGCTTGTTTTCCATTCTTAGCCTCAGCAATAATTTCGAAATTTACCCGCTTTTTACTAAGCATTATTTTTAATCCATCTCTTTCAATCTGTTCATCATCCACTAACATGACCTTTATCATAAAAAAATCCTCACTTATTCTTCTTTACGTTTTGACTAATATAATTCGTACTGTAGTCCCTTCTCCTATACTTGAAACACCTCAACTTTACTCTCTTTTTTAAACAACGCAAGACGGTTAATTACATTTCTCATGCCAATTCCAGTTGAATGACCAGTACCTTCTTTTATCATAGTTACTTCGTTGCTGTCGTTTGGATCCATCAAGCTTTGTAGTGTCGCTTCATCCATTCCTACCCCATTGTCCTTAACTTCTATGCACACCAGATTATCTTCTTCATAAATATGTAATTCAATCTTGGCTCCCTCCGCCATATCCTCAATTCCATGAATAAATGCGTTTTCCACAATCGGTTGAAGCGTAAGACAAGGTATTGGAATTGCAAGGCAATTTGGATCAATGTTTTCGATAAAATCCACTCGATCTCCAAACCGCGTCTTTTGAATGAAAAAATATTCTTTTACAATTTTAACTTCATCTTTCAATATTGTTTTACGATCAAGACTACTTATATTATATCGGAGTAACGTCGAGATTGAAGAAATGAGTTCACTTGTTCTCTCCGCTCCTTCGATGAGAGATGTTTTAGAAATGGTGTTTAATGTATTAAAAAGAAAGTGGGGATTAATTTGGTTTTGTAAGCTTTTTAATTCCATTTCCTTTAGTAATTGCCCCATCTTAGCCTTTTCTTCTATCTCACTCATTGATTCAAGAATATTCCTCTTCATTTCATTAAACGTCTTTGTTAAAAACCAAAGTTCGTCCTTTGTCGAAACAACAACATCCTCTCCCATAAAGCGTCTAGCAGATATTTCTTTAGCTGCTAGAGAAAGTCTTTCTATGGTGCTAGTTATCCCATTGGAAAACCATAATGCAAATAAGATACTTAATAGGATAATGACAATTAGAATCGATATCGCCATCTTTTTCATATAAGTAATCTTTTCATCTAATAACTTAGCTATTGCTTGGTAATTGCTTAGCTCATTGTTTATCAAACTAAGTGTTTCTTCATGTATATAGGTGGATGTTTTATTCGCCTCACTAATAAATAATGAGTAGGCCTCAATATCTTTCTTTTCTACTGCAATGACTGTCTTATCGGTTTGTTCTAGAAAACTGGTCATGATATTCACATAATTTTTTTTCGTTATACTTTCCTTTTCCATATCCTTAAACCTTTGTTGCAGTTCTACGAGTTGCTCCTTACTTTCTTGATAATCAATTAGGTTCTCAGGTAGCGGTTCGTATACGTATATTTGTAACGTTTCAAATGTTTGATTTGTCTTTTTCGCAATTTCGTTTAATAGAAACAAATACTCATCATTCTCATTATGAAGTTCCATAATGCTTTGATTACTCTGCTCACGAACAACAAACAAAATTACAATTAAAAGTAAGATGGTTGTAAAATAAATCAGTAATTTTGTTCTAATTTTTATCATAAGGAACCACCGTTGTTTCTTTTTCAAAATCCAAAGTAGATTTATTAATAATGGATGAATTGGTATGAGTAATTTCTTTAAACTGTTTGCCATTCATAATGTCTACCATTCGTTCTACACTTAAATATCCCATTTCAAAAGGATGCTGTTCCACAATTGCTTCAATTTCCCCGTTCTCTAATAAATCCATATTTTCATCGATTGTATCAAAAGTAATGACATACATATCATTTTCCTTTTGTAAAGAATTAGCTGCAGACACAATTCCAATCCCATTGTAGGAACTCGTTCCAAAAAAGGCAGTAATATTTTCATGTTCCGTTAATATGTTGTACGCCTTTTCTTCTACCTCTACCCTGGTAATCTTTGACTCTTCAACCGCTACAATTTCTATGCCTTCTACTTGCTCCACAACATCTTTAAATCCCTCTACACGTTCTAGGTGATGAGGATTGTCCAAACTACCTGTGATGATACCGACATTCGCTACGCCATTAGTATCTTCAACCAACGCTTTCCCTGCTAATTGGCCAGCCATGTAATTATCTGATCCAATGTAAGCATGCCGCATACTTTCGGGAGAGTCCGTATCAATCGTTACAACTGGAATGTTTTGACGCTCCGCTTTGTTTATCATGTCGGTAAAATGTTCGTTAAGGCCTTGGACGATAATACCATCCACTTTTGATTTAATTGCTTTGTCAAAGAGTTTCAATTGCTCTTCTGTATTTGATCTTTCAGGCCCAATATACTCCACTACTACACCATACTTTTGTCCAGCAGTCTTTGCTCCTTCACCAATTAATTGCCAATACTCATGTTCCATCTCCTCCACTATTAATACAAAATGATACTTTGGTAAAGATGCTTCTGGGGAATAAACCTCTTCCATTTCTTGATTAATCGTTTGCACCTGTTCATAAAAGTAAATGGTAAAACCTAAAGCAGTTATAAAAAATATAAGTAATAAGCTATAAATCATACGTACCCTCTTCATGCTGCCCCCTTGAATATAGACGATCTAAGAATCATTATGTATTAAAATAGCACATTTCGACATTCTCATGCATTCAATCCGTTCTTATAACATCACACTGCTCTTATTTCCTCACCAATTACACGATTTAAATTTGTAAAAAGATAGAACTTGGGGATAGTAAAGGGTAGAAAAGGACAAATGGATGGTGAAATAGGTGGAAAGTTTTTCACGATATAAACTAAACGAAACGAAAGACGGATTTGAAGTAATCTTATACCTTGATGAAAACTTAACCGAGTACTCTGCTGAGTTAGGAATCTCATCCCCAGTGGAAGAGTCTGATATGGAAAGAAAAGCTGTTAATTTCGTAAAAAGAATATTTCCTGCATTGAAGGTTAAAACCGTTAAGATTATGGCAGGCAGAGTGTTACTATCCGCCTTAGGTCTTGGAACCTTGCCTGCAACTCAAGCCTCTGCAGCTGAAGCAACTGGAAAGAAGCCACAAACGAAGTCTTTATGCCATACTGTAGTAGCGGGTGATACACTATATAGCATTGCTCAAGCTAATGGAACAAGTGTGGATGCAATTAAGAACGCGAATAATCTTTATTCGGATTCTCTACAGATTGGACAAACATTGACAATTCCTGTTGGCATTACTGCCATTCCGGCTCAAACCAATGTAACTACTTATCAGGTTGTTTCCGGTGATACGTTATATAGCATTGCAACAAGGAACGGCACTTCCGTTGATGGGATCAAAAAGGCGAATAATCTTTCTTCGGATATTTTGCAGATTGGACAAACGTTAACGATTCCTTCTGGCGGTGCGTCCGCTCCTACTCAAACCAATACAACTACACATCAGGTTGTTTCCGGTGATACGTTATATAGCATTGCAACAAGGAACGGCACTACCGTGGATGGGATAAAAAGCGCGAATAATCTTTCTTCGGATATGTTGCAGATTGGACAAACGTTGACGATTCCTTCTGACGGAGCGTTTACTCCTACACAAAACAATAAATCTACACATCAGGTTGTTTCCGGTGATACGTTATATAGCATTGCCACACGTAACGGCACTACTGTGGATGGGATCAAAAAGGCGAATAATCTTTCTTCAGATAGTTTGCAGATTGGACAATCGTTGACGATTCCTTCTGGTGTTACAAGTACACCGGCTCCGGTTCAAAGCGGAACAGCATTCGCCGCTGAACAACAGAAAGTAGTGAACAAGGAAGAAGTCGAATGGCTTGCGAAAATGATACACAGTGAAGCGAGAGGTGAATCTTTAGAAGGACAGATTGCCGTTGGAGCTGTAATTGTGAATCGTGTAAATAGTCCCTTATTCCCTAATACTATTAAAGATGTCTTGTTTGAAAAAAGCTACGGTTACTATCAATTTACACCAGCAGAAAATGGTGCGTTACATACAGCAACTCCTAACGACCAACATAGAGAAGCTGCAAAACGTGCACTAAGTGGTGAAGATCCAACAAATGGCGCATTATTCTTTTACAACCCTGATAAAACATCGAGCTCCTATCTAAGAAGTCGTACCGTTTCAACCACAATAGGCAACCACGTATTTGCCTTTTAGGGACACAGGGACAGGTCCCTTGTCCCAAACCTAAAACAAGCACATTCCTATTTGATGGAATGTGCTTACTAATATCACATATTTACGATGCTTGTTGAACAGCTTCAACTTTAGTTGGAGGGTTATATTGACCTTCCCATTTAGCTATAACTAGTGCTGCCAACGAGTTACCTACTACGTTAACCGCGGTACGTCCCATATCTAGAATACGGTCAATACCAGCAATGAATGCCAATCCTTCAGCTGGTAAACCCATTGTACTGAACGTAGCTAATAACACTACGAAGGATACCCCTGGAACTCCAGCCATACCTTTGGATGTTACCATCAATATTAACATTAGCATGATTTGTTCCCCAATGCTTAAGTGAATACCATACATTTGGGCGATAAATAAAGACGCTATAGCTTGATATAGAACAGACCCATCCAAGTTAAAAGAATAACCTGTTGGTATAACGAAAGTCGCTATATGCTTTGGACTTCCTGCCTGTTCCATTTTATCCATAATCCTCGGAAGTACGGTTTCCGAGCTGGATGTTGAAAAAGCAAGGATTAACTCTTCCTTAATCATCTTCAATAATTTAAATATATTTAAACCGATAAATTTAGCCAATAGGCCTAAAATAACTACTACAAAGAAAATCATTGTTCCATAAACAGTAACGGCTAACTTGGCTAATGGAATAAGTGATTCAAATCCATATTTTGAAATAGTTACACCAATTAATGCAAATACACCGATCGGGGCATATTTCATAAATAAATTTGTCACATAAAACATCGCATTTGCCATACCCTCAAAGAAACGTAAAACCGGTTTTCCTTTTTCACCTATAGCTGCAATTCCAAGACCGAAAACAACTGCAAAGAAAATAGTTGCTAGCATATCTCCTTCAACCATCGCTTGAAGCGGATTTGTAGGAACAATATGAAGTAGTGTATCGGTTATGGATTTTCCTTCTTGCGCTTCTGATGTTTCTACATAACCTGAGATATCACTTTGCTCTAACTGGTCCATAACTAGTCCAGCACCAGGTTGGAATAAATTTGCAGAAATAAGGCCGATTGCAATCGCAACCAAGGTCATTCCAATAAAATATGTTAGGGATTTAGCACCTAACTTGCCGACTGATTTTAAATCACCAACACCAGCTATCGCAACGATAATACTTGAAAGAACGATCGGCACGACAATCATTTTAATTAATCGTAAGAAAAGATCTCCGAATGGCTGCAGGACACTTTGGGCAGTTTCACTTCCATAGAAAATGCCACCAACGATAATACCTAAAATAAGACCAATCAAAATTTGACTAGCCAAACTTAACTTGAATTTTTTCATAAATTACCCCACCTTCTTAATAATTTGATTCTGATTACTTAGGTAAGGAAAACATATAGAAAGATAAGGTAATAAAAAACCGGCTGTTGCCGATTCACTATTCTACCATACTGTTTCCTCTCGATTGCTTACGAGGTTAGCTTTCAGGTTAGGACTATGGGAAACAATAAGCCCCTTCTATTTAAGAATTCACCAATAGCGGAAAAAATCCCGCATGAAGAATTTGGGTCCCCCGCTCTAGATAAAGATTAAGCAACAATGCTCTACAATTATTTTATACTAAAATATTATTCTAGTAAACTATCGAATCATTTCCAGTTAAGTGTCCCACCCCCATTAACGATTGGGGGCGGGACACTAGCTTTCCACGGTCAGCCTTTTGTTTCCGGGTGAAAAATTGGTGCAGTATCAACCTCTATCAATGCTGGCCCATTATGTAAAAGTGCTTTTTCAAGGGTATCCTCTAATTCACTCTCATCTGTGATTAAATATCCTTTCCATGAGCAAGCTTCGGCAATTTTTACAAAGTCAGGATTCGTTAAGTCCACATCCTTTTGAATGCTTCCGCTGGCTATCATTTTATCGCGTTCCATTTGTAACGCATGATTATTGAATATGATGACTGTGATATTTAAGTTATATCGGATAGCCGTTAATAAATCGGCTAAAGTCATCTCGATCCCGCCATCTCCAACTACAGCAACCACTTGCTTCTCTGGAAAGCACAGTTTGGCTGCAAGAGCGGCAGGCAAACCAAATCCCATTGTTCGCCACTCTCCTGAAAAGATGATTTGTTGATTAGTTGAGCGGAAATTGCGATTGAACCAAACGGTTACATCCCCCGTATCTAGAGTAATAATCGCATCGTCTTGAACAGTATTTTCAATGGCTCTAACGATTCTTGATGGATGGAGCGGTTGGGAAGATTGTAAGCCTTCTTGCTCGTTTTGTGTGTCCCACGTTTCTTTTATCTTCTGGATGTTTGTTACCCATGTTTGATTTTGTGAAACGCTATGAAGACTTTTCGTTAACAATGGGACCAGCATTTCAGCTGAACCTACAATACCTAACTTAACAGGTATACCTTTCCCGATATTCTCATTCTCAACATCAATTTGAATCAATTTAGCCTGCTTTGGCACATATCCTTCCGGCCACCATAAGTTCCCTACTAATAAAACAACATCTGACTCCTGAAAAAGCTCTTTAGCATGAGGGTTTCCGCCTTGTCCAATTCCTCCTAAAAAGTTCGTACAGGATTGATGAAAGACCCCTTTTGCACCTAGGCTTACAAGGATACCTGCTCCCCAAAGTTCTGCTAATTTCTCTATTTCATTTACAGCCTGTATTGCTCCTAGGCCAGCTAAAATCATTGGTTTTTTTGCGGTTTTCATTACTTCCACAACTTCTGTGATTTCTTTTTCTTCTATAGATGTGGTAGTCTGTATCATTTTTGGTTCTCTCTGAACTTTTGCAGTTGAATTCATCTCAAAAAGATCTTTAGGAATCGATAGATGAGTAACTGCACCCTTATCAAGTGATGTTTTCATCGCTTTTGTTAACACATCGATAATCGCATCTGGGTGCGCAAGCAAGGTCGTATATTCTGCGAGTGGTTTGATTAATTCTTGTTGATCAAGATACTGCTTGTAGTCAGTCCCGATTTTTTGTGTCGGAGCTTGTCCAGTAATTGCGAGTACAGGTGCTTTATCCATATAAGCATCGCCAAGACCATTGAGTAGGTTTCCTAAACCAGGTCCCATCGTTGCAAGACAAACACCAAGCCTCCCTGTTAACTTCGCCTCAGCTGAAGCCATCATGGCGGCAACCGATTCATGTTTCACCGCAATAAATTGGATGGTATTTTGCTTTGCAAGTTCATCCATTAACCCAATAATGGCATCGCCGACAACCCCATAGATCCTTTTAACTCCCCACATCTCAAGCTGCTTTAGCATAAGTGTAGCAACGGTTTCCTTTGTTGATTGACCAGATTGTATATTCACGATAGGTAAATCTCCTTTGATTGTTTTTCCTTACCTTTCCAAATAGTGGAGTTTTATATTCAAGGACAGAATATGACAGCCACATGACAACTTTTGCCGAAATTCGTAATATTTACATGTTTTTTACATTTCGGATAAATGAAATCAATACTTTGTCGTTAGTCTGTAGTGGAATACATAAAATCTTTACATTTTTAAGGAGGCATTATGAGGAAAAAAGCAAATCTAAAAAAAGGGTTAGCCGTAACAACCACAGTAGCTATTCTCGTATCGAATTTAGGATTAGCCGTTCCGTCAGCTATGGCAGAAGAAGCTTCACAAATTCCTATTTCACAAGTTCAACCAGAAAATCAAGTCCAAAAACAAGAAGATTCCATTTCAGATTCAGGAAACAAGGAGTCTGATGTACAAGATTCCCCTGCTCTCCCTGAAGAAGCTCTCCCGAACGAAAACCAAGCTGACACTGAAATGACGGAAGCCCCTGCTTCTCCAACTACAGAAACGGATAGTCAGCCTAGCGAAGAAGAAACGCAAGAAAACTCGGAAGCAGAAGTAAGTGAACCTACTTCTACATCCAACAAAGAGGAAGTGGAACAAACTTCTATTCCTGAACAACCAGATGAGAACACAACTGGTAATGAAACTGAACAAACAATTGAGCAAGTAGAGGAACCGATTGATTATCAACAACTCCCGCCTCTTTTGATTACTGAAATCATGCCTAATAATTTAGGGGCTGACGATTATGAATATTTTGAGGTCTACAATAACACGAATCAACCGATTGTATTGGACCACTACACGTTTAGTCTGCGCTATACAGATGTAAGTGGCACACCCGATGTGGATATGCAATTTGCCCCAACCACATTAGCACCAAAAGAAAGTATGGTGTTTTGGCATAATTCAAAGCAGAAAACACTTGCTGATTTTAATCAAAGATATCAAACAAGTTTAACTGAAGACCATGTAGTCGAATTTGGTGGACCACCTAATTTTTACAATAGTGGAAATCGAGCAGTCGTGATTAAAGACCATGCTGGAAATGACCTACTCGTCGCCAATTACTTAAAAGATGACATTGGAGATGGACTAGTTGTTCAATACCAATACCCAGTAACCGGCGTGGAGATGGAAAAGCTTGAAACAAAAGCTCAACCAACGCCAGGTACCATTGTTGCTGAGCAGGTTCCCCAACAAGAAGTTGTAGCGGAAGAAAACCAAGCACCCATTATTACTCATGAACAAATCACAACTGCGAGTGCAAAAGAAGACCTTGTCATCTCAGCAACCATTACTGACGATCATCAAGATTCTTTAGCTTCTGTTTATTATCAAACGGAACCGGATGGTGAGTTTAAGAAGTTGTCTATGACGCAAATGGATGGCCAAATCTATCAAGCTACCATTCCTAAAGAATCGTTAACAAATGAAACATTACGTTATTACATCGAAGTAACGGACACAAATCATCGGGTTACGTTTCCTGAAAAAGATGGTTTTGACGTGGCAATCGAAGGTATCGTGGAGCCTGATTATGATTCACTTCCACCTATTTTGATTACGGAGATTTCTCCAAATTCTGAGGGTGGCGGCACAGATTATTATGAGTACTTTGAGCTCTATAACAATACAAACCAGCCGCAGGTGTTAACAAATTATTCATTTATTTATCATTATACGGATACAGGAAAAGAGCTCCCTTTCCAAATCCCTGCTACAACGATTGAGCCACAGGAAAAACTAGTTTTCTGGTTTAATAACGGCAATAAACCATTAGAAGACTTTAACGCTCAATTTGGTACTGAGCTAACAAATGAACAAGTCGTCGAGTTTACTGATGCATTTCCTGGCTTTGCGAACGGCGGCAATCGTGCATTGGTTTTAAAAGACCTACAAGGAGCAGAGGTTATTTCCGCGAGTTATTTAGGAAGTGACAATGACAATACTGGCGCTGTTATCCAATACAAGTATCCTGACCAAGGGACCGTAATGAAAAAATTACAGGGAATGGCCCCTCCATCACCAGGTGTGATTACGGATAAACAGGCACCCGCTGTTCCTGTGCAACTCCCAGAAATTCCAACGGATACGGAAGCACCTGTGATTGAGCATACTCAGGTAGACAAGGTTGATGCCTATACACCCGTCAAAATTGAGGCACACGTAACGGATAACCTAGCAATCCCATTGGTTACTCTCCATTATAAAGAAAAGGATGCCGAGAATTTCACAGCCATCTCAATGAACCCAAGTGTGGAGAACACGAGCACATACTCAGCTGAGATTCCAGCTGCGAGTGTAACGTCAGATCTCATCTATTATATTGAAGCATCAGATGGGGTTCAGGCTGAGAAAACGAGCGAATACAGTATCAACGTGAAACAGATTGATATTGATTATAGTACGCTCCCACATTTATTAGTTACAGAAGTTGTTCCAGACACCACAAATGTTGGTTCAGCTGACGGATATGAGTTTATTGAAATCTATAATAATAGTAATCAAGATATTAATTTTAAAGATTATAAAATTTACTACCGCTACGGCACGGACCCAGGTACAGATGTTGTATGGCCATCGGTTCCGGAAGATGTCACCATACCAGCCGGAAAAACACTCGTTTTTTGGATCATCAATGACCAAAATGGCGATTCAACTGTAGCGGATTTTAACCAAAACTATGGTTCTAATTTAGTAGAAAATGAGAATATCGTTCGCATTTATACAGGCGGTATGGCGAATGGCAGTATGCGTGGGATTGTGATCGGTACGAATGCTCATAAAGAAGTGGCACTTGCCTATTATAATGATGTACCGAATGTGGATGATACTTACGCTGACAAAGGAATTGTCTACGGGTATCCAACCGATCAGACGACACAGCAAATCAAACTTGAAATCAAAGATGCAACTCCTGGAAGCGTTGAGGCACACCAAGTTCCACGAGAAGCTGTGCAAATTCCTGTAGATACAATTGCACCTGTGATTGACAATCAAACAGAGGTTACTGAAATAGCGGAAAAAGATAATATTGAAATTGCCGCCAATGTACTCGATGACCAAGAAGTGAAATCGGTCCGCCTTTTCTATAAAATTTCGGACCAAGATGAATACCAAATGAAAATTTTACAACAGGATTCTACGAGTGGTTTATTTCATTCAACCATCTACTCTCCTGAGTTAATTGGGAAAGACTTTGTCGACTATTACTTTGTCGCTTCAGATGGAAGGAATGAAAAAACAAGTGATACGTATCGTGTCGACATTACAACCGACCATGATCAATCGAGTCTTCGTCTGAATGTAAAAGAAGACGACATCGTGACTGGCGATGTGATTCTTAAAGGAACATCTGCTGATGATGCACCTGACAACGTCTCGCTAATGGTAGATGGCACAGAGCTTACGAGCGATACGTATCATTCTGTGGAGCGAACTGCGTATTTTGCATTAGATGTAAATGGCTTGAATACGTACTTCCAAAATGCGGTGACGATGGGAGAAGAAGTGCTCTACCTAATGGATAAAGATTGGTTGACTCAGTGGAAAACCTTTAGTATTCCGATTGAGCCTAATCGCTTAACTCTAGGAAATAATACCATCACGGTTCGCTCCGGAAACAAAGCGTCACCGTTTGACTTAGAATCTAGTGAAAATCGCGATGATTATGACTTAAAAAATGTCCGCCTTGTGCTCTCGGATGGAACTGTATTAACAGACCCAACCTACAACAATCCAGATCAAGTATTAAAAATGAATGATGGTAACCCATTCGTTGATTTTCATTTTACAATCACGAACAATCACGCACTCTCTAAAACCGTGAAATGGGACACAACGACCGTATCGGATGGAGAACATCTGATCACCGTTCAAGATGCTGATGAAACCCTTGAACGAAAGGTGATTGTGGATAATTCCGCTCCAACGATTGAAACAAATCTTATTGAAGACAAAAAGTATAAAGGTGCGTTTAAAATTGAAGGAAGTGCATTCGATGAAATTGCGGGTGTTGAATCATTCGTAACCACCCTTGATGGTGAGGTTATTTCACTTCCATATGAAACAGCATCCTCCAAATTAGCACCTGGAGAACACAAACTAATCATGACTGCGGTTGATAAAGTTGGAAATCAAACAGAACACATTGTTCACTTCTCAGTTGTGAATGAAAATCCTGAAATGCCTGAAGCTTCTTCACCTGCAGATGGAGCAATCGTTAATGGTGACCCGGTTTTAAAAGTAAAAGTCACAGATCCGACGAACGATAAAGTCGATGTTACATTCTATCAAGGCTACAAATATGATGTGAGTCAAACTGAGCATATTAGAGGCTATAAAAACGCTTCTGATACGGAACCACCTCAAACACAGGTTCCAGCAGGAGAACAAGTCTTTACGGAAGAAGATATTGCCCTTGTTGCACAGCAGGATGGACAATATTTAACGAACAATTCACACACTCAATTTCCTTATCATCGCTTTGATGTAAAGGTTGATTCTTCTGTTGATGAAAATGACATTGTCGAACTCAACTGGAAAGGAAAGTCACTAGAAGGACGAAAGGTTTCCATGTACGCGTGGAATCATGAAAAGGGTGATTGGGAGTTAATCGATTATCGCATTGCTGGAGAAGAAGATTTTGAACTGTCAGGAAATGTTGAGGTTCATACATTTGTAAAAGACAGTAAAATTAATGTTCTCGTGCAGGATGAAATCCCAAGCACACCGGACGAGTATGACTATTCGTTTGTATGGATGTCAGATACTCAATTTTACACTGAAAGCTTCCCACATATCTTTGATCGTCAAACACAATGGATTGCCGAAAATCAAGACGAAATGAAGATTGAGTATATCTTCCATACTGGAGATTTAGTGAACGTCTCGACAGACGAAAGCCAGTGGAATTACGCCGACCAATATATGGGCGTTTTAGACCAGCACAATATTCCATATGGCGTCCTAGCTGGTAATCATGACGTGAATCAAGTGAACAATGATTACACTGATTATTATCGTTACTTTGGTGAGAATCGTTTTGAGAACAAACCTTATTATGGCGGTTCCTACCTGAACAACCGTGGGCATTATGATTTAATATCGGCCGGCGGGAATGACTATATTATGATGTACCTAGGTTGGGGTGTAACTGATGAAGGAATTCAATGGGTAAATGACGTCCTTGCTGCTCACCCTGATCAAATGGCGATACTAAACTTCCATGAGTACTTACTTGCAACTGGAACAAGACATCCACTAGGTGAAAAGCTTTATAACGAGATTGTCGTTCCAAATGAAAATGTCATCGCGGTATTGAGTGGACATTATCATGAAGCGCAAACCTTAATTGATGAAATTGATGATAACGGCGACGGCACACCAGATCGTACCGTGTATCAAATGCTTGCCGATTATCAGGCTGGCCCTGAAGGTGGCCAAGGCTACATGAGACTCTTGCATTTTGATCAGGACAATCATCGCATTATCGTAAATACGTATTCACCTTATTTAGATGACTATAACTACTATGATACCGATGCCCATCCTGAAAAAGATGAGTTCATCATTAACCTGGACTTAAGCGCCGTTGAAAAACAAGTTGCGACCGATTATTTCTCTGTAAATGTGTATAGCGATACAGAAATCGGCAAAGATGAGGACGTAGAAAGTGGCGAAATCGCGGAAACCATTTGGAAAGGCCTAGCAAACGGAAACCTCTACTCATGGTATGTGGTTGTTGAAGACGATCATACTGGAAAAACAGTGTCTGACATTTGGTCCTTCACAAAACAAGCAGCTGGTTCAGACTCAGAGGATGAAAATGATCCTGAGGAGCCACCAACTGAGCAACCCGAACAACCAATGGATGAGGAGCAACAACCAGAGCTACCTGAAAAACCAGAGAGCGATAATCAAGATCAAACTAATAACGAACCAAACAAAGATCAAAATGAACAGCATGCTGAAGACGTAAATAACGACCAGACTGATAAACAACCAAAGCAGAATGGTGACACTCTACCCGTTACAGCAACCAATATCTATAACTTGCTACTAGCAGGATTTATCTTATTAGTTGCGGGTGGATCGCTACTTGTCATAAGAAAACGTAAACTTCAGGCATAATAGTTGAGGCATGGTTTCTGAAAAAGAACCATGCCTTTTATAATTGGAATTTCTATTTTCATCCTATAAACCCTCGACAAACTTCGGGGCGTCACTGTGACCTAATAATCCACGAAATCTCCAAACCTTCGAGTATCCCTGCATTCTTCACATCGTTTTGGAAAATCAAAGCCTTTTTGCTTATAGAATTGTTGTTCCCCAACCGTAAACGTAAAACGACCGCCACAATCCCAGCATTTTAGATTTAAGTCTTGCGGTGCAGAACCAATTAATGCTTTTTGAATTTCTACTTTTCTATTTTGTACAGTAGCGTGTTCGACCGAATTATTTGATTCAATGGCCTTTATCGTTACTTGAATCTCTGCTCTTACTTTTTTATAATCTATTTTTTCCCAGGCTTGGAGGAAAGGAATATATTTGGGATCCCCAGTCTCTTTTATCCTATCTAAAAATAAAAATATCATTTCTCGATTACGGTCTTTTAAATACTCCATATCTGGTAGAGGCTTTTCCTCTTCTATCCACCTACCCCACTCCTGCAAAAATTCATCCGCTCGTTGATTGGACTCAATAGTCCAGCCGCGTTTCGTATAGACAATGATTGGGAGCTTTCCAGAGTACTCTATATCCAAAAAGTCGTAATCAATCATCCAATCTACTTTTTCCAAAATATCAGCTATTGTTTCTGATTTGAAATAACCATAAACGGGACATTGGTCCAAATCTAGTGCCAGAACCTTTTTTTCACGTGATCCTTTTAAGATTTTAGCTAGGAGTGATCTACCTCCTTGTCCAATTATTTCATCAGCGGCCCTTAAAATCGCTAATTTTTCATTTACCGTCAATTCTTTTTTATGCGGCTCCATCTTTACCCAAGCACCCTCCCAAACTTTTTTTCATATAAATCTCGAATCCATTCTTTCACTGGTGCTTTCCATTGTTGATTAGGAGCGGGAATATTTTTTAGTAAGCTTTTTGGTGTCATGCCTAATTCTTTTGCCATCTGAATATCCGCCTGATTCAACCGACAACGTTTTTTGGCTTCTGCCCAATCGGATTTCATTTTTTTAGTTGCCATTTCTTTCATTCCTTTTCGTAATCTTTTTACCTTTTATTTTCATTGAACAACACATCTATACATCAATGTCTCCCAAACATGCAAAAACTAATGAAAGAATTGGATCAAGCGCTGTATCTTCCCATCTACAATACAAGACAACTTGGCAAAAACCTAAGAATGGCTTCTCTCTTCCGATTAGAAGTCATTCGACAAATTTCGAGGCATTTCGGGGCGTCACTGTGACCTAGAATCAATATAACCTCCCTAATAGTAACTAGGGAGGTTTCATTAAGTAAGGTATCTTTAGAATATCAGCGTACAAAAGTACTCATATTAAGTTTGTTGTTAGTAACGTACTGCTCTATCGAGAGATCTACCCAGTATTCTGGATCTTGATGATGTACATGTTCAGCGTCTTCTTTAAGACGATTTATTAATGATGACTGTGATAGAATTTCTTTCGCAATATCACTATCAAATCTTTTTAGCAGACGATCATACACTTCTAAAAAGTATTCAATATCTGCGCTATCAAAATTAGATATATTTCCTGGTTTGTTATTCACAGTTCACGAACCTCCTTCTTAATAATGTATTGAAGAGAACGTACGGTGTGAAAAGACAATTGATCCATATTTGGTCCATGAGGCTTGAGATCTCTAATAAAATCCTCCCACTCATAGTAGCCACGGCTAAGCCTTTTTACTGATGTATTCGGTTTTCCGTCAGCTAGTGGACCGGCCACAATATCATGGTCATGATAAACATCATCATTGAGGCCTTCTTTACGACAATTATACACAAAATAATAAAAATCGTCATTGTCAACTTCAAATATTCCGCTAGAAAGCTGGTGATTTTTTATTGATTTTTTTAAATTTATCACATCTAGTTCAAGTCTAACAACAGCTGGTGAAATTGAGTTATTTTTAGCATCCTTCCAAAGCTTTTGGGCATGTTTTTTTGCCTGTTCAAATGAACTTGTTGTATAAAATCCTTGCCCAAAGTCCACTGCTTTATACCCCTTATTAACATCAATTCCTGCATCAACAATATGATGTGCATGGTTACTTGTTGTGCCATGATAACATAATTTAAATCTGTCTAAATAGTCATACATACTTATCCCCTCACAATATGTATAAATCTTACATAATTAGTAATCTATTTCGACAAATTCTTTTATAATCCTCCAATATTTTGTATACACGTTCGATTCGATATATTTCATGTTAAAAATGTCGAGTAGGAATAAAGCTGCTTTGCTATGATATAGACATGACAAGGAGGGATAACTTGTTAAAGGAGTTAAACCAGGTGATCGATTATATAGAAGATAGTCTAACAGAAGACCTAACTCTTGAAAGCATTTCTGAATATGCGGGGGTTTCCGACTATCACTTCAGAAAGATCTTCTTTTACATGTCAGGATTGACGCTTAGTGAATATATCAAAAACAGAAGATTGTCAGAGGCCAATAAGGATTTATTGAACGGAAAAAAAGTAACGGATGTCGCTTTCAAATATATGTATCAGTCAGTAGACGGCTTTACGCGAGCCTTTAAAAAATGGAGTGGCTTTTTACCCTCAGATGTCATCAAAACAGGGATAAGCAAGTCGTTTCCCAAGCTTTCATTCGTCATTACAGTAAAAGGAGGAACTTCCATGGAGTTTAGAATTGAAGACAAACCTGCATTTAATCTAGTCGGTGTAAGTAAACGAGTACCTATGCAATTTGAAGGGGTAAATAACGAGATTGTAAAACTAGCTAAAAGCATAACTGAGGAACAAAAAGCAGAAATGCATGCCCTTCAAAATATAGAACCTTATGAAATTGTGAATGCATCCTATAACGCGGACGAGAATTTCTTAAAAGAAGAGGGAGATCTAACCCACATGATCGGTGTGTTAACTACTGAAAATCAAGTAAGTGACAGATTAGACAAAGTGCCAGTCGAAGCATGTACATGGGCAATCTTCCCAAATGAAGGACCATTTCCTTCTACTTTACAAGAAACCATGGCCAAAACCTATTCAGAATGGCTTCCCTCTTCCGATTACGAAGTCATCAATGTCCCTGCGTTTTCGTTCACAAAGATGGATAAAGACAAAGAAGGTTACGCGTATAGTGAGGTTTGGATTCCGGTGAGGAAGAAGTGAAAACTAACTGAAAATTAATTGAAATGCTATAGATATTGCTTTTTATCATTTTCCCCACCTCTCTTCTGTAGGGAGGTGGGGGCCACCCATCCGATTAATTAACCTTCGACAAACTTCGGGGTGTCACTGTGACTTTATTCTATCTTTCCAAGCCCGCAATTCCAAATCCGCCTGGTCCAGCATGGGTGGAAATCATGGCGCCGGCCTGTATCCAACTGATATGTTCAAATCCATGTTCTTTTGCGACATCGGTCATTCTTTCCTTAATCTTTTCATCTAGGCCAAGGGAGTATACTAAAAAAATTTGACCTTTATCAATGTCGTATTGATTTAAATAATCTTGGATCAGTTTTTCCGTGACGGTACTCATATTCCCGCGATACTTTTTAGTAGATGTGAGTTTTCCATCTATTAATTCAATACATGGCTTAATTTTCAACAAAGCTCCTCCGAGATAAGCAAGGTTACTGACTCTTCCACCCGCTTTTAAAAACTCTAGACTGCCAGGAACAAAAGCCAGTCTGGATTTCGGGACGATCGCTTCGATTTTTTTGACTAACTGTTCAGGATCAATCGTAGGTTCTTTTGCTATTACATCTACTGCATACATCACAATAGCAGCTAGTCCTCCCGTAACGTTCAATGCATCAATTAGAAAAATATCATTTAACTCTTCCGTTGCAATAATGGCATTTTGGAAGGAAGAAGATGCCTTAGACGTATAACCTATATGAATAATGACACAATCGGGAAAGTTCGTTTTTATCTGTTTAAAGAATTCCTCATATTCATAAACATTTGTTGCAGTTGTGGAGGGGATTTTCTTGGTTCGCTCATAATAATCATATATATCCTCTACCGGCAACGCCCCATCTAAATAATCCTTTTCATCCATGATAACGTGCATCGGAACCACTTGAACAGAGTGTTTGCTTGTCCATTCTAAAGGTAAATCCGCGCCACTTTCCGAAGTTAAAATAATTCTACCCAATTATAATTCCCCTCTCATCTCCCATTAAGGGTCAGATGTTAACCATCGTACCTAAACTAACTATACATTATACGTAAGCGCTTTACAGATTTTTTTAAGTAGAAATAAAGCAATGTGGCTTTTTAAAATAATAACGAAGAGAATCAGTTCTAAAGAATGGTTTCCGTTATGAGTAGAATGATACTATTAAAATCACCTTCCATTGCTCGAAAATATCATTTATACTATTTATTTAGAGGGAGGTGAATTAAGATGGAACAGGAAACAATGCTAAAAGAAATCTTGCATGCATTCAAACTTTTTTCTGAGAAAATAGACGATAAGTTGGAAAGTTAAAAACTCGATCTAGAATCCAAGATGGACAATATGCACACAGAAATGAATTTAGGTTTTGCCCGTGTAGATGAGCGACTGGACAGGCTAGGTAAGAAACAAGAAGGAATGCGTGTTGAGTTGACAGAAAACAAAGAAACAGTAGACTTTTTATTAAACAAAACTGCCCAGCATGAGAGAAAGCTCCAACAACTCATTAATCAGCAACTTTAAAATTCCACACGAGTTGCTATTTTCCCAAAAAAAGCAAGACAAAAATACCATGGTAAAAACCTATTCTAAAATGGCTTCCCTCTTCCGATTAAGAAGTCATCAATTTCCCTTCATTTTCGTTCACAAAGATGGATAAAGACAAAGAAGATTACGCGGATAGTGAGGTTTGGATTCCGGTGAGGAAGAAGTGAAAACAAGTTTTGAAAGTTGATTGAAGTTTATCATATAAACTCTCGACAAAACTTCGGGCCGTTTCGGGGCGTCACTGTGACTGGAGGTTAAGTTATGAAGTATGTGAAATGGGATAGTTTATGATTGAATTCGCTTTTTAATTTTACTTAAGGACTCTGGTGTCATACCGAGGTAGCTTGCCAATTGATGTTGAGGCACACGTGTGAGAAGGTCTGGTCGATGTTGGATGATATTTTTATAGCGTTCTTCTGGAGAAGATCGAATAAATGTTGCGTATTCATTATGCGCCTGGGCAAGGTAGGTTTCCATCATGCGCCGAGTCATGGTTTCAAGCTCCGTATATTGCTTATACATTTCTTGTTCAGATAGTACATCACCCACAACCAATAGACTCTCTTCTAGACATGTTAATGAAAATTTGGATAATTGTTCTGGTTCTTCCATATTGAATAACAAAATAGCTTGTTCTTCCGTAAAAAAATGGGTAGTCACCTCTTTTCCATCCTGATCCATTTGATATTGTCTGACACACCCTTTCAATACAAAGTAACATCTCTCCGTTGGAGAATCTCCCTGTTTAATCAGATAGCTCCCCTTTTCAAACTTCTCTATCATTAAAGCGTCAAGGATAGCTTGTTGCTCAGCTTCAGTTAGCGATGTATATTTAGCCATATATTTAGTGAGGATTTCTTTCATAACAACACCTCTATTTTCTTTTTATGGGCACTTCATGACAATAGTACCATTTTATCCATAACAAAATCTCGATTTTGACGTCGTTCACGTATAAAGTTTTGTTGTTAACAAACGCTAATTTTATCGGATTGATTAGACTCGTGCATAGTCAGGAATGAGGAAGGATTATGGGAATTGTAGAACGCTTGTTTGCTCAATATGGATATTTCGTGTTGCTAATCGGCCTACCTTTAGAATTAATTGCTTCTCCGATTCCACCTGGCAACTCAACACTTGCATACACCGGTTATTTATCGTACAAGCATGTTCTTCATCTTCTGCCAGCTCTTACTGCCGCATACTCTGGTTCCTTGGTAGGTATAACAACTACCTATTGGATCGGGAACAAGTTTGGGATGACACTAATCGAAAAATACGGGAAATGGTTGTTTCTGAAGCCAAAGCATATTAAGAAAACACGAAAAACCTATGAGAAATATGGCAACAAAATGCTATTATTTGGTTTCTTCTTGCCAGGTGTCAGACAGTTCAACAGCTATTTTGCAGGAATTATTCGGGTACCATTTCGAACTTTTGCACTTTATGCTTATACAGGTTCCGTTTTATGGGTATCTCTATTCATCGGAATCGGTTATATATTCGGTAACCAATGGCAGCTCGTTTTCACTTGGATTGAACAATCTATGAAGGTGATCTTACTTATTTTGTGTGTGGTTGCGATTTTTTTATTTGTAAAATGGCGTAGGAGAAAATCGGGGCGGTGAATGACGAACTTTTTGTTTTGTGGAAAATTAGTGCCGCCTTCTAATGTTTTAAAAATAAGGTGGCTTAATATTATAAAACCTGTAAACTGATTCTAAAAATCTGTCTATTCTTGCAGATATTACTGCTTTTCACATAAAATAAAAACACTTCTCTTTTAATGAGAAGTGTTTTCATGACATTTTAAAGTCAAAATAGTATTTCCACCGTTTTTATGATATACCGTCACAGTAACGCCAAGAAAAATATTGATTCACATACTTGTTTCAGGGTACAGCAATATCATGAGAATTTTAGCGGCTAACCACCCAATGCATCAATATGCACTTAAATTATTAGTAAATGGAAATTCCATTGCTTTTGTTAGTGAAACTACAAGCAAAAGTAGAATAGCCACTCTTTCAGTAGTATCGTTGTACTTTACAGTAATTGTTATAAAAAAGAGGCGGAACTCGTTTCAAACTTCCACTAATTTAGATATCGTTTATTATGTTAGGTTTAGATTATGTTTCCGTATACCACATGCGTAGAGTGCTAGGTGTAGACAAACCATAGCAAATATTCTTGAGCAGTGGATTTCACCTTTAATTTGAATTACGAATCAAGAATAAACAGCTATAGGTATTACCAACAAAGAAGGTGCAGAGATTTTGGATTCAATATCTGGAAAGTCAAGTTGTTCATCAACTCCGTTATTCATTGTTCTAAACAAGCCATCAAGTGTATTTTGTTTGAACAAATTGAATCCAGTATTTCTGAATAGATTAATATTATCATCTGAGTCATTAACCACCTTAACGACCTTTCCAATAACTGTATAATTCCCATCAATGATTTCATTTAAATTATTATGAACAAAATAATCCATATAGACAGGAATTACGGCCTTTAAATTTTCAGAGGTATTTATCGTACAAATTAAATCTAAAATACCGTTTTCCACCAAGCCTTTCTTCATTACCTTAATCTGTTTAAGAATGTCCTGATCGTTATTCTTTTTACTACCCTTTTTTTCTTGAAAACTCGTTGCCATGACACCTATTTGTTCAACTGAATCCAATAATGAAACTAATGGGTTTTTTTCCAAAACACTATTGAACCTTACGAAACTACCTGTTTTTAGTTGTTGTAGATCCTCACTGCTTAATACATCCTTGATTAATTCTTTTTCATTCAAAAATGATACTAACTTTGAAAATAATGACGTTGGGGTATGTACTCTTTCTTCATTAGCACTCTCTTCTCATCCCTACTATTATTTTCCTTTCCAAATGCAGCTTTAATTTTTGTTTTTACTCCATAAAGCCCAAATCCACCTTCACCATCAACACTACCAGTTGTCTTGCTACCTTTTGTTGTTGAGATGTTTAGATTAGTTACTTGTGCAAATCCATCCTCTATTACCGCCAACAAATCAAAAACAATCTTTTGATTAAGATAGGTTGTAATAGGCAAAACAAATTCCTTTTCGGTTTCTTTCATTGCATTTCCTCCCCGTTGGAATAATAAGACTCTTTCTATCTATAATACTATATCTTCATAAAAGGAAAGGAGTTGTTCACATGGACAAAGACACATTCTTTACAACGAAACCATCAAAAAGAGTAGAAGAAGTGAACCTTCTATTACAAAAGTATGATTTAAAGAAAGTAGCTGAGATGTTCGGTATCCCATACAGCACATTTACAAAAGAAATGAGGGCCGGAGATTACTTTTACCACCAATCGGACAAACAGTATTACCCATTCGTAAGATCAGAAGACGAGCGGTTAAAAGTGGAACAGAAGGATGAATCAGCCGAACTAGCCTTTATCAAGGAACACTTTGACACTTTAAAAGGTTTGCTCCAAATGTACCAATCCAATAAATTGTTGATGCTTGATGAAAGGATTTACAGTAGAGTAGCAAAGTATGAAAATAAGAGCCTCAAAATGAACACAGAGCTTTATGAAGAATTCAAGAAATTCTGTGAGGAATACTACCCTCAATACAAAATCCAAGATTTAATTTGCCAATCTCTAATGGATTTTCAATGCAAATACAGTCGGTAAAGAGAAAAGAGCCCACCATAGGCTCTTTTTCTAATTGTTTAGCACTCATTTGTATTAGACTTTTAAACTATGAATTTTGTAAACCAAGCTATGTATTTTGCCCCCCAGATAAAAAAGAATTGAGCAAGTATTGTCCCAAACAACCTTGAAGTAACCATCATTAACGACATATTTTTTAGTTTATTGTAACTTCCTCGTTGATTAACCACATCGTCAGCTATTACTGATAATTTTGGGTCTACAAAGATAACCAAAAGTATTGTTGCTATACCATTTATTAATCCTGATGCCATAATTGCTGTAGAGGCTCTTTCTGGTGCTAACAATGCAGCGTATAGTGCAGATAATACGCCGATTGTATAAATTGCCGTTATAATCATATTTACAAAAAATAGATTTATCGGTATATCCTTTACCTTCATATCCTGCAAATATGAAAACTTTGGAAGACTAAAATGTGTAATACCACGTTTTATATAATGAAAAGAAAATATCCTTTTCATTAAGGTAGGAACAGAGCCTCTTTCTTCTGACAAATGGATGATAGCTCTTGAAAATAACGCTATAAATGTAGGGAGTAGAATAATCCCAAATACTGTTCCAACTGTAGATGCACCAATAAGAATTCGAAATTGCATCTCTACAAACTCAAGAGCATTCTCTTTTGGAGCAGTATCAATTAAACTACCAGTGAAAGGTTGTTGCATCATGTTCGCTAATCTTGAAACGATCACCATTATGTTAAAGAGTGATAAAGCTGACGCTATCATCTTAACTCTTGCTCCTGATAATCTCACTGCATAAGCTAGTGTTTCTATCGAATGGATGATAAAAATAAACAAAGCTATAAACAAAAGTTTCTCATTAAAAAACTCCATTTTGTTACCTTCTTTTTTATATGATTTATTCCCTTAATTTTACCATAACATTCACTTTTCTCTATTATTCAATTCCTTGGTATGGTAGTTTTCTAAACTTTCTTTTTATTATTTTTGGGACTGTGCATGATACAATCCTTTACCTTAACCAAAATATCGTAAGTTACGAACATGCTTCTTTCCCTTTACACGAATAAGTCCTGTTGTAAAGGATACTTCTTTAACATTTTTTATGTGAATCCCACCCTAGATTGAAAAGGGTGGGTGTAATGAACTTCATGCATATATTCAGAATACTTCTTCCTTCCTAATCCGTACCATTCCAACTGACTTGTACATTTTATTTAATTGTACCGAAACAATGAACAATTTTTAGATTTAGCAGCAAGAATCCCTAGGTACAGATTTTTTCTATTTTGTTCGGAACCTAACTCTAAAAGGGATTTTTCATTTGGAATACTTTTTGTCGATTCAAAGTTTGAATGGATTTTTCAAGAAACTTGGGAATGTGGAGTGGTTTTGGGTGGAGAGATTTTTTAGAATGAGAATGGGAGATATTCCGATACTTTCAAGATCACGAAGGGTATTTTCGATAAGTGGGTTTAGACATATGTTTCTTAGGCTTATCAATACTGCCATTGGAGATTTGGACGAGGAATGCTCGAAGGTCATCTTTTTTCTTTTTTGAGAAATGACTGTTTTCAATGTTTTTTTCTGCTTTAGCGATCTTATAATAGTCGCCTCGGTGGACAATTGGTAGAACGTGCTTTTCCATGTACTCATTCCATAACTGGTACGAAAAGTAGCTCCTTAATTCCTTTGGTCTGCTTTTTCCTTTATCTTTTCTTTTCATGCCATTCAGGTGGCTGTTTTTCAGTCTCAGTTCGTATCTTACCACATTTTCTTCGTATGGTTGAATTTCTTCACCTTTTGCAATCCGTTCTTCTTCTTTGTCATAAATATTCAACTCAATACTGTTACATTTGTGGTATTGCGATGTTAGAAGAGGCAGGGCCTGACCCACTGGCCTTGCATGAATGTAAAAAAATAATATATATTCAAAAATTTTACATTAA